>JAZQCX010000190.1:0-2862 GCA_045546495.1 Acetatifactor sp. | reverse complement strand
TAGCCATGTCGTTCTGTGAGCCAAGGAGTTGTAGCTAAGTGTTGTCTTCCTAAGACCGCTTGGCCTCCGACTTCGGGTACAATTTCCCCAGATATTTCAATGGCAGGCAGTTTTCGTGCTGCCTGCTATTTTTTCTGTTGTTCACATCATCGTGATACAGGTATAATTCCGATAGGCAAAAAACATCGAGAGATTCTTTCTCAAAAACAGTAAAATGAATCTGCAAACGTAAGGAGGTGAACAGCGTGAAGGAACAGATTTTAGCGGTACAGAGAATGCAGGACTACATCGAAACGCATTTGGATGAGAAGATCGGATTGTCGGAGCTTTCGCAGGTGTCCTTATTTTCTCCATGGTATTCCTACCGAATCTTTCAGGAATATACGGGCATGACTCCAGCGCACTATATCCGCCGCTTCCGATTGACAAGGGCAGCTCTGCGGCTCAAAAAGGAGAATAACCGTATTATTGATACGGCGTTTGATTTGGGCTTTGGCAGCGTGGATGGATTTACACGTGCGTTTAACCGTGAGTTTGGAATGTGTCCCAGCGACTATGCCGCCAATCCTGTCCCCATCACCCTGTTCGTGCCTTACGGTGCGAAATTCAGAGCACTCAGAAAGGATCAGAACGATATGAAAAAGACAAACAACATTTTTATTCAGGTCATTCACAAACCCGAACGCAAGGTTCTCTGTAAGCGTGGCGTCAAGGCAGAGGATTATTTTCCCTACTGCGAAGAAGTGGGCTGCGATGTATGGGGAATGCTTTTAAGCATGGATTCCCTTTGCGGTGAGCCGGTGTGCCTGTGGCTGCCTGAGCAGTATAAGAAGCCGAACACTTCCACCTATGTGCAGGGTGTAGAAGTCTCTGCTGATTATGCTGGTCCTGTGCCGGAAGGCTTTGACACGATCCTGCTTCCCGCAGCAGACTACCTCATGTTCCAGGGCGAGCCCTTTGCCGAGGAGGATTACTGCGATGCCATCGCTTCCGTACAGCAGGCAATGGACAACTATGCCCCTGCGGTGATCGGTTATGTGTGGGATGACAGCAATCCCCGTATTCAGTTGGAACCCCGTGGCACTCGAGGTTATATTGAAATGCGTGCGATCAAACAGAAGTGATCACCGTTCAAAACTGCAAAAAACTCGGATAGCCTCTGGAAAACTGTATCGCACGATGCTATAATACATATAAACCAACCACAACAATTACCGTATACTCCACCTGGTGATTTATCACCGCTGATAAGATTTTGATAAGCATCCATCGTACAGCTATAATAATATGGGTAATCAAAACAATCAGAATAGCAGGTGCAATATCTTCTAAACAAAATTGTTTAAGATGCAAGTCCCTGCATCGAGTGGGAATGAGCAAATAGGCTAAAAGTGCCCGAAAGCCTTGATTTAACTGGGTTTTCGGGCATTTGTGCAAGTATTTAAGACGCATTTTAACATGTAGTATTGAAAAATTGAAAGGGTATAGTTGCAGGCGGCTGTGATATAAGAAAGGAACTGGCGTCCGTGTTTGATTTTTTGAAAAAGAAAATTAAAATCAATACAACTCAAATAATTGATGAAATCGAGTCGGCAGTATATGCACATATTAAGCCGTACGGATTCAAAAAACACGGGCGCACACTTCACCGTTTCGTCTCGGAAGATATTTCGCAAAGGCATATGTAAAATAAGTCCCATTTTACCGGTGTTTTGGAGGATATAGACCACACAAAATACAACGGAAAAAGAGTTGTAATAATATAAAGGAGAGGTTATTATGAAGAATTTTGAGTATGTCATCACCGTGTCTTCCGGTCTCGATGCACAGCCCACTAGCCTGCTGTACAAGGAAGTAAGAAAGTACAAATCTGATGTTGTGATTCATTACGGCCAAAAATCCGCAAGGGTTATGAGTCTATTGGCTTTGTTGCAGCTCGGCATTAAGTGCGGAGATACTGTTAAGATTACCATCGAGGGTGAAGATGAAGCTGCCGCGGCTGCTGCTATCGAGGAATTCTTCAAAGTTAATCTATAAATCGGTTTTCTTACAAAAACTCAAATAGAAACCGATAAGATTTTTATAAGCATACGATATACGGAAAAACACAAAAAAGGAGCTGTTGCTCCGTAGATTATTCATCTACGAGCAACAACTCCTCATTTTTTTGTGTCCGATAGAAAAGTGCGGTGGAAGTGTTCTGCTTGCGGTCATGAATGGACGGCTCCAATATATCGTCGAAGCAATGGCAGTGGTTGTCCCAAATGTGCAAGAAGAAAAAAGGCACGGTTATAACCCCATAGCCACTCGGTACTATCCTACAGGTGATTTTGCAACATTTTCTGCAACAAAAATTCTGATAAATGAAATAATGAGTGGAAAATCGGGTTCAAAATTGCCGTTTAGGATAATATTTAGAGCACCAATAAGCCAAGAAGAAACTTAAAAAAGAGTGGGAATAAGTTCATACAACAAAAAAGCTGACCGCGGGGCGGTCAGCTTTTTTCTTTATCCTTCTTTATCCCTGCTGCATTTGCTCTACGATGAGTGCCAACTTATCGCACAAATGCTGGGCTTCGTCGCAGTCGGCGTTTTCCAAACAGCGGGCGATGCGGGTCTCCAAATCCTTCTTCTGCAGCTCCAGCTCCAAATAGTCCTTGCTGAAGTGCTTTTTGTAAATCATCTTGCGGAAGGCCCGTGCGCTCATGGGGCGGATGGTGCCGTTATCCACAAAGAGGATGGTGTCGGCGCAGTTAACGATGGTATAGAAGTCGTGGGAGACCATCAGCACCGCGCCGTTATAAGCGGCAATGGCATCTTCCAAGGCGATTTGGGCGAAGGTGTCGAGATGGCTGGAGGGCT
>JAZQCX010000189.1:0-2872 GCA_045546495.1 Acetatifactor sp. | reverse complement strand
GGTCATCGGCGGTGAGGTCGACATCGAGGGTCACGCCCTTCTCTTCCTTCATCTTGTCGATGAGCTCCTCGAAGTACTTCTTACCAACTTCCATAACAACGTCGGAGTACATCTGGATAAATCTGCGGTAGCAGTCCCAAGCCCAACGGGGATTGTTAGACTTCTCTGCGATAACAGCCACAACGTCCTCATTCAGACCAAGGTTCAAAATCGTATCCATCATACCGGGCATGGATGCACGCGCACCGGAACGAACGGAAACAAGCAACGGATTCTCCTTGTCACCGAACTTCTTGCCGGTAATCTCTTCCATCTTTACAATATGTTCGTCAATCTGCGCCATGATTTCAGCGTTGATTTCTCTTCCATCCTCATAATACTGCGTACAAGCCTCTGTGGTAATGGTAAAGCCCTGAGGCACGGGAAGACCGATATTCGTCATCTCTGCCAGGTTCGCACCCTTACCGCCGAGCAGTTCACGCATGTTGGCATTACCCTCAGTAAATAAGTAGACCCATTTCTTCATAAATTATCTCTCCCTTTCATAATTTCGATGTAAAACACATTCCTAATCTAGCTCACGCCTTATTGTAACAATTCACCAAAAGAATATCAAGCCGAAATTGATAATTTTTTGACACACTTAAAATCTTTGTGCAACCTGACAATTTTTGACTTGAGTCCCAAAATAAATTGCACAAAAAAAAGTCGAAATGTAAGCAGTTACATTTGTAAGCAGTTACATTTCGACCTTGTTTTCGGCACTTTTCGACATACATCTGTTTCTAATTCGTTCTCTCCGGCACAAAGCTGTCAAAAATGAATATATCAAAATGCTTCCTTGCCGCCTCCAGCTGCTCCCTGCTTTTAATCGTCCACGCCGCAGCCGTATTGCCAAACAGCTTTCTGCACATTTGTCTGGAAAGCTTCCCCGGATGCTTATGATTATACGCCACAAAATCCGGCTTCGCCAACCAGTTAAACAACAGGTTCTCTAACAGAAAGTAAAGAATTCCCTTGTACTCTCCCTCCTTATGAAAAGCATCTGCAAGCTGTCCTCTCACAATCTCCTTACGATGCCTGCGATACCACAGTACCGCAAGGGGATTAAAAGATTCAATACAATACGCGCCTTTGTACTCAGCCAACAGCCTGTCTCCTGCCGTACATACAGATAAGTCAGTGCTCTCCGTTTTCAGTTCCACAATCAGCGGAACCTTTCCCTTTATCATTTTCAGCACTTCTTCAAATTTCGGTATCTTCTGGTCGCTGTTGCAAAGGGAAAACTGTTGCAGCTCCTCGTAGGTATAGTCACATACCTTTCCCACCGCGCCACAAACTCTTTTCAAGGTATAATCATGAAATACAACCGGAATGTTGTCCTTTGTCATCTGAATATCCATCTCGATGCCAAAGCCCTTATCCACTGCCTTCTGGAAAGCTCTTAAAGAATTCTCCGGTGCATCCGATTCGTTATCATGCAGTCCTCTGTGGGCATACATCCACTTACGCAACGCCGAAACATCCGGCTTTTTACGCAAGGAGGGCATAATCATCAAAAAATACAGCAAATACAGTACCGCTATAATTATAACCACAATCAGCAATGTCTTCATTTCCCAAACTTCCTTTTGTTTCCGTCCCTGCTCATACAACCGTTTTGAGAACTTCTCCGCCTCCCCGGTTTCCTGCCGCAGTTTTTAATCCTCTACATCAAAATGTTCTAAAATACTCTGCTTCTTTTCTACTGCCACATCTCCGTGCTTTACCCCGATCATGGTAAAAAACGCCAGAACGGAAAAAACAAAAGCATAAGGGAAAAGTGTTTTGTAGGAAACGTTTTCCAAAAGTGCACCGGACAAAACCGGCGTCAGTACCTGCGCCGCCATAGAGAAGGTATAGTAGGTTCCGGTAAACTTTCCGATATCTCCATCCTTACCCATAGCAACCACCATCGGGTAGGAATTCACATTAATTGCCGCCCAGCCTACACCAATCAACGCAAAGGCTACGTTAATTACGGGATGGTAGCTGCCCACAAAGACTGCCGCGCCGTAGCAGACCGACATCAGGGCAACACCCGCCATAATCGTCTTCTTCCGCCCGATTTTCGCCGAGATATTTCCGATGGGAACATAGCTGATAATGGCAGCCACGGTAGCCACCAGCAGACAGTTTGCAAAGCCGCCTCCCTCCAATTTCCAGACCTCTTTCGTATATCTGGAAAAGGCTGTGGTAACAGCATTATACGCCATATACCAGAAAGCCACGGACAGCAGCATAAAAATCATACTGCGCTTTACGTCCGCAGGCAAGGCTGTCTTGTTCTCCGAGTTCTTTCCATCCGGCTCCTGCTCTTCCGCAATCCCGTTTCCGCACGGCTCAACCTTCTCCCGCATATCTTGGGACACATTGTTCTGCGCTTCACACTCCTTCGCACCTTCCTCCGCTCTTTCCTGCAATGCAAGTGTCGCTTCTGTCTCCTCAACTTCCTTTCGAAGCTTGTTTTCACGGATGGTAAAAAGCAATACCGCCAGAGCAATCACCATGGATGCCGCAACACTGATAAACAGCGGCGTATAATCCGGTCTTTCCCCGTCTCCTACCAGCACCATAATCATTACCAGCGTATAAACACCGCCGACTGCTCCCATCAGGTTAATGATTGCATTTGCTCTGCTGCGCAAACGGTTCGGAGTCAAATCCGGCATCAACGCAACCGCAGGAGAACGGTAAATTCCCATTGCCAGCAACGTTGCAAATAACGCCACCATAAAAAACACAAGATTCTGCGCCTTATCCGCAAAGGGCAACAGCATCATACAGATTACCGAAAGCAGGGTTCCCACAAGGATGAACGGTGTACGTTTTC
>JAZQCX010000188.1:0-11861 GCA_045546495.1 Acetatifactor sp. | reverse complement strand
GGCTACGATCCGACTTGGCATTGCTTTTGCGGGAGAGATGCTGGCAATCAGCCTGTGCTGGTCGCCCACGGCAGTTTTATATAATTATCTGACCTATGTTTTTTATCTGGCAGCGGTTATTTTACTGTATTACGGTTTGTCAAGAGAAAGCAGAAAGTACCTGATTGCGGCAGGTGTATGTCTGGGTGCCAATGTACTGGTTCGTTTTTCCAATTTGCCGGAGGCAGCCATGATTGTAGCGGTTTGGACCTATGATTTTATCTGTGTCCGTGAGGAGAAACGTGTAGGCAGGCGGCTCGGGAAGCAGAAAAATGTGTCCGGGGCCGGTGTGCCGCAAGCATCCTGTGGTTTCTTTGGAAGAACCCTGCGCCATACGGGATGGTGTCTTTTGGGATACCTGGCAGCATTGTTTGTGCTTTTGGGCTATATTGCAATTCGCTACGGTTTGGATGAGTATGTAACGGGAATTACCAGACTGTTTGCCATGACGGAGAATGCTACGGATTACAAGGCGACCTCCATGCTGATGGGCGTGATAGGTGCATATGTGGAAAATCTGTATTGGGTGGTACGGATTGCAATTGTTGTTGCGGGCGGAACCATTATGTTGGCTTTGGTAAGAACATTTTGTGAGAGGCTTTCGGGAAAACTTTCGGGAGGTGCGTTGAAGCTTTGCTATAGGGCGGCGCAAGGACTGTGGATAGGCGTCAGCGGCGCGGTGCTTCTTTGGCTTTATTACAGGAAGTTTTGTTCCTTTTATTTTTTCAGCTATGATTCCATGTGGCGTCCCGGTGTTTTGTTTCTGATGCTTGCAATGTTTATTGCAGTGATTCATATTTTCAGGAGGAATAGCACGAAAGAGGAAAAGCTGATTGGCGGCTTGGTGCTATTGGTGGTTCTATTGACCTCCATCGGCAGCAACAACGGTGTTTATCCCAGTATGAATAATCTGTTTATTGCGGCACCCTATGCGCTGCATGAGAGTTGGAAGTTCATACGAACTGTCGGAGAAACAAAAATAGCACGTGTTATTATACCTGCTTTTGCGGCAAAAACAGTACTAATTGCTTTTTTAATGATGTGTGCGGTGCAGTTTGGCGGTTTTGGCGCACAGTTTGTTTTTGCGGAGGCAACCGGTGTGCAGGATTTCTCCGCTGAAGTGGAGAACAATGAGATCTTAAAAAATATCAAAATGAGTCCCGATAAGGCAAAGTGCATGACGGAAATCAGCGAATATGTAAATGTGAATTTACTTCAGGGGCAGGAAGTTATTTTATACGGGGAAGTTCCTTCGCTGTCCTATTATTTACAGATGCCTTCTGCCTTCAATCCATGGAGTGATTTGCGTTCCTACAGCTTTGAGACAATGAAGCAGGAGCTTTCCGGGCTGGGAGCGGAAAAGCCGGTGATTATTCTGGGAAATGGTTACGCGCTTTTGAAAGAGAGCGGAGCGGATGCTTTGGTAGCAGCGGGCTTATCTGAAAAAAAGCAGCAGACGATTTTGGCGGATACAAAATGGGAATTGCTTTCGACCTTTATGGAAGAGAGGGGCTATGAGCAGGTACTGCATACGGAAAAATTCAGTATGTATCGATAGAGCGAAAACAGGATAGCTGCCTCCCGAGTTTCACTTGATTTGAACCGAGTGACAAGGTTGAAAAAAAGAATCAGACGCAGAATAAGATTGATGAACAAAAGGTATTGTATGGGTAAAATTTACACACAATTCAAAGTGTAAAAATAAAGAAACAAAAAATACAAAAATATTTTAAAAATGTATTGACAATTTACGGAGGGTTGTATATAATACAATTACAGACAAACAAAAACGAAAGATAATCGGAAGAGCAACATAAAAGAAGTACAAAAGAAGAAGTCCCGGGAAGCGGGCAGACGAGAAACGGATGAAGGAGGGATGATGAACTGACTGGAACGGCGAAGTTCCATTGCACGAAAGAATACGCGGAATCTTAGAGTACAACGGAAGGTAGAAATTACGTAGGAAGAGGTCTTAGCGAAGTGAAAATCGGATGAAGACGAAGTACCACGGAGAAGAAGAGTACATAAGAGGATGCAGAAAAGAGAGGAATGGTCCAATGGGTAATTCGGACGAAGTAGTGTAGAGGAGAGGGTGTCGAGAACCAACGCGATACTCTCTCTTCGTTTTTGCTTTTCGGCAGAAATAATGTTAGCTGTTTTAATAGAAAAGGTCTTCCCCTGCTCGGGAAAGACCTTTATTTGTATGTGTATTGTTACAACAGTTGTAAACCGCTATTATTTGCTTCATCCATCAGTTCTTTGGGCCACAGAGAACACTGAACTTCGCCGATATGTGCTTTGCGCAGGAAAAACATACAAATACGGGACTGCCCGATACCACCGCCGATGGTGAAAGGCAACTCGTTGTTGATGACAGCTTTGTGGAAATCAAGCTCAGCGCGCTCGGGACATCCGGCTTTTTCAAGCTGCTCCTGCAGAGACTTACTGTCTACGCGGATACCCATACTGGAAAGCTCCAGAGCAATATCCAGAACAGGATAGTACACGATAATATCGGCATTTAAAGCCCAGTCATCGTAGTCGGGAGCACGTCCGTCATGAGGCTCGCCGTTTTCGAGACAATCGCCAATCTGCATAATACAAACCGCACCCTTTGCCTTCGCGATATAATACTCGCGTTCCTTAGGAGTGTAATCCGGGAACATTTCCGCAAGCTCCGAGGTTGTAATAAAAAAAATATCGTGAGGCAGGATTTCCTCTATGTAATCGTAATGAATCGCAAGATACTTCTCGGTTTTGCGGAGTACCTTATAAACGGTACGGACGGTATCCTTTAAGGTATCCAGATTGCGGTCCTCTTTGGAAATAACCTTTTCCCAATCCCACTGATCCACATAAATAGAATGAATATTGTCCACTTCCTCGTCCCTGCGGATGGCACTCATATCTGTATACAGACCCTCTCCTACGGAGAAGCCGTATTTCTTTAATGCATAACGCTTCCACTTTGCAAGGGACTGTACAATCTCTGCGTTTCTGCCGTCCTGATACTTAATATCAAAGGTAACAGGTCTTTCCACGCCGCTCAGATTGTCATTTAAACCGGATTCCGGCGAAACGAAAAGAGGTGCCGAAACACGGAGCAGATGCAGGCGTTCAGCCAACAAGGTCTGGAAAAAATCTTTCACGGTTTTAATCGCAATCTGTGTTTCATACAGATTTAATTCGGATTTGTAGTTTTTCGGTAATGAAATATTTGCCATATCGAGCCTACTTTCTTTGATAATATATCCTATATCATTTAAACGCTTTTTTTGTTATTTTGCAACTGTTTTTTTTTGCGGCTCACCGAAAATGTTCTTCATCGAAAAGAAAGAATTGCATGTTAAAAAATACCACTTGCAAACGCCGAACATATGTGCTAATCTAAAACAGAACAAATGTTCTGGACTATAAGGGGGAGATGCGATGGAATATCTTTCGACGGGAAATGAGCAGTCCTTAATGGATAAACTTGCGATATTAACGGATGCGGCGAAATATGATGTGGCGTGCACCTCCAGCGGTGTGGAGCGTAAAGGAAACGGAAGGGATATGGGGAATTGCGCCGCCGGAGGAATTTGCCATAGCTTTTCGGCTGACGGACGCTGCATTTCACTGCTTAAAATTTTGCTGACCAATGAATGTATTTATGACTGTAAATACTGCCAGAACCGTTGCTCCAACGATATTCCGCGGGCGCTCTTTACTCCCGAGGAAATTTGTACATTAACCATGCAGTTTTACCGGAGAAATTATATTGAGGGATTATTTCTCAGCTCCGGTATCGTGAAAAGTCCCTCCTTTACCATGGAATTGATCTACAGGACTGTTTTTCTCTTGCGTCGTCAGTATCATTTTAACGGCTATATTCATGTGAAAGCGATTCCGGGGGCAGATTCGGAATTGATTCGCATGACCGGTTTTCTGGTGGACCGAATGAGTGTGAACTTGGAATTACCCACAGCGGAAGGCCTGAAAACCCTCGCACCCAATAAACATCGAAAAACCATATTAACACCCATGCGTCAGATTCAAAATGGTATTCAGGAGAATAAAAACGAAATCGTCCTGTATAAAAATGCTCCCCATTTTGTGTCGGGAGGTCAGTCAACTCAGATGATTATCGGCGCTACGCCGGAGACGGATTATCAGGTTCTGGGAGTGGCGGAAAGCCTGTATCGGAGATTTGATTTAAAGAGGGTGTTTTATTCGGCGTTTGTGAATGTTACAGGGGACAAAAGCCTGCCGGCTTTACCGGGCGGACCGCCGCTACTTAGGGAACACAGATTGTATCAGGCGGACTGGCTTTTGCGCTTTTACGGATTCCGTGCGGAGGAAATCTTAGATGAAAAACGTCCTTTTTTCAATGTGCTGCTGGACCCGAAGGAAGACTGGGCTGTCCGACATCTGGAATATTTTCCGGTGGAAATCAATCGTGCACCGATGGAACAGCTGCTTCGTGTGCCGGGAATCGGCGTTAAGAGCGCGCAGCGGATTGTGGCGGCAAGACGAAGCGCAAAGCTGACATTTGGAGACCTAAAGAAGGTAGGTGTAGTTTTAAAACGGGCGTTATTTTTTATTACATGCAGCGGAAGAATGATGTATCCCGTAAAGTTGGATGAGGATTATATTGTCCGCAATCTTACGGAGAAACAGAATCGGATACAGTTTGGCAGTGATGGAATGACGTTCCGGCAGATGTCACTTTTCGATACCGGGGAATTTACGGCATCGGTGAATCTGTACGAGCAATTACAGACTGCAATGGGACAGTTATAGCAAGAGGTATCGGGCAAAAAAAGAGGAAAAGACGGAAAGGACGGAAGAATGATTGTCTATCGGTGTGAGGATTCATTAGAAAGCGTTTTTACCGCAATTTATATGGCATACGAAGAGCGGAGAAGCCATGAGGAAACGCTTCTGACGCTTTCGGAGGAGCCTATCCTTTTCGCAGAAGACGTGTGGATAGAGCCTTGTATGGAAAAGGTACGGAAGGTGATGAGAACACTGAGGAACAGATTCGGGGATAGCGATTACTTTCATTTATGTCAGGTTCTTGCAAGTGCGGACGAAGAGAAGGTACAGGCAGTTTACAGAACGGTGGTGACGGGCCTTGCAAATGGTTGTCGTCCCAATCATTTAATGGATAATCTGACCGATACGTGGATTCATAAGGCGTTTGTATTATCCAGAGAGGTGGGGAGGGAAATAGAACATTTGAAAGGGTTTCTGCGCTTTGAAGAACTGGAGAACAGGATTCTTTATGCCGAGATTGGACCCAAAAGTAATTTGGTTACTTTTTTGATGCCCCATTTTTCGGATCGGTTTCCTATGGAAAATTTTGTGATTTACGATGCCAACCGACGGTTTTTCGGAGTGCATCCTGCGGGTGGACAGTGGTATCTGCTGCAAGGGGACGGGGCAGAGGAGATTTCAGGCTTTAGGCGTTCAACGGAAGAGGAGATATATCAGGAACTTTTTCGCGGCTTCTGTCGTACCATAGCAATAAAGGAGCGAATAAATCCCAAGCTTCAAAGGAATATGCTTCCTTTGCGATTTAGGGAATATATGGTGGAGTTTTAGGAACGAAAGACAATGGTAAAATGTCGAAAAATGGAGAGAAGCGTCGAGTGAAAGTGATATGGGGTACTCCGGCGCGATGAAAAATACTTTACAGATAATCCGACTCGGATATAATGAAAAATCATAAGGATTCTTTCGCTGTAAAGGAGGACTGCTGGCGTGGTGAGAATGATTCGTTTGACACCGGATGAGGTGCAGAGCTTTGTGAATGTGGCATCAAAGTGTTCTTTTGACATTGATATTTCCTATAACAGATATATTGTGGATGCAAAGTCTTTTCTGGGAGTTTATGCGCTTGATTTTTCGAGACCTTTACAGGTTTCCTATGAAGGTTTTAACGCAATGCTGGAGGAATGGCTGCAGTCGCATTCCGCAGTACCTCAGCAGGAAACTTGTGCATCGTAGGGAAATTACCGTTACAAAGCGAGAGCGTTTTATGTAAAGTTCAACAGAGTAGGTGAGCTTTGCCTAAAATCAGATTTGACTCCCCATGTAAGATAGGGTACTATCTTCGTAGGGAGTTTTTTGCTTTATAAGAAAGACCTTGTTGCACTAAAGTGTGAAAGGCCTTTCTATAAAGCAAAACGCTCCGCGAGAGTCCGCAAGCGGACTCTTTCTTCCATGATAGGGATGGAATTGGTACATTAGTGTACAAAGGATTTTCTATACTGTGTAACAAAATATGACGTGAGGATAGGTAACAAAAGTCATTAGTCAGTAGGAATTCTCAGAATAAAGCAGACAGGAAACACATGAAAAATTCATTAGAAGAAGCATCCGGAAAAAATGAATATGTGTCAGAGAAAAACGCCGATAACGAAAACACGCGAGTAGAGCTTCCGCCGGGGGAAGTACGTATATCAGTGCGTAATCTGGTGGAGTTTATATTGCGGACAGGGGATATAGATAATCGCCATCAGGCATCTCCGGAAAATGCCATGCAGGAGGGCGGAAGAATCCATAGGATGATTCAGCGACGCATGGGAGCGGAATATCAGGCCGAGGTATCGTTGAAATATACCTTGCAAACAGAAGGATATCGTTTAACGGTGGAAGGACGAGCAGATGGCATTATTCACCACGAGGGTCAGGTTATTATTGATGAAATTAAGGGAACCTATCGTGAGCTTGCCAGAATGAGGGAACCGGCACCTTTACACGTTGCGCAGGCTAAGTGTTACGCGTACATGTATGGATTGCGGGAGGAATTGGAAGAAATCCGCGTTAGATTGACTTACTGTAATATGACAACGGAGGAATTGCGTTATTTCTATGAAGATTACACCTTTGCGGAGCTGGAAAAGTGGTATGGGGGCTTGATTCAGGCGTACCGTAAATGGACAGATGACGCATGGCGTTGGAGAGGACTTCGTCAGGCGTCTATTGATGGTCTGCAGTTTCCGTTTCCCTATCGGGAAGGTCAGAAAGAGCTGGTGACGAACGTTTACAGCACTATTTACCATAAGAAAAAGCTCTTTTTAGAGGCCCCTACGGGAGTGGGAAAGACCATTTCCACAGTGTACCCTGCCATTCAGGCAATGGGGCGCGGAATGGGGGAAAAACTGTTTTATCTGACTGCAAAGACCATAACCAGAACGGTAGCGGATGACACGTTGTCTATTTTACGGGAAAAGGGACTTAGGTTTAGAAGTGTTATTCTGACAGCCAAAGAAAAAATCTGTTTTATGGAAGAAGCTAATTGTAATCCGGAGTATTGCCCTTATGCAAAGGGGCATTATGACCGAATCAATGATGCGGTTTATGACATGCTGACATCGGAGGAAAGCTTCAGCCGTGAAAAGATAGAGGCGTATGCGAGGAAACATCAGGTGTGTCCTTTTGAAATGTGTTTGGACATTTCGCTGTTTGCGGACGGGATTATCTGCGATTATAATTATCTCTTCGACCCTCATGTGTATTTGAAGCGATTCTTCGGAGAAGGGTCGGATGGCAACTACATATTTCTGGTAGATGAGGCGCATAACCTTTTGGAGCGGGGCAGAGAAATGTATAGTGCTGTTCTCTGGAAGGAGCAGTTTTTGGAAGTGCGTCGTGAACTCAAGCAGACAATCATGTCAGAAATATCCGGGAAAGGGAAAAAAGCTGATATTTCCGGGCAAATGACACTGGAAATGACGTTGGGAACGACGGAGTTGTCGGAGGAACTAGAATTTGCCGAGGAGGAAACGGACGAAATTGACCAGACCGGTACTGCTTATTTTGTGAGGAGCGAAGCAGCGGGAACTACCGGGAAAGAGAAAGCCTCGGGGAAAAGAGGCGGAGCAAAAGGGAAGCGTCGGAATGGACAGAGTATTTTAGTTCGTGAGGGATATGCGGATAAGTTGATATATAATCTGGAAAAATGTAACCGCGTTCTTTTGGAATGGAAGCGTGAACTGGGAAATTGCTGTATTCTGGAGGATATTGATGATTTTGTGCAGCCTTTGATGCGGTTGCACGCCCAGATGGATGATTATCTTGCGGAGCAGGAAGAAGAACAGCTTCCGGTGCGCGATGTGCTGCTGGAATTTTATTTTGAGGTCAGTCATTTCCTGGAAATGTACGAGCTGTTGGATGAGAACTATGTGAAATATACCCAGGTGTGTGAAGACGGTAGCTTTTATTTGAAGCTGTTTTGCGTAAATCCGAGTAAAAATCTGAAAGAATGCATGGACAGAGGCAGAAGTACAATCCTCTTTTCGGCGACGTTTCTGCCGATACAGTACTATAAAAGGCTTTTGGGCGGCGAGGAGCAGGATTATGAGGTATATGCCAAGTCCGTATTCCGGCCGGAGAAAAGGGCGTTGCTGATAGCAGGGGACGTTACCAGTAAATATACCAGGCGTTCCGAGGAGGAATTTTATAATATTGCACGATATATTGATGAAATCGTGAAGAACCGCCACGGAAATTACATGGTTTTCTGCCCGTCCTACGCATTTATGAATATGATTTATGAGAGGTATACGGAGCATTTTGCGGGCTCGGACAGGGAATGTATTGTACAGGGTGAATCGATGAAGGAAGCGGAGCGGGAGGAATTTCTTGCCCGTTTTCGCGGAAGCGAAGGATTTAATGCGCGGGCAGAAGATACCATACTCATCGGTTTTTGTGTGTTGGGCGGCATTTTCAGCGAGGGTATTGATTTAAAGAATGACAGTCTGATTGGGGCGATTATTGTGGGAACCGGATTGCCTCAGGTTTGCAATGAACGGGAAATTCTAAAGGATTATTTTGATGAGATGGGGGATAACGGTTTTGATTATGCCTATCGGTATCCCGGAATGAATAAGGTTTTGCAGGCAGCGGGGCGTGTAATCCGTACGGTAGAAGATGTGGGTGTTATTGCACTTTTAGATGAGCGTTTCCTTCAATTTTCTTATCGGAAAATGTTTCCGAGAGAGTGGGAGCACTTTGAAAAGGTATCTGTCGATACGGTAAAAAAACATGTGGAACGTTTTTGGGACGAATGGCTGTGATTTGCAGGAAATGACACCGTGGAAAACTGAATATGACAGGTGTGTATATGTGGATAACTTTGTGGATTAAGTGGAATTTCCTTATATTTTCGTTTCCAAACTGACAGAATCATCTGATTTATCCACAAAAGAACTTGCAAGTTTTTTTGCATGGTACTGGGTTGGTCAATGAGGGGGGAGGACAATTATGAAGAAGCTGATTATACTGCGAGGCAATTCCGGCAGCGGAAAAACTACCATCGCCAAAGATTTGCAAAACAGATTTGGCAGAAATACCATGCTGATTTCCCAGGATGTTATCAGGAGAGATATGCTAAAAGAGAAGGATGGTGAAAATTCGCCGGCAATTTCATTGATGAAGGAACTTTTGCAATATGGAAGTGAGCACAGCGAGATTGTGATTATGGAGGGAATTATGAACGCGGATTGGTATCGGCCGTTGTTCGATTTGGCAGTGCGATTATATGATGGGTCAGTGTATGCTTACTATTTTGATTTACCCTTTGAGGAGACCTTAAAGCGGCATCAGACAAAACCGAACCGCAACGAGTTTGGAGAGGAAGCTATGCGCAGGTGGTGGAGGGAGAAGGATTTTTCCGATGTATTGCAGGAAGTCTGCATTACGGCTGAAAGAGGAAGAGAAGATATCGTTGAGGATATCTGCAATACGGTTCTACGAAAGTAATTTGCATGATAACAAGAGCGCGGGACAAACCGCAATAGGACCAAACACAATAAGAGAGATGTAATAGAGTTTAATAAAAAAAGGAGTATATTTATGAAAAGAAAATTTATATCAATTATGTTTACAGCGTTGTTTGCAGGACTGGTGGCAGGCTGCGGAGAGGAGAATGCAGAGTTTTCGCCTTCTGTGTCCTCTGTGAAGATGGGTGACCTGCAACAGGAGAGCGAATCCGGAGGCGAAGGAGCGACAACACAGGGAGAAATGTCAGCATCAGAGGCTACGACAGCACAGGGAAATTCGACTGCAACCGGAGAAAATATAAAAACCAATGAGCCGCCTACGGTGGCTGAGGAGCTGACCTTTGCGGACTTGGCAACGCGATGCTTTGAATTTTCCAGCGGCGTGGGCGCATGGGCGGAGTGTTTTACGATTGAGAAGGATGGTTACTTTACGGGAAGCTTTCATGACTCGGATATGGGAGTTACGGGGGAAGGTTACCCGGATGGAACAAGGTATACCTGCTCTTACTCCGGTCATTTTACCGAACCTGTAAAAATAGACGATACGACCTATGAAATGAAGCTGAAAGATATTTCATACAAAGATAAGGCGGGAACGGAGGAGCTGGCTGACAATGTCCGTTACATCTATACGGAGTCATACTGTCTTGGGGGAACGGATACTTTTCGGATTTACTTGCCCGGTACGCCGCTTTATAAGCTGTCCGAAGAAATCCAAATATGGGTTGGGGGAGCAAACGGGAGCGAAGATGAGCTTACCATGCCGATTATAACGGATGAAAAGAACAGTTATGGCATCTATTCCTACGAAAGACCGACACCCTTGGAGGATGCCAAAATGACCTATAACAGCTATAAAGAATCCTACGATTATTACGCGAAATTGATGACGGAAGCATCTACAACCGTGGAAATGGTGGAATATTCTGCGAAGATGTATGAGCTTGGTGATACCTGTCTGAATTATATATGGAATCTCATCCGCTACAATGTTGAAGGAGATAAGTATGATAAAATTCTGACAGAACAGCGGGAATGGATTGCCATGAAAGAGAAAATGGCAGAGGACTCTGCATCACAGTATGAAGGCGGCTCTTTTGCTGCGGTAGACTATAATGATGTATTGGCAACCCTTACCATAGAGCGCTGTGAGGAATTGTTAGAATATTTGAAATAAGGACAAATTCAGGACTCTGCGTTCTTGCGCTTGCGTTGACGTGCAGAGACACCGTGACAAATGTAGTTTGAAAACGCCTGCGAAGATGTAGGAAATTCGGGAAGCAAAATGCAATAAAATCAGGGCGTGAGAATCAATTCCCGCAGATAGCGTTCGAAAATGATGCCCTCTTTCGTGGGAATGCCTGCGTCTTCGCTTCCCTTGATGCATAAGGCGATGAAATCAGCAGCTCTTTGAACGGAGGCGGAAAAGTTCCTGTCGCACAGGGCATCTGCCGCCAAAACGGACGCGAATAAATCGCCCGTTCCGTGGCGAGGGTCTCCGGCCTTATGCGTGCGTTGCAGGAGGTAATCGGAACCCGTGCGTCCGCGCTCCAAAATAATATTTAAGAAGAAGTCTCCTTCCTGCATACCGGTGATAACAATATGTCCCTGCGGGCATAGGGCGCGCAACTTTTCGCATAGGGCAGAAAGTTCCCCCTCTGACAGATTTTCATGGTAGTCAGTTTCTGTTAACAGACATGCTTCCGTTAGATTCGGAGTAAGGATATCTGCCTTAGCGGCAAGCTTACGCATTCCCGCGCAGTGAGCCGTGGTAATAGTGGAATAGGTTCGACCGTGATCGCCCATAACCGGATCGAGGAGAAAAAATCCCGGTTGAAACAGGGATAAAAATTCCTCCACAATGGAAATCTGCTCTACACTGCCAAGGAAACCGCAATATAAGCCATCGAAGGTAAAGTCCAGCTGTTTCCAGACATGGATATACTCCCGCATATAAGGTGTGTAATCCCGGAAGTGATAAATAGGGAATGCGAGATGGTTCGATAAAACAGAAGTAGGCACAGGACAAGCCTGTACCCCTAATGCGCTGAT
>JAZQCX010000187.1:0-19767 GCA_045546495.1 Acetatifactor sp. | reverse complement strand
CCGCTTGGCCTCCGACTTCCTTCAAACACCGTCACCGCGGGTCCCGTCATATAGACTATGTTCTCCTCACGATTCCACTCAATCAAAAGCTCTCCGCCCAACAGTTGCACAACGATTTTTTCCTCGGTTAAACCGTTCAGTACACAAGCCACCGCTGTGGCACAACAACCGGTACCGCAGGCAAGGGTTTCACCCGTTCCGCGTTCCCACACACGCATAAATACATGTTCCCTGTCCAGAATTTCCACAAATTCCGTATTGGTTCTCTCCGGAAAACGTTCATGATTTTCAAAAGACGGGCCTATTTTCTCCAGTTCCATCTCTCTTACTCCGCCGGTAAAAATTACCGCGTGCGGATTTCCCATGGAAACACAGGTCATTCGATATTCTCCGCCATCCACTGTAATCGGAATATCAATTGCCCTCTCTCCCTCAGCCTTTACCGGAATCTGCTCCGGCTCCAGAATGGGGCTCCCCATGTTCACTCTCACAGACTTCACATATCCTCTGGCATCGTCCGCGTCGGTTCCACGTTCTACGGTCAGTTCAAGCAACTTAACACTACCCGCACTGACAACCGTTATTTTCTCCTTATCCGTAAGTCCCTTATCATAGACAAATTTACCCACACACCGGATACCGTTTCCGCACATTTGGGAACGGGTACCGTCCGCATTATACATTTCCATTTCAAAATCTGCTTCTTCTGCGGGATTAATAAAAATCACACCGTCGCCGCCGATACCGAAATGTCTGTCACTGAGCCGCCTCACCAAATCCGGCTTATCCTCCGGGGCAACATGCTCCGTAAAACCGTTCACATATACATAATCATTTCCACAGCCCTGCATCTTTGTAAATTTCATATTATTACCATACCTTTCTTACCGGTTATCCGCATCCTTGCACCGCAGCAAAACATCTTCGGTTACACACGTTACATTCACCGTATTAAATCATAGCAACGGCGTGCAACACTTGTCAACACAAAGAGTCTAGCATATTCTGCCTTCCCTTCTCATATGAATATTAAAGAATAAAATCCATACAAACAAGGGGAAGATCAATGAGCGCTAAAACTAAAATTGTCGTACTTCACATGAAGGAGCTGATTTATACCGGTATCTTTTGTCTGCTGGGTATTCTGTTCGTCGTTCTGCTTCTCATGATGTTCCTTCCCGACAAACAGGAAGACAACATACCGCAGGATACCACTTCTGCTGCAGCGCAGGACGGTATCACTACCGCATCACAGGATGCCGTTTACATACCCGGTATTTACACAACGGAGCTTGTGCTGGGAAGTCAGACCATTGATGTAGAAGTCATTGTTGAAAAAGACTCCATCAGCTCCATTCGATTTGTGAACGCTGATGAGGCAATCACCACCATGTATCCTCTTCTGGAACCCACCCTCGATTCCATCTGTTCACAGGTTTACGAAGGACAGAGTCTGGACTCCATAACCTACAGCTCCGACAGCAAATATACCTCTCTCGTACTTCTTGAAGCCATTCAAAGCTCCTTAAACAAGGCTGCAAATACCAAGTAAGGATGTGCCACGGCACATCCTTTATACCCATCCTTTCACAGACAGCACTCTTCGTCTACGCTTTACTTTTACGATATAATTCCTTCAGTTCATCCACGCTGAATTTGTAGTGGGTATTACAGAAGTGACAGTTAACCTCAATTTCCTGCCCATCCTCAATCATCTCTTTAATTTCCTTCTTGCCGAGACTGACCAGCACTTTCTCAATTTTTTCGCGGTTACAGTTACAGTAATAACCCGCGTGCATCGTCTCGGTTACCTGTGGCTCCAATCCCTCCAGGATAAGCTCCAGCATTTGCTCAGGGGTATTTCCCGCATCCAGCATAGCTGTCACGGATGTTACCTTTGCAAGATTCTGCTCCAACCGGTCGATTACTTCATCCGCTGCAAAAGGCATCAGCTGAATGATGAAGCCTCCCGCACACTTTACCGTATTATCCCGATTCATCAGTACACCCAGTCCTACCGAGGAGGGAACCTGCTCTGAAGTCGCAAAGTAATACGTCAAATCCTCCGCAATTTCGCTTGTCTGCAACCGGGTTTGTCCTACATACGGCTCCTTCAGTCCCATATCCTTAATTACACTCAAGGTTCCGTAACCGATTGCACCGGATACATCCAGTTTTCCGTTCGACTTTGCCGGAATAATCACATCCGGCACGTTAGGGTAGCCCTTTACGTTACCGCGGGAATCCGCCGTAACAGTAATTCCTCCCACCGGACCGTCTCCCTTAATTTGCAACGTTAGAATATCCTTGTCCCCTTTCAGGGTACTTCCCATCATCACTCCCGCACTTAACAGGCGGCCCAGAGCCGCCGTTATTACCGGGCTGGTATTGTGTGCTACTCTTGCTGCCTCAACCAAATCTTTTGTGGTACAGGCGAATGCCCTGATTTGCGCATCTGCTGCAGTTGCTCGCACCATATAATCTTTCATATAAGCCTCCGTGTCCACTTCCTCTGTGGACTTACTTCTCATTCTTTGCGCCTCCGTCTTTTTCCGAGCCGCACTTTCTGCCGATTACTCTTTTACACCAGCAGCGCCTTTAATACACTCTTTTGCCACCACATAAATACGCTCACTCACATCTGTGACAGCTTCTCCCGTATCCGCATCTTTTATTTCCACCACCGCAAGACCTGCCTGCTCTAAAAGCTTTGTCATCTTCTCTGCGGTATAGCCTCTCTGGTAGTGAGTCTCCGTAAAGCGTCGGAAGCTTTCTTCCCTTTCCCTGACAAAAACAGTCAAGTCATACTCGTTGATTTCCTGCTCCGGATCATAATAATTTTCCCAGATAAAACTGCAATCCTCCCGGTTTTCCGCTATGGTTGCATCCCCGATGACCTCACTGTATTTGTATACCGTATTGAAGTCAAAAATAAACACTCCACCCGGGAAAAGATAATTATTTATCAGGGAGAAAACCTCCAGCAGTTCCGCTTCCTCCAGAATATAATTCACGGAATCGCAGACGCTGATAACCGTACCCACTGTAGAATACAGTTCCAGCTCGCGCATATCCTGCAAAAGGTATAAAATCTCCGAGCCGCTTTCCGCTTTCTTTTTCATGGCAAGCCCAAGCATGGCTTCCGAGGAGTCCACCCCTATCATGTCATAGCCTTTTTCATACAAAAGCTCCGTCAGTGTTCCTGTTCCGCAGCCTAAATCCACCACGAGATTTTTCTCTGTGTCCAGCACATCCTCTGCATTTCGCTCCGGCAGGGAGACCCCGTATTTTTCAATCAGGGATATCACTCGCGCCGCCCACTCCCCGTAAGGGGTGTTGTCCATCAGTTCGTCATATACTTCCGCAAAATCCTGGTAGGCACTCATGCATTTTTCTCCAAATAGCTTTCTAAGAAGGACAACAACTTATCCATTTCCTCATCCGTTCCCACAGTAATGCGCAGGTAATCGGATATTCTGGGTTTGTTCCAGAAGCGCACATAAATATCCTCTTCCCTAAGCGCCTTATATATCTGTTCTGCGGGCACACTTTTATGGGATGCAAAAATGAAATTAGTTTTGGAATCCGGGAAGGAAAATCCCAACCGGATAAGCTCCTTCTTCACACGCTCTCTGGTCGCAACAATTTTTGCGGTAACAGACTTAAAATACGCATCATCCCGTACAGCTTCCACGCCCAGCACCTGCGCAGGGTAGTTCATGGTATAGGAATTGATGGAAAACTTTACATCGTTCAAATACTGAATCATCTTCTCACTACCGATACAGAAACCGATTCTCATTCCCGCCATGGAACGGGACTTGGAAAAGGTCTGTACCACTAAAAGATTGTCATATTTATCCACCAGCGGGAGCGCACTTGCGCCGCCGAAATCCACGTATGCTTCATCCACAATCACAACCACATCCCGGTTTGCCCGAATGATTTCTTCAACCGTATCCAGGCTTTCCAGCAATCCTGTAGGAGCATTGGGATTGGGGAAAATCACACCACCGTTGGACTGCTTATAATCCGCAGGATTGATGTGCCAGTCCTCCGTCAACGGGCAGGTCTTGTAAGGAATTTTATACAGTTCTGCCCACACGTCATAAAAGGAATAAGTAATATCGGGGAACAAAATAGGCCTGTCGCTGTTAAAAAAAGCCATAAATGCCATCGCCAGTACATCATCCGAGCCTACTCCCACAAAAACCTGCTTCGGATTCACATGATAGTATTCCGCCAAAGCGTCCACCAGCGGTGTCGCGTTGGTATCAGGGTATAAACGTAAATCCATACAGTCCAGATTTTCCGCCAACGCGTTTACTCCCGGCGCCGGAGGATAAGGGCACTCATTTGTATTCAGCTTAATCATATTCGGCTTTTTCGGCTGTTCTCCCGCCGTATACGGTACTACCTTTCGTACATTATCTTCCCAACTCATAATTGTTCTAACTCCTTTCCGTAACTCTCCGCCTGTTCTTCCTCGCCGAGCTCGCGGTAACATCGAACCAGTCCCGCCAGCGGCTCCTCCTTTGCAGAGTGAATATTCAAAATCGGCTGTGTCTCATACACCGCATTATAATACCAGATAGCAGCCTCCTCATAATCCTGTATGTCCTCGTAAAAATGCCCCAGTTCACAACAGATTTCCGAATTTCCCTCTCCTGCGATAAGCTTCGATGCATGCTTAAAAAACGCCACTGTATCTTTTGCAAGCCGGGCCGCCTTTGCCACTACACAACAGGCCTCCGCCAGTTCCTGACTGCTGCGGTCTGCATCCGCTGCAGAAGCCTCAAAAAACTCTCGTGCCCGGGAAAAATCCTCCTCATCTCCGGCAATCATCAGCTCTCTTGCATACAAATTGTGAAGCCGGGCAGACAATCTCTCTCCCTGTCTGCAATGCCGTTCAAAACATTGCAAATCTCTTTTCGCGTGGCTTTCTTCCTGCAGATGGTTAATTACGATGTCACTGTCGTATACCACAGGCTCCACCCTTACAGTCTCATGAATCGGGTCAATCCAAACAAATCCACGCTCCCGCTTAAACAGCTTCGGCCGATACTCCTCATCAAAGTTATAAACGGTACCAAACTGCATCTGGTTTGCATACTTCATCTGTACGAGTTCTATTTCCGGCATAAGGTTTTCCTTCAGCAGTCGGAACTTCTCTCTGTTCTCTTCAGACAAGACCTCATCCGCATCCGCAGAATAAATGTATTCACAGGTAGCCTTAGAAAAAGCAAAATTTCTGGCGGCACTGAAATCATCAATCCATTGGAAGTCGTACAGCTTTGCTCCGTAACGTGACGCGATATTTTTCGTATCGTCCGTGGAACCGGTATCCACAATAATTACCTCGTCCATCAAGTCCACGATACTGTCCAGACATCTGCCCAATATCTTCTCTTCATTTTTTACAATCATACACAGAGAAATTGTTACCATACCGCCTCCGTATTCCCTGCAAGAACTTACCGGCTTCTCCCGAGTGCTTTCACCTTTACACTTAGTACAGCCGCGTTACACTCCACGCAGTTTCAAGCAAATACATGATACCAAAAATAGGAGAACGGCACAACCATAATTCTGCGAAAAAAGAAACAAAAGTATCAGAAAGGACAGTCCGATGTAGGGCAGGAAGGGGACAGGCACAATTAAATTCCCCCTCCTGTTCACATTATGTTTTGCCAACTGTACCACGGTCAGCATACCGAATGCCAGCGTCATATGTAACAGATAACCTCCGAAGGTAAGTCCCAAAGAAGTACCCGCCGCCGCGCACACACAAAAACCATGACAATCTGCCCTGCCGTACATTTTTCCAAAAAACAATTCCTGCAACAGGCAATAAGCCAACAATCCCCACACCGAAAAATTTCTTTCTCCGCTACATTCCCAAAGCAGTCCCAGTGCCGCAGCACCGGAAATCCACCAGGTAAACCGATATACCCGGTATGTTTGCAAATCCGTTATGCCGGCAAACAGGAGGCATCCGAAAATCATCCCCCACATTCCCGGCCGCAGGACATTCTCCCGCAAAAACGCCGGTACCTGCACAGCCGCCCCTGTCAACAAGCTTCCCGCATTCATCGCAGTCTGGTGCGGAAATCCTCCAGCACGCTCCCCGAAACTGCCACCGTCGCAAATGTGGGATACGCCTCCAATCCCTTGTCTCCCTTATAGGCGCGCACCAGAATCTCATAATTTTGATTTTCCGGAGTTTCCACGGGAATCATAAACTGTATTTTTTCTTCCCGTTCATACAATGGCACATCGTAGGTAATCGTCCTGTTTAACTCCGGATTTTTATCCGCCATCTCCTTTGGAAAAAGTATCTCCACCTTTTCCGCATAACCGGATACCTTTACATACAGGATTCCGCTTTCTCCGCGTCTGAACACTGCTTCGTGAGGCTCCAAAATCCGCTCAATTCTTGCCTCCAACCCGAATTCCGTAACCTGACAGCTTTTTATACTTTCATTTCCCACATTATCCACCGCATACACCGTTACTTCAAAATCACCCGAAAATAACGGTTCCACCATCGCCATGTCAATTTTGATTTCTCCCGTTTCTGTAGGGTAATATAACCGCTCGTTAAAATTGTCCAGATTCCGTATTTTCACATAGAATTCCCTGACACCGGATACATCATCTGCCGCTGTCACCACAAGGCACATATTCTGTCCGTTCTTTTGTACGATTTCCTTTCCCCATATGCCTTCCATTCCCGCGATTTCAGGTCCTGCACCATCTCCGATTACTGTCAGTCCGTGCGCGGCGTCCGCCATTTTGTCCGAGAGAAACACATCTTCTCCAAAAGCTACTCCCGCACGCGGAATGACCCTTACCGGCTCTCCATGTAAACTCTCTTTTAGGGTAAATGCTTTCGTAAAGCTCACCCTTTCACCATCTCCGCTTTTCATTGCTTCCGTATACATACCGTCTCCCAGCAAGGCATCCCCCTCCGCCTTTACACGAAAGCCTTTGTGGAGAACCTCCCATTCTTCTCCATTTTCATCCAGAACTCTTTCCGCATTCTCACTGCAGGACAGCATCGTTGTATAAGCCTGCTCTCTCTTGCCGTTGTCTGCATATGCCTCAATTATCTGCCGGTTGATTTGATATTTTTCGTTAGCTCCAAACAGACGGGAATCAAAGGAAAGAAAAAAGGGGGTGATGCCGTCCGCCTTTACATACCACGTGCGCTCCGCCGATGCCGGAAATACCGTTTTCTCCGCCTCCCCAGTAGAACAGTCCATTTCCAGATAACCCGTAGACAGTTCCCACGCCGCCGGCAACTCCCGCAGAGAAATATGTATCGTTTCCGAAATATTCCCCGCCCTGTCCACCGCTG
Source organism: Acetatifactor sp. (assembly GCA_045546495.1). Lineage (GTDB taxonomy): Bacteria > Bacillota > Clostridia > Lachnospirales > Lachnospiraceae > Acetatifactor. The sequence goes on along the minus strand of JAZQCX010000187.1, from coordinate 12,407 downwards.
CCAGATGTATATATGCCTCTCGGGATACCGACTCCACCGTCAGCGCTTCTGTAGGTGTAAATTTTACAGCGTTTTCTTCTGCCTGCACATCTGCCTGTAAAATCTGCCTGTCCGAAATGGTATCCACCGCATAATAATAGCCCGCTACCCCGGTGGTAACCGTGGTTTTTGTAAGATTGGACACACAGCTTAATTGCTCCGTGTCCCTATCGTAGGATTGTGCCTTGTGGTAGTATACTGTCCCCCTATCCTCGGGTTTTTCAAAGGTTAGCAATACCGCACTCTTCCCGGTGTCATACGCAGCGTCCCCCGGCAACCCGGTCTCTGCAAATATGTGCGTCGAACCGTCCGACACACAATTCGCTTTTACGGATTCCTCCGCCACCGGGTACGGTGTCGCCATGTCCGGTGCTGCCACGCCATCCAATCGGAGCGTCTCCTGAAATCCTACATCCAACGCCGTAATCTGCACCATGCCGTCCCCCATTCTGTTGCCGCTTTCCTGCTCATACAGCAAAGCCTGCGCTGCATTTATATAGCTGCTGCCTCCATATGCCGGAGCCGACGTTCCCAATCGTGCCACAATCCGGGCTGTTTGTTCATTGTTATCCTCTACATAGCAGTTTACATATATCTGCACATACTGATATTCCGATACATCCACCACATCACCACTCTGAAAATAATTCCACTGTCCCTCCCTGGTTCTTCCACGGAAATACCAGCTACGATAGCTACCGGATACAGAGCATGTCACTACCTCAGCCTGCGTAGGCAATATAACCGCCGATGCTGTTGCAGTAGCCCAACCGATATCCTTTGTACAGTTGTCACCGCAGTCATCCGGATCCCACCAGCCGCAACACATAGCCGCATTCACACAGATACCGTTCCCATCTGACCACATCCGGTTACTGCAACCGGAATAATCTCTGCTGTCAATATGCATCTCCCCACTATAAGAAAAATCCGAGGGAGACAGAAACCTACCCCACGTTACTTCTCCGCTTGCTCCGCATTGAAATCCTCCGCCTCCCCCGGCGCTTCCGGTCTCCCCCCGGACACTGCAAGCCCTTCCATCTGTTTCATTTTCCGAATCCTTATATCCGTTCCCCGACTCCACAGTCACACCACCCGGGAATCCATCAGCAGATATGGTAGCGCCTCCGCCACCACCTGCAATCAGTAAGGTGCCCTTCCGGTCAGAAGAAACCTGCGTATAGCCTCCGCCATTTCCATAGCCTCCCCCTCCCCCCGCACCTTGGGCTCCCTGTCCGCCCACCGCAATATGTAAGATTTCTCCTGCGGTAAGATAAAATTTCCCGGAGATACTCCCACCGTAGCCACCCGTAAAAGCACCATAGTTTTTCCCCTGGGCACCTGCTGCCGTTATCTCATAAAATCCCGTATGAGGCACGATTATCTCTTGCACTTTCTCCGAAAAAGAAAAATATCTGTCCAACAAGTCTGTCGGTGCTGTTCCCCCGGCATCGTATATCTGTTGAAAGATTTTTCCGTCCATGCTCTGATATAATTTGTAAATCTTCTCTCCGGTACTTCTTTGGCTCCATGATAGATTCACTGCTCCTTTTGCATCGTTTGCGTCCCTGTTTTCCTCCGCTTGCAAAACCAGTTCTGCCCACCCCGCATACAACGTCATATCCCGTCCGGGCAAAAATAAATCACCACTCATTCCCACCTGCTCCCTGCATTCGGCATCACGGTACCAGCCGGCGAAATCGTAATTCTCCCGCGTGGGCGTTGGTAAGATGATCGGAACCTGTTTGTACACTACCTGTACCGTATCTGTTTCCCCATCTGCACCGTAAAAGAAATATCTGTCACTCTCCAGTACGCCCTTTTCCGGCGTACACAGCTCCCACTTTTGGAATTCACATACACTGTCTACAGCTTCCTGTTCTTCCCCTCCCTGTGTATCAAAGCTGACTTTATAACCCTTAGGAGGAATCACTTCACCCTCGTCCAACAAATATTGTTCACCATACATGCCGCTCACGGCAACAGCATCCCCACTTCCCTGATAGGTCCCTCCCGCAGGGTCAATCAGCAATGTGCTCTCCGCCTTTCTCCACATTGCATAAAGTTCCACTATCCCCTTACCTGTCGCACTATCGTAATTTTCTGTTGTGAGATTTAAAATTTCGGCTTCATCCGCAAAATATGTTCCGCTGCCGTCCGGCTCGGTGTTCCAGCCTGCGAAAGCGTATCCGGCCCTGTAATATACATTTTTCAAGAGTCTGGTACTCGGCACTACGCCCCTTCCTTCAAATTCCGTTTCATTGTTGTACATATAAAAACCCGGTTCCATATTTCCCCACACCTCTTCGGCATTCGGCTGATAACAAACCTGATATCGGTTTTTTGATATTTTCTTGCACCGGTGCTGTTCTTTTACGACTCCCTGCTCAAGATGCCGGCAGGTCGGACACAGATAATACATCTCTAAATCTACGCTAAGCCGATTTACGGAAGAGACCGCCGCCTTACTTCCGTAAACCAATCCTGATGCCACACTTTGTCCGCAATCGGCGCACAAAGCCGACCAGCCGGAATAATAAGGTCTGGAGCACACCCTGTTCCCAAACTCAACACCGTGATAATATGACTGATATTTTCCCAACGTATGGCAACAATTTGCATAACTCCACATAACCTGCCAGCTGCCTATGGGAATCTCTCCGCCTCGTCCCGAATTATAATAATGTTCCCCCTCTTTCAACGCTTCCAGTGACGAGCCTATTCCGGTAGATACGGTATATCCTTTGGGATACCAAACATTCCCCATAAGAGGTTTTCCGTCTTCCGGCAGCGGTTCCGCAAAAGTCCACGCCATACCATCCGGCGAAAAATTCACATACGGGCTTTCCCACAGACTTCCCGCCGATTGCGTACTTTCCGTTTCCCACACATCCGCTTCCCGCAGCGTTTCCGCGGCCTCAGTCTCCATGGCCTGCACTCTACCGCCACCGGCCACCAGCCATGCCACAAACAGGCACCATCCAATCAGCACTTTTATTCCCCGCTTTTCCTCCATCCTTACTCCGCCCCTCTCTTCACGCTCTCTTTACTCTCTCCTTACCTTCTCTATTCTTTCAATGTTCTCTTCTTATTCTCCACTTGCTCGCGCCTTTATCCCACTGCCTTTACTACCCTGACACTTCCTTTTGCAAGTGCCTCATAAAAACGAGGTACCTCTTTTCTGTCCAGATAGATATTCACCCGATGGGCAGCCGTTGTCGTATCTGCGCAGGAAATCTTTGCACCCGTCTGTTGGAACACCGCCTGTACATATACGTTATCCCAAACCAACTCCGTCTCTCCCTCCTGCGATACACAATAGATATGAATTCTGTCTCCGGCCCGCAGCACACCGCCTGCCACCTGGTACAAGTCTTCCGCCTTGAAGCCTGCCAGACAGGGCTCCTGCATCCCGGTGGTAATCTCCTCCCACGTTTCAAACATACCGGATGTCAGCATTGTTCCGCAGTCAATATCATAAACTGCCACCATATCTTCTCGCCATGTTTCACCGGAAAGAGCCTTGTCCGGAATGCAGTTTTTATCCAGCTCCTTTTCTTCCAAAAAACTGCCTCTGTTTTGTGCCGTAAGCACGGTTCCTTTCGGAATTTCCTTTACTGCGGTATAAATAAGGCCTTTTTCATATTGGCTTAATATCTGTTTTTCCGTATGGATCATCGCAGCATAAACAGCTATGGATGCACATAATGCCGCCAGCATACCGCCTGTCTTCCACTGCTTTCTTATTGTTCTTTTACGTTCCGCTCGTCCCATTTTTTCCTCCGTTTTTTTCCAATATCCCATTTGTTTTTCAGCTTTCCGCAACAGCCTTTCTGCCTCTCCGCTACTTTTCCTCTGCCGCAATGTCTACCAATTTCCCCTTGTGTGCCTCAGTGCTGATACCAAACATCCCCTCCACCGTATATGCAATTTCGCTGTACACCCCCGTATTCTCAATCTTACGCTCATTGGGTGCCTTTGCATATTCCAGCTGTTCCCACCAGCGGGTCTGATTCCCCTCCTCGTCAAAACGCACTACCTCCACATCATTTCCGCTGACGTTGTAAATCCTGTAGTCTACCAACCTGACCGGTCCCGTCATAAAAGCACGGTTAGCTGCCTCCCCCTGTTCATTCAGGTTTAGGTTTTGCCTTACGGCATCCTGATACCGTTCGTAAGCCTCTCCGGCATCCGCAATCCATACCCGGCGCGAAATTCCGTACTCCTCCAGGTCAACAACTGCCGATGCAAGGTTCGACACGGCAAGAGCATCCTCCAAATATTGCGCCGAGCTTGCAAAAACAGCTGTTTGCAGCAGGCTGCATAACAGAATCCCCAGGAATAACAGAAAAAACATTCCCGACGCCCACTCCACCTGCCCGCTCTCAGTTTTTTGCGGTAGAAACTCTTTTTTCTTCCATTTCATAGCTTCCCTCCAGCTTCCCCCGAATCAAAAGTTCCACAGGGTCCCCATACCCGGCATCTGTTGTACCCTCTATCTGAATTTCCGTCACTCCCGCCTGCGCAAGCTCCTGAAAAAGCATGGTTCTGTCTTCATCAGTCAGTCCTCCCACCGTTTCCATTCGCAGAATATACTTTCTGGCGAGCTGCCCCACTGTTGTCTTTTGAAATACAAGTCCCGCATTGCCCATATAGCTTAACATCAGCGTAGTCAGTGCCAACATGCAAATGCACACAGCAAGCATATCTCCGATATTTCCTGCATCCTTTTTCATGCGGATACTCCCGATAAAATCTGCTGCGCCTGATTTGTCATTGCCGATACAATGGTCTGTATAAACGCCGAAAGGCTATCCTTCATCACCACACACAGGAGCAATGCAATCACACACAGCCCTACAGACACCAATATACCGTCGATTCCTTCATCCTCCTTTAACGCTTCCCTTCCGATACACCGCACAAATCTTCTCAATTTTGCCTTCATATTTTCTCCTTTCTGTTCGTTACCGCACTATGCGGCCTCTTTACGATTGTCACCTGACAAATTTTTATTGACACCTATTACTTTCTTCCGCTATCATGCACCTCAGAACCCCGCCGCCGAACGCAGCATATGGGTAACACAGCCGTACAGAGAAACACCCAACACTGCTGCCAATACTCCCAATTGATAAAAAGTCACACTTCTATCCAGAGCATTTTTCTTCCGCTCCAAAACCGTCTGCTCCATATCCTTAATCTGCTCCCCGATATCCTTCAACAGTTCCAACGCCTGTCCCGATTCCAACGCCTGTAACAAAATCAGGCACAAGGAGTCTACATACCGATTATCAAAGCTTCCCTGAAAACGCTCCAATGCCGCAAAAACATCTGCCTTAACCACAATACTGCCTGCCAGCTGCAAAAGCGCTTCCCGCAATCGTCTGTGGCGCACACTTCCGTAACACTCCGTTAAAGCGTCTGTTACATAGACTCCCGCCCGAATCTGTATTTCCAACGCGTGATACACCAGCTTCAGCTCCGGCAGAAGCTGTTCATTATCCTTACTGTTCAGATAGGTCAGCAGCCCACCCGGCAAAAAGAACAGTCCCACTGCTGCAACCATTCCCCAAAAGGGCGATACAGGAACCAAAACCGCTGCCCCCATTGTTCCCAGTGCAATTCGCAACACCAGATAACGCAATGGATTTATCCATTTTCCGTAGTGAAACGCCGCCCCCTGCTTTTCCAATCGTTGCAATGTACTTTGATACCAGCTCGCCACATGCCTTTTCCCTTTCAGGAGCCCGGAAAATTCCCGAAAACGCCTCAATAAAACCCGCCCCGAAAAATTTTTCTCCCGCAGTAACATAAGCACCCCATACAAAAGCCCCGCCGTTATCATCGGTAGCCACAGCAGCCCCGCTTCCACCCAAATCACTTCTCTTTTCCCTCCTTTCTCCAATTTGTCCTCCTCAATTTGTCCCGGCTGATTTTTACTACGCCTCCCTACATCTGAATCTTTCTTGCCTGCCCCGCAAACAATAGCAGGATAACCGCAATCAACCCTGACGCAGCCTTACCCGGCACGGTTTCGAACAGTAGCTCCGGAACCGTTTGCCCAATGAGGGAAGAGGCTATTCCAAGCACTGCCCCGGACATACCAAGCAAAATCAACATATTAATCCACGCCTCCCGAAGCATTCCTTTCCGCTCCTGCACCATCCGCAGATACTCCCGCATACTTCTCCGGCTGCTGCTCACCATTGCCGAAAAATCGGCACAATACCGGATACTGATTTCCATATTTCTTGCCAGTTCCTGAAATTTAGGATGTTCCACACTCTCTCCCATGGTCAGTAAAGCCATACTGATGTCGCCTGTGGTTCGCGCCTCCAGACAACAGCCCTCCAAGGCTCCCCGAATAGGCTCGTCCATGTAGCGGCTTACCTGTTCCAGAACACCGGTCAGTTCCCCTGAGGTCACGCTGTAATTTCCAAGGAAATCCAAAAGCTTCAGAAGCCCCTCATTCACCCGGCGAAGATTTTTTAATCGCAGTCTCCGCAGCCAAATTACCTCCGCGCCCAAGAGTCCTGCACATACTCCAATTGTCCCCAAAATCCCCAACACGGGAAGCGTACCGAGAAACACCGCTCCCATCCCCGCCAGATTCCCCACAATCCACCATTCCGCCGTAAGATGCGGAAAGCGTAGCTTTAAGCCGCTGAAGCGCAATTGCTTTTCCAGATTCCGCAACAGAGAGTTCTCCTCCTGTAGCTCTGCAAGTTGCTTTCTCTCCTTTGCAGAGCGCGCACGCGCCAACGCCTCCATGTAAGATTTTCTTTTTCTCCCCCAATCTGCCAACTGCTTTGCTGTCACATCCCGTTGAAACAACAGGAAGAAGAAAACAAACAAGCTGCCAAAGCAAAACACTTTCATTCCCTGTCCTCCCCGAATATCTTCTCATACACCAGATTTCGTTCCTCATTATTCCAGCCGACACACCGGTAAATTTCCTTTACCCGATAATGCTCCATAAAAATCAGAGTCCCGAAGCAATCCATCATCCGCATCAGTTCGTCCCTCGCATAATTACTTTTACCCATGCAGTAATCCACCAGCTTATCCGTAGCCCGGACTGCCGAAGGCGCATGAATGGTAGCTGCGCAAAACTGCCCCGTATACGCCGCATTTAGCAAATAAATTGCTTCCGCACCTTTCACCTCACCGATAATGAAAAAGTCTACATCCATGGTCAGTCCCGCAATACTGATATGCTCCAAATCATAGCTCACCTGCTGTTCTCCCGTTCCCGGAAGAGAATGCAAAAACATCATATCCGGGTGAAAGCGTGTGGTCAGCTCATCTGCCTGTTGTGCTACCAGAACGGCGCAATCATTTGGCAACGTTTCCTTTAAGGCATTTAACAGCGTTGTCTTACCCGAAGAATTCCCTCCGCAAATCAACGTTGAGCCCTCCCGAAACCTTGAAACCAGCAACTCCGCAGTGTCCTGTTCCAGCATTCCCTGTTCAATTAAATCTTTCATTTGGGGAAAATATTTTGGTACCTTCCGAATACACAAATAGGGTTCATGATAGGTATTTACAAGTGGCATGGAAAGTGTAAAACGTAGAATAAAGTCCGGATGACTTTCATTGTCAGTGAATCGTTGAATTGCATTCAGATTGGAAATGTTGACCTGATTTCTTGTTGCCAGATAATCAATAAACTGTCTGTACTCCTTAGGACCCGGAAAACTGATTTTTGCCGGCTTTCTGCGCCCTTTTTGCTTGATACGGATGTTGTCGTAGCTGACCACCCGGATATCGGAAACGGTTTTATCATCTATCAATTCCGACAAAACAGAGTAACCGAAAATATACTGTTCAAATTCCTTCAGCAACCGCTCCTTTTTCTCTTTTTCCATAGGATAATAGGTCGCTATATGGCCCGCCGCCTCCGCCAAAAATTCTTCCTTTGTGAGCTGTCCTTTTTTCATCTGCATCAGGGATTGCTGCTTACGGGTGGTAAAATCCGTCACCAGCTGCTCCAACAAAGTGTCCTCCGCGGCGCTATATTCTGTTTTAATAAACGCATTCCTCCTTTCAACTAAGACCACAGCCCGGTAAACACAAGCCGTAAATACAAATCATCTGCAAGTTAAGTAATGGATACGCAAACTGTATACCGCATCAAATTGCAGGCAAAACAAGTAACAATACATCCTAAAACAAATTTGAAAATTCGGCGAACCGCCGGAAAAATAAAGAAAGCTTTCTCAGATACTCCGAAACGAATCGGGTGATTGTTAATTTACACCCGCTCAATACAAATGTCAATACCAAATTTTTCACAGCTTTTTGTTGTAGTTTTGAACCCGGAATGGTATACTGAAAGTAGTTTTGAACTATTTATGTCTGCGAAGCGGCTCATTTCCGCTTCAGAACGGAGAACGATTATGGAATTGTTTTTTATATTAGGCGGAGGTCTTCTCATTATACTGTTCGCGGTTGTGGTTGCGGTTATCGTTTCTGTTGCCGGCGCCATGGCAGCCGAAAATTCCGATTTAGAATAGCCTCAGTTGTAAAAACAGGAAAGAGGAGGCTTTACACCTCCTCTCCCTTTTCAATGCGCGCCGCCAAATCCTCTAAGTACATCCAGCGCTCCATCTTTTCTTCCAACAGCTTTTCCGCTGCTTCCTTTTCCTCGGTAATTTCTCCCGGCTTTACAAAATCCCTTGCAAATTTCAACTTTCGCTTTTCTCCGGTCTTCCATGAACTACGGTAGGTGCTTTTTTTGCGCCGTCGCAGTTTCATTCTCCTGCACAAGGCACTTCCGGTTTGCATAATCCGTATAACTGCCCTCGTACTGCACGAAGCATCCGCCTCCCTCCGCTGCGAAAATCTCCGGTTGCGTAAGTGTCCATACCCGAGTGCCGCCATATATTGCAGATATCACAATTCTTCCACAAACTTAATCCCTTCTATTTCACGCAAAATATCAAGCAAAATAAAACGTTTTCTTTTTTCTCTCACTTCTATGGTGCAGATAGCCGTAGGACCTTCGCCCTCAATCTTACTTTTTGATATTTCTAAGTCTGATATTTTCATTTTTTGATTGCGCATCTCTTCTATGAAGTGTGCAATGCTCCTGTTGCTTTCAAACTCCAGATAAACATCAAATATTCTGGCATGCTCGTGGATTACACGATCTACTATATTCAAGAATTTAAAAGTAAATAATACAAAAAACAGACAGAGTAGTGCGCCTTCAATATATCCGATTCCCGCGGCCAAACCAATGCAGGCACAAGTCCAAAGCCCGGCAGCGGTCGTTAAACCTCTTACTTGATTCTTTCCAGTCACTATAATCGTTCCGACACCCAAGAAACCAACACCGCTTATAACCTGAGCACCCAAACGGGATACATCGGCTTTATCTGTAAAATAAAAACTTATGTATTGACTGGTCATCATGACAATTGCCGAGCCTAAACACACCAACACGTGCGTCTTGATACCCGCTCCTCTACGCTTCATACTTCTGTCGATTCCGATAGATGCACCTACAATTACCGCCATTGTCAAACGAATCAACATAGCTGCCAAACTCCAATCTCGAGCTGTCATTAGCAACCAATTCCACGCAGTCATTAACATTTCTGTTTCATCCTTCTTTCTTTTGATTTATTCTCTAACCATGGTTCTTTGTCGCAACAATATTGCTGCCGTACACGTCCCGAATCAGCACATCTCCCACTGCAACCGGCAACTTCACAATGGTTTCATTGATTTGCTGCATGGCATCGAACATCTTATCCTTAGGAATGGTTCTGTCCGTTTTTACCGGAAGCATGCTTCCGTCCTCGCATCGCAGAGTAGTCGTTATAGTTCTCTGAGGATTGGTGCACTCTGTCTCTGCATACTTAGCACCTCTGGGACAGGTATTTCCCTCAACATTAAGTACTTCTCCTTTTTCGGAAAGCTCCACTTTCAGTGAGCATCCCAAGGGGCATATAATACATGTCATTTCACGTTCCATATCTGTAACCTTTCCGTTTTATTTCTCCAGCACGATTTTCAACTCCTGCACACCCTCTAACAGTTCCTTCTTCAGCCGCAGGCTTTCCATCTCTCCGGGTGCTACCTTCGGCTTCTTTACAGATAACAACAGTTGCTTACCGCTATATACATTTATCTTCACGTTTTTATAAATATCCGCTACCCGAAAATACACTGTCACATCCTTAAATGCTGTAATTCTCTGAGGGACCGTATACCTCACTTTTCCGTCCGTTTTCAGCATAATATCTGTTTCGGCAATCTTCTCACCCTTTATGTAAGCTGCAGCACCTTTTCCGGCAATCTCCGCCTCCTGAGACACATAATCCACCAAATCATGCACATGCAACACATTTCCGCAGGCAAATATACCATCCACGGAAGTACTCCTGTCCTGATCCACCACAGCTCCGTTAGTTACTCTATCCAAGGAAACCCCTGCTGTTTTGGATAACTCATTTTCCGGGATAAGCCCCACAGACAATAATAACGTATCGCAGCTAATATATTCTTTGGTGGACATAATAGGCTTTCTGTTCTCATCTACCTGTGCAATTGTTACGCCGCTCACCCTGTCTTTCCCATGCACTTCGATTACCGTATGGCTTAACTTCAACGGAATGTCAAAATCATTCAAGCACTGCTCAATATTTCTTGCCAAACCACCGCTATAGGGCATCAGTTCGCACACAGCCTTTACTTTAGCCCCCTCCAGTGTCATACGCCTTGCCATGATAAGTCCGATATCACCGGAGCCCAAAATAACTACTTCTTTACCGGGCATATAGCCTTTGATATTTACAAACTTCTGGGCAGTACCCGCACTAAAAATACCAGCCGGTCTGGTTCCTGCAATATTTAATGCCCCCTTTGCACGTTCCCTGCAGCCCATGGCCAGTATAACTGCTTTGGCATGAATCTGAAAAATGCCGTCTTCCGCATTGGTGGCCGTTATTACCCTATCCTCCGTGATATCCAGAACCATAGTGTTTAATTTTACAGGGATTGCAAGCTCCCTCACCTTCTGCTCATAACGCCATGCATATTCAGGTCCTGTCAATTCTTCCCCGAATTTATGCAAACCGAAACCATTATGAATGCACTGCTGCAAAATACCGCCCAGACTTCCGTCGCGCTCCAGAATGAGGATATCTCTGACACCACTTTCATAAGCCGCTACCGCGGCACTCATTCCGGCAGGACCTCCGCCGATAATAACCAAATCTGCCATATCATTATCTCCACTAATTTTAAGTACCGTTTTCAAGTACTATTCTCCAATCTTTGTCCTACCCAAATTTACCCGGGAACCTTCCCCCGACTTTGTTACCTCTTCATAAGGAATCCCCAGTTCTTCCGCAATCAGCTCCACTATCTGGGGACCACAGAAACCGCCCTGGCAACGTCCCATCTGCGCACGGGTTCTACGTTTTACACCATCCAAATCCCTTGCTCCGGGGTTGGTTCGTATGGCTTCCAAAATCTCGCCCTCTGTTACCATCTCACACCGGCATACAATTTTACCGAAGGAACTGTCTTTACGGATAATTTCGTTTTTTTCTTCCATAGAAGCCTCTCTGAAAGCATGAGCAGGCTTACGAATTGGATTGTAGTCAGCTTTCTCAGTCAGCACAACACCCTGTTCTTTAAGCAGCTCACAAACATACTCTGCAATGGCAGGGGATGCCGACAATCCGGGTGACTCAATTCCTGCAACGTTAATGAATCCGCGTTTCCACACATTTATAATAAAATCTCCTGTGCTTCCAGCCGCACGCAAACCGCAGAAAGAAGTTATTGTCTTATTAAAAGGAATTCCCTTTACACTCTGATTTACCGGATTGGTAATCGCATCAAATCCTTCCGTAGTAGTAGCTGTATTCTCTCTATCTTCCACATCCACAGAAGTCGGACCTGCCAAAAGATTTCCATCCACTGTGGGCGTTAGCAAAATGCCCTTTCCCAGCTTTGTAGGCGTACGGAAAATCGTACGGGATACCTGACTACCACATTCCTTATCCATGAGGATATATTCACCTCTTCTGGGGTGAATTTGAAAAGAGGTATCACCTGCCATAGCAGCAATTTTGTCTGCATACAGACCTGCTGCATTTATTATATGGCGGGTTTTTATGTATTGATTTCCGGCCTCTACGCTCTCGTCATCTGATATTTCTCCCTCGGCATTCTGCTTTGCCTTATATATTTCAAAATAGTCCTCTCTATCCACAATATCCGCCACTGTAAAGTTCCGTTCAAACTCTACGCCGTTATCCATGGCGTTCCCGACTGCCGCAACCGTAAGCTCGTAAGGGCACACAATAGCACCTGTGGGAAGTCGGATCGTAGCCATGTCGTTCTGT
>JAZQCX010000186.1:0-15058 GCA_045546495.1 Acetatifactor sp. | reverse complement strand
GCTCTTTATGTTAAGAATACGCGCATTATGGAGGATGTGCGCCGAAAGCTGGTGATATATTACAATAAGCGGATGCTGGATGGTAAATGGGACGGTATCATTAACCCGGAGGGTTTCCCGCCGCCGAGAGCGGCTATGATGCCTGTTTGTACGCCGCCGCTGGGCAATGTCAAAGTGGCTGCGGGTATGGCGCAGAGTCATCAAAAGGATGAGAAGTACGGGAAAAATCAAACCTTTGAGGCTGGAGCACCGACGGAAGCATCTGCCGTAGAATCCCGGATGTGCGTAAACCTTTGGAATGATGACAGGGAGCTTACCTTTACGGAATGCGACACAAAGTGGCTTGAAGTAGGGAATACCGGCGCAGATTCTATTGCGGTGGAGATGGAAGCACCGGAATGGGTGCAGATAACACCGCCCGCGGCAATCGTGGAAACAGAGCTAAGAGCCATGGTGCAGGTGAAGCCGGCAGAGGAGCCGAGACAGGGTACTATTGTAATCCGAGAGAAGAATTCTAATAAAATAGCAAGTGTTACCATAAAACAGAATCCTGTAAAATATCCGGGAATTCCTACGGAAGAGGATGGATTGGTCTTTGTACGGGCAGATTCTGCAAAGGAGTTGCCGGAGAGCTTCCGTAGGGTTAAGCGCCTGGGCAGAGGCTGTGGGGATCTTGTGGAGGTATGTGGGGAAACGGGACCGCTTGTTTATGAGGCGGCGTTGGTTTCGGAAGGGGAATTTCTTCTGGAGCTGCATCGGTTCCCTTCGTTGGATTCCGTGGGGCGGATTCGTATAGAGCTTTCCGTAGACGGCGGAGAGCGGTTGCTTCTTGAATCAGAAAGCCGGGATGAGCATCTTGGGGAGTGGCGTAACAATGTACGTAACAATGTGGACAGATTGTATCTGAAGCTGCCGTACTTAAAGCCCGGGGTACACCGTTTCGCCTTTTATCCGGTGGATAAGTATTTTGCTTTTTCGGGTTTTGCAGTGTATACGAAGCCTCGTAAAGAAAACAACCTTGCAGGAGTTACGTTTAAGGGAAAACAGGAGTTGCCGAGGGAATTTGACTTTGAGAAATTTGCGGAGGAATTTTACGGGGAAATCCGTCTGCTTCCAAGACCCGTAGAATATGCCAGACCTGAGGGCGAATATGATACGCTGGTTGCAGCTGATTTTGTTTGCCAGGCAGAGGATTACGGAAAAACGGTTACACCGGATTATTATTTAGGGGGGGCGGCGTCTGTTTTTAAAGAGGAACAGGGCTGTATTTCCATTGATGCGGCAACAGTGCTGGCGCAAACAATCAACGCATACACATCGGGAGAAGGTTGGAACTATTGCAGCAGCGAATCCTTTGGACGAAGCGGTCTTGCTATGTATGTGTGGAAAAAGCCGACTCTATTGCAGTTGCGGCCCACCTTAAATTACCGCCTTTTTTGTGAAGGCGGAAGTTATACAGTCTGGATGCTTTCTAAGTTTAATAAGAAAGAAGAAGCTTATTTCGGTGTGGAGTTGGACGGCAGGGAGATATCTTCTGAGGAGCTTTATAACGGCGGTTGCTTATGGCGATATGAGGCGGAGCAGATTTATCGCTGGGTGCCTATTGTAAAACGGAACCTGTCAAAAGGAGAACACCTGTTATCTATTTGCAGCCCGGTGTCGGCACTCAGAATTGACAGACTCTATATTACGCGTGGGAAGGAACTGCCGCCCATGGATACAGATTGGAAACAGTGAGAAAACGGAAACAGGAGGTAGCAAAAATGAATCAGAAATACGCATTTGTAACAGGAACGGATCACGGTGTAGGGCTGGCTCTGGCAGAGGAGTTGCTTGAGCGGGGATACTATGTTGTGGCAGCAAGATTGAATCCCGGGGAAACCCAGATAGACCGGCTGGTTGAAAAGCATCCGGACCGGGCAGCAATCGTTCAGGTTGACATCGGAAAGGACGATAGTGTTGCACAGATGAAGGAACAGGTTGAGAAGACGGTTCCCCGGATAGACCTGCTGATAAACTGTGCGGGAATTCTGGGAGATATGCAAAGACGTCTGGGTGAGGAACTGGACTTTGAAGAAATGCTGGAGGTAATCAATGTAAATGCGTTGGGAGCACTTCGCATTACCAACGCTCTTTGGGAACTTGTTTTAAAGAGCGAGGATAAGACGGTGCTCAATATTTCCTCGGAGGCGGGCAGCATTGCAGATTGCGGTCGCGAGGGATGGTTCGGTTATTGTATTTCCAAGGCGGCAAACAACATGCAATCAGCACTGGTACATAATAACCTTAGAAAGCAGGGCGGTCGTGTGATTGCCATGCACCCGGGACATGTGGCAACCTATATGCGGGGACATCTGGATACGACTGCAAAGCTGACGCCGAAGGAATCAGCCTGCGGTATTTTAAAGGTGGTACTGGAACAGGAGTTGTCGCAGGATATCAGACCGGATTACGTTAATTACAAGGGTGAGAAGCTGCCCTGGTAGAGGTAGCAAAATTCCGGCATGATGCAGTAAATGCGGTATCATGTGTTGGCGTCATTTGGTCTACGGAGATGGAAAGGAATGGGAATTAGCATGAAACAAAAAATATTGGTGCTGGGAACTTACAGGGATGCGCCGTACCATCCCTTTGGCGGTGTGGACGAAAGCTTAAAAGAGATTTTCCCGGAGTGGAACCTTGTCTGTACGGAGGATGCGGCAGCTCTTGAGGAACTTCCGCAGGGCGAATTTGCAGGCGTGATTTGTTATTTGGACAGATGGGACGGTGCGCTTAGGGATGCGGAGGCCGCTGCATTACAAGCGTTTGCGGAGCAGGGCGGAGCGCTTCTAATTCTGCACAACGGAATTTGTATTCAGAGCAATGAAAATCTTCATCAGATGATGGGTGGGAAATTTCTAAATCATCCAAAGAAGGAAGAAATCCGTTTTGCGGTAAAGCCCCATGCAATCACGCAAGGCTGTGAAGACTTTTTGCTTTTGGAGGAGCCGTATCAGTTTGAGCTTTTGGAGGATGAGAAGGAAATATTACTGACTTATTTCTATCGCGATAAAGAGTATCCCGCAGGATGGAGTAAGAGAGTGGGGAACGGAAGAATTGTTTTCCTGACGCCGGGACATACTGCGGAAAGCTTTGCTTGTCCGCAGTATCGGCAACTGATTAGAAAGAGTATGGAGTGGTGCATGGGAAAAATCTGATTTGAAATTCAGACAGTTCTATTTCTAAGTTTGAGAATTTTCCCGTTTGCCCGGTCAATATAGGCACCCTCTGTGGTGTTCCAATCCTCGTTTAAAATACGGATATACATTTCCCATGCTGCAATGGCGCGGGAAGTGTCCCCGGTAATCTCGCAGATTTGTGCGATAGCCATAGGTGCGTCTGTGTAGCGGGGGTTAGGCTGAGTGGCAATAGTGCGAGTGTAACAATTTATGGCCTTTTCATATTGACAGGCTTTTGCATAAGCATCACCCGCAAAATTCCAGACAAGCCATGCATCTGGATTTTCACTTGTTATCTCGTCGAAACGGGAAAGGGATTCTTGATGGTTGCCCTGTGCCCATAACAACTGTGCGAGATAGATTTCGGTACGCAGATGGTTTGCAGCCTTGGAGTTAGCGTCTGTGGAACTTTCGCTACAAAGATTTTTCAATTTTAATATGGCTTCTTGTGCTTCGTCGCAACGGCCTGCGTGCAGGAGGGCGGTGATATACCAGTGCCAGCTTTCCTTGGAATCGGGATTTTTATGGAGAAATTCCTTGTAATATCGGATGCGCTCCGCCTGATTATCCAGATTCCAGTCTCCGGTGAGCCCTTGCTGCGCCTCGTTTAAATTGGAATGATTGTTGTGGCTGTCAGGGAAGCGTGAGAGTGCTTCCTTGGCATAATACTCCGCTTTTCTGCGATATTCGCATGCCTTGTGATTGTACAAAGCGGGCAAAAGGCGCAGGCAACACTCTTCGTTTTTCTGCTCCGACAGTTGAGCCAGCAGGAAAGCTTGTGCATATTCGAAGTCGGCGTCTTCAATAGTTTCCTGAAGGACTAACATATTTTCAATTCGAGAAAGATGCTTATTCTCTGTTATGTCGAAAAGTTCATCAATGGTTACACCGAAATAGACCGAAATTTCCGGTAACAGGGTGATGTCCGGCAGAGTTAAGCCGTTTTCCCACTTGCTGACAGCCTGTGAGGAAAGATTGAGAGCAGTCGCCATTTGTTCCTGGGTAACTGCTTTTTTTATTCGTAATTCTTTACATTTCTTTGCAAAATTCATATTAACCTCCGTTTAGAGAATGTTTTTCGGTGTAAGCTTACAGGTTTATTGTAGCATGGATAAAAAGAAAAACAATGACCGGACAGGTTAACTGATTTAACCGCTGGTTGCGTGGGGTGCTTGCACTGCCTGTAAGAAGGCATCCATTGTGTTTGGGAAAAAAGAATAGTAAAATATTTTAGGAATAAAAACGGAGGATGTACCTATGAAGAAAAAACTGATAGTAGCCATTGTCGGGATGATTTTAGGGTTGGGTGTGTTGTCGGCGGCTTTGTTTTTTGCCATGAAATCGGATAATGCAACGGAGGAAGCGACGGCAACACCGACGCCTACCCCGGAAGCGACGGTGACACCAACGCCTACCCCGGAAGCGGCGGTAACACCAACGCCTATCCCGGAAGCGACGGTAACACCAACGCCTACCCCGGAAACGACGGTGACACCAACGCCTACCCCGGAAGCGACGGCGACACCGATTCCCACCCCGGAGTCAACAGCGACACCAACGATTGAACCTGTGGACACACCTGTACCCCAGTGGGACTGGTCTCAGGCAACTATGGAAGATATTGATGCATATGCAAATATTCAAGATGCAGAGGATGCTGCGCTGAACGGCGCGGATTTGTATCATGCACGCACGGTAACAGCCAAGTGCGGCGTAGAAATCCCGGTACTGAACCAGTTCAATTGTGCGGGAATCTCAGATTTTGTGCCGACAGCCTTTGATAATACACAGGACTGGTTCGGATATGTGGGAGATGAGAGCGCGGCGGGATATGTTAACAGCAAAGAGACATCGGACGCTATGGCCCAACTAAGGGAGACGTTGGAAATAAACGGATTTCATGTTCAACTGGATCAGATGAAGGCAAAAATCATGGGACATTGGGACTTTGACGGAGAGGTAACCTTAATCCGTCCCAGTGATTATTATGTGTTTGCTGTCAATCACGATTTTAGGAATCCGCTTACATATTACCAAGGTGATGATTATCATGCGGTGACAATCGGTATGGACGAGGGATATGATATGGTGTTGATGCTTTGCAGTGTGATAAGCAGCCAACCGGACGTATTGGCACAGGCTATAATGGACGCTTGCTTTGGAGACAATCCGGCAGGTATCAGCAGTACTGAATGGACAACCGTTGGGGACTGTCAGATACTTTATGTGAGACGAATGTATGAATATTATGCTTCTGCCTTTGCAATTATACCGGCGAATTAGTTTGTGAATGCAAGATGGAAGTAGTCACATGCAGAATGAGAAAAGGGATATTTCAGAGTACTTCCTTGAAATATCCCTTAATTGCCATTTCTGTTTCTCCGGTATGTGAAACAGGCTTCAGACTGTAGCTTCAATTTGTTTTCAGTTAAACTGCTATAAATGGCGGTGTTCTCTCCTCCGGAGGGTGAATATGGGACTTTTGACGAGTCCAATCCTATTTAGCTATTTGCACGAACAAAAAAGAACCCTGATAAAATCAAGGTTCTTTACAAAAAATAAAAGCGCGAGACGGGGATCGAACCCGCGACCCCCTCCTTGGCAAGGAGGTGCTCCACCGCTGAGCCACTCGCGCATGTCTTAAAGACAAAATGTATTGTACTATAAGGTGGGCATCTTGTCAACAAAAAAATTAACGAATTGTAATGCTTGAAAAGACAGGTTATAATGGGAAAGAATACTCTGTACGGGAAGGAGAGCTGTGTATGAGTGGAGAGGAGATGTTGCAGGGCTTTTTCAGCGGAGATGCTTCCCGGATTTTGAAGGCCTGTCATGCCGTAAACCATGCGGCGATTTCGGATAGGGAGACTATTGAAGCTGTGGCGGTTTATTTGGACGAAATCAGGGAAGTGGTAAAGGGGAAAAGCTATGGTGGGGCGGTTTTGCCGAATCAGCGGTTTGTGGACAGAGCCGTGACTATTATAGAAGAGAGCAAAAGACCGACCTGCCTATGCAAGTATGTTTTTGACGGTTTTGCACAATGTGCGGCCAGTTTGGAAAGAAGCTACGGCTTTATTCTGGAATCGGAGGAGACAAAGGGCTTCGTGAATTCGGGAATCATACGGTGTCCGAGATGCGGGCAAAGATATCTGGTGGAAGAGGAGTTCACCGGTTGGCATATGACCAGCACGAGACATCGGCCGATATAAGAAAAACAGTGCCTTGTGGCAGGATGATACTGTCGAGGGCACTGTTTTGTATTAGGAAATCAGTTTTCTCCGTAACCACAGGGAAAGCTTCTGCTCGACGAAGGCATGTGAGATAAGTGCCAGCGTGACGCTGATTGCAACTGCTGCTGCAACCCCGAAAAGAGCAAGCGGTGTACAGCGGCTGAAATCGAAAACAATCCGGTCAAGGAATGTTACAGGATAGTAGTGCAGCAGGTACAGGGAAAAGCTGATGTCGCCCAAACGGATAAAGGCGGCAGGCAGCCTTTTGCAGTAATAATCCAACAGGAAAAAGGCAAGCACCAGTCCGGCTGCGGGAAGTCCCCATATAAGGGGACGGCGAAAGCCGAGTATATTGACAGTGGGCTTTGTAATCAGCAGTCCCAGATAAATACCCACAATGGCAAGCAGTGCCGGAAGTAAAAGAATCCGGGGAAGACGGTTTGTGCTGTAAAGCGTGTGAATGCCCCAAGCAACGTAGTAACAGAGGATGCCCAGAATAAAATCCAGCATTACCGGGTTTCCGTAAAAGGAAAGAATTACGGATTCGCCGGGGAAAAGCTGTGCAATAATAACAATCAAAAGGAGCAGAAGGCTGCTGACAAGCCCCCTCAGTTTATGGCTGATACGAAGAGCAACGAAGAAAATCAGGTAAAAGAAAATCTCACAGTTCACAGTCCAACCCACACGCATAAGGGGTTGAACAGCGCCTTCGCCGATGTCGAAGGGGATAAAAAAGAGACTTTTTACCAGATAGCTGATTTTCGGAGAACTTACCTCAAACATACCGGGAAATGCCAGTAATAAAAGGTAGGTTAATAAAGTCATACCGTAATAAAGGGGCAGAATCCGAATGAGCCGCTTGGTGAGAAAATGCTTTGTGCTCTTGTGGGTGGAAAACATAATCATAAAACCGCTGATGCAGAAAAAAACATCCACCCCGAAAGCACCGCAATTTAAAAAGCGCACATGCTCCAGTACGATAAAAAGTGCCGTGATGCCGCGCAGAATCTGTATGCTGTTAAAACGTCTGTCGTGAAAGGCTGTCTGTTCCATAAAAATTTAGCTTCCTTCTTCAAATTCTTCTTTATTCTACCACCTTTCCCGTTATTTGAAAACATGGCAAATCTTAATTTCCTGCCGGGTGAAATCTTAATTTTATCTTGCGGTTCCGGTACAAACATAATAAAATGAAAGATAAGGTATTGCATGATGCATAAAATGCGGAGCAATCCAAGAACGGAGGGATTACATGAAATTAGTATTTATCGGAGCAGACCACGAGGTAACGGGAAGCTGTCATTATCTATCGGCGGCAGGAAAGCATATGCTGGTGGACTACGGTATGGAGCAGGGTGTGAATGCTTTTGAAAACGAGCCGTTGCCGGTAAGTGAGGCTAAGCTGGACTATGTATTTCTGACCCATGCGCATGTGGATCATTCCGGAATGCTGCCGCTGCTTTACGCGAGAGGATTCAGGGGGCAGGTGTTTACTACGGAGGCAACGGCCGATTTGTGCAGCATCATGCTTCGTGACTGTGCCCATATCCAGACCATGGAGGCTGAGTGGAAGAGCCGTAAGGCAAAGAGAAGTAAGTCCGTTGCCGCAGCGGAGCCCCTTTATACCATGGAGGATGCAGAGGGGATTATTAAGCGGATTGTTCCCTGCCATTACGATAAAGAAATTGAGGTTTGCGAGGGTGTAAAGCTTCGTTTTACGGATATCGGTCATCTTTTGGGCTCTGCCAGCATTGAACTTTGGCTGACGGAGAACGGCACTACAAAGAAGCTGGTATTTTCCGGTGATATCGGTAATAAGAATCAGCCCCTTTTGAGAGACCCGCTGCCTACAAAGAGTGCTGATTATGTAATTATGGAATCCACCTACGGCGACAGGCTGCACAGCAAGGAGCGCCCGGATTATATCGGAGAGCTGGCCTCCATATTAAAAGAAACCTTCGACAAGGGCGGTAATGTGGTAATTCCTTCCTTTGCGGTGGGAAGAACGCAGGAGTTGCTCTACTTTCTGAGAAAGATTAAGGTGGGACGACTGGTGGAGGGACATGAAAATTTCCCTGTGTATGTGGACAGTCCCCTTGCGGTAGAAGCAACGGGAATCTTTCAGGAAAACCGGTGGGAATGCTTTGACGAGGATGCCATGGAAATGGTGCGTGAGGGTATCAACCCGATTGCATTTGCAGGCTTAAAGCTTTCTATCACCAGCGATGAATCGAAAGCAATTAACTTTAACGAAACCCCTAAGGTGATCATTTCGGCTTCCGGTATGTGTGAGGCCGGTCGAATCCGGCACCATTTAAAGCATAACCTCTGGCGTGAGGAGTGTACAATTCTGTTCGTAGGCTATCAAGCAGTAGGAACCTTGGGAAGAAGTCTTTTAGAGGGTGCGGACGAGGTGCGCCTGTTTGGTGAGCCGATTCAGGTAAGAGCCCGGATTACCCAGATGAACGGTCTTAGCGGTCATGCGGATAAGGACGGTCTGCTTGAGTGGTTGGGCGGTTTTGAGGAGAAGCCTAAGAAGGTATTTGTGGTGCACGGTGAAGACAGTGTCTGTACCGCATTTGCCGAGTGCCTGAAAATTGAGCATGGACAGAGAGCCTATGCGCCGTACAGCGGAACCGTGTTTGATTTGATTTCCGGAAAAGTGGAGTACGAGGGTATTCCCATGCCTGCAAAGAAGAAACCAAAGGCGCAGGCAAGCGGTGTGTTTGCGAGACTTTTGGCCTCCGCTCAAAGGCTGCTTAATCTGGTGCAGAAGAGCGACGGTCTGACCAATAAGGATATGGCGAAATTCGCCGACCAGATTAATTCTCTGTGCGATAAGTATGAGGTGTAGATTATGAGTTATGCGGATAAGGTTTTTATAGAAATGTGTAAGGATATTCTGGAGAACGGAACCAGCACCGAGGGCGAGAAGGTTCGTCCCCGCTGGGAGGACGGAACGCCGGCGTACACCATTAAGAAGTTCGGCGTGGTGAACCGTTACGACCTGTCTAAGGAGTTCCCCATTATGACGCTCAGACGGACGGCGTTAAAGTCTGCCACGGATGAAATTCTTTGGATTTGGCAGCAAAAATCCAATAATATCAATGAGCTGCACAGTCACATCTGGGATGAGTGGGCGGATGCGGACGGCTCTATCGGTAAGGCATACGGCTACCAGCTGGGCGTGAAGCATCAGTATAAAGAGGGCATGATGGATCAGGTGGACAGAGTGATTTATGATCTGAAAAATAATCCCTTCAGTCGCCGGATTATGACGAACATCTATGTGCATCAGGATTTGCATGAAATGAATCTGTATCCCTGTGCATACAGCATGACCTTTAACGTGACCCAGAAGCCCGGGGATGATAAGCTGACCCTGAATGCGATTTTGAATCAGCGCTCCCAGGATGTGCTTGCGGCAAACAACTGGAATGTGGTGCAGTATTCCGTACTGGTACACATGCTGGCGCAGGTGTGCGATATGCGCGTGGGAGAGCTGGTACACGTGATTGCCGACGCTCATATTTATGACCGTCATATCCCGATTATCAAGGAGCTGATTGCAAGGGAACCCAAGGAAGCGCCTACCTTCTGGCTGAATCCCGAAATTAAGGATTTTTATCAGTTTACCAGAAATGATGTGCGGGTGGACGGCTACGAAACCGGCGAACAGATTAAGGATATTCCGATAGCCATATAGTGAGCCAAGCGAGCAAAGAGGCGTCCGGAGCCATGCTTGCATGGGTGGAGGACAACATTTGGCGAGCGAACAGCATGAGTAACGAAGGGCGGTAGCCCGAAGTTACGAATGTGGAGACTGCGAAAGCTTTGAAAAAGCGAAGCAGTCGGGCGAACGCGAAGAATGGGACGCCATGCATGCGAAAACTTTGAAAAAACGAAGCAGTCGGGCGAACGAGAAGAATGGGACGCCATGCATGCGAAAGCTTTGAAAAAGCGAAGCAGTCGGGCGAACGTGAAGAATGACAGAAAGAAAGGGACAATAACCATGAATTTAATTGTAGCGGTAGACAGTAATTGGGCCATCGGAAATAAGGATGCACTTCTGGTGCGGATTCCCAATGACCATAAGCATTTCAGAGAGGAGACCACGGGCAAGGTGGTAGTGCTGGGGAGAAAGACCCTCCAGACCTTCCCTCAGGGTCTGCCTCTGAAGAACAGAACAAACATTGTTTTGTCCAGAGATAAGAACTTTACGGTAAAGGATGCCACGGTGGTGCGCTCCGTGGAAGAACTTCTGGAGGAATTGAAGCAGTATAATGAGGATGAGGTTTATATTATTGGTGGCGAAAGCATTTACCGCCAGATGCTTCCTTATTGTGATGTGGCACATGTAACAAAGATTGACCATGCTTACGAGGCGGACACTTATTTCCCGAATCTGGATGCTGACCCGGATTGGGAGGTGACGGAGGAGAGCGACGAGCAGACCTACTTTGATATCGCTTATACCTTTGTGAAGTACGAACGGAAAAAATGAGGCGCGGGAAATGAGGCGTTGTCTTCGTTTAATACGGGAAGCTTCACTTTTGCGTATTAAATCGGAAAAGCGTCTTGACTTTTACAGAGAAAAGTATAATAATTAAATGCAAATAATCTTGAGACAGAACTCATGGGAAAGAGGAAAAACCGATGGAAAAGAAAAACATTGATTGGGGCAACTTAGGCTTTGGATATGTTCAGACGGACAAGCGTTATGTATCTAACTTTAAGGACGGTGCGTGGGATGACGGCGTGCTGACCGAGGATGCAAACGTGGTGTTGAGTGAATGTGCAGGCGTATTGCAGTATGCCCAGACGATTTTTGAAGGCCTGAAGGCATATACTACCGATGACGGACGTATCGTTACCTTCCGTCCCGACTTAAATGCAGAGCGTATGATGGATTCCGCTAAGAGATTGGAAATGCCTGTTTTCCCGAAAGAGCGTTTTATTGATGCAGTGACAAAAACCGTTGCTGCAAATACAGCATATGTACCGCCCTACGGAAGCGGCGCAACCCTTTATCTGCGTCCTTATATGTTCGGTACAAATCCCGTAATCGGCGTTAAGCCCGCTACGGAGTACCAGTTCAGAGTATTTTGTACCCCTGTTGGTCCTTACTTTAAGGGCGGCGTTAAGCCTCTGACCATCCGTGTCAGCGACTTTGACCGTGCGGCACCTAACGGAACCGGCCACATCAAGGCAGGTCTGAATTATGCAATGAGTCTGCATGCAATCGTATCTGCTCATGAGGAGGGATATGATGAGAATATGTACCTTGACTCCAAGACAAGAACAAAGGTAGAGGAAACCGGTGGAGCAAACTTCCTGTTTGTAACCAAGGACGGTAAGGTGGTAACCCCTAAGTCCGACACCATCCTTCCTTCTATCACCCGTCGTTCCCTGATGTATGTTGCAAAGGAATATCTGGGACTGGAAGTAGAGGAGCGCGAGATTTATTTAAGCGAGCTGGGTGACATGGCAGAGTGTGGTCTCTGCGGTACGGCAGCAGTTATCTCCCCTGTAGGAAAGATTGTGGATCACGGTAAGGAAATCTGTCTGCCCGCAGGTATGACAGAGATGGGTCCTGTAACCAAGAAGCTGTACGATACCCTGACCGGAATCCAGATGGGAAGAATCGAAGCTCCCGAAGGCTGGATTCATGTGATTGCGTAAGCAACCGTTTCTGAATAGTCGAATTGGAACCGCAGCAGGTTGGCATAAGCCGATTTGCTGCGGTTTTTGTTTTATGGGAAAGAACTTGCTGCGAAAGCACCTTCCGGGAAATAAAAATGCGCCGCAGGAAGCGGAGATACAGTTGCTTTTACGGCATTCCGTATGTTAAACTTTTCATGGAGGATGGTACATGAAATTTTTACATACAGCAGATTTGCATATCGGGAAAAAGTTGTTTGAACAGTCCCTGCTGGAGGAGCAGCGTCACATATTGGACGAAATATATCGGGTGGCACTGGAGGAAAAGGTAGATGCGGTGGTGATTGCGGGAGATATCTATGACCGCGCCGTGCCTTCTGCGGAGGCGGTGTCGCTACTGGATGATTTTTTAACAAGGCTTATCGGGGAAAAGATTCCGGTACTGATGATTAGCGGGAACCATGATTCCCCTGAGCGAGTTGCCTTTGCCGACCGGATTTTGGAAAAGCAGGGATTATATATAGCGGGAGAGTACGAGCAGCCGCCGAAAACGGTGGTGCTGGAGGATGAGCATGGTCCCGTTTCCTTTGTGTTGCTTCCTTTTGTAAAAAATGCGGTAGTGGGTGCGGAAAATGCGGCAGATTCCGTAGAACGTATATTGTCTGCAACGCCTATGACAATGAGCCTGAACCAGCGGTATGTTCTGGTGACTCATTTCTTTGTGGCGGGTATGTCCGGGGAACAGCCGGAGCTGTCTGATTCTGAGGACAGAGGAACCGTAGGCGGACTGGATGCGGTTCCGTCATCGCTGTTTCAAAGCTTTTCCTATGTGGCACTGGGCCATATCCACAAGCCCCAGCATATGGGCGGAGGGAAAGTGTATTATGCGGGTTCGCCGTTGAAATATTCTTTTAGCGAGTGGAAGACGGAAAAGTCCGTTAATCTGGTGGAGCTGGGCGCAAGGCAGGAGGTTACGGTGCGTCGTGTGCCCTTAAAACCGCTCCATGATTTACGTTGCCTGAAAGGTCGCCTGGAGGATTTAATGGCGCCGGAAACAGTGGAGGAAAACCGTGCGGGCGCGGGATGTGGTAACGGCTTAGAGGATTATTTCCAGATTACTCTTACGAATACGGAGGAACTGGTAGACCCCATGGGAACGCTACGCAGTGTCTATTCGAATGTATTGCAGATTATCATGGAAAAGAATCTGCGGGATGATGAAGTATATGAGAGCAGGCTGACCGGACGAAGGAAAGGGACAGCTGAATTGTTTGGCGAGTTTTACGAGCTTTTGCGAGGAGAACCTATGGATGCAATGCGTGCTGAAATTGTACGGGATGTGGCAGAGCAGGTGGAGGAGCGGCTGAAATGAGACCGAGAAAACTGACTATCTGCGGCTGGGGACCCTACAGGGCAGAAGAAAAAATTGATTTCGAGAGCTTTGAGGGAAAAGGGATTTTCCTGATTACAGGAGCAACCGGCGCAGGAAAGACGACGATATTTGATGCAATTTGTTATGCGCTGTACGGCTCACTTAGCGGTACGGAGCGTGATAAGGAGCGGAGCAGTGTACGGAGCGACTTCGCGGGGGAGGGAACCCCCACCTATGTAGAGCTTTTGATGGAGCATGGTGACAGAGAGTATCTCATTCGCAGGAACCCGGAATATCTGCGCCCTAAGAAACGAAACAATGGCGGCGTGAGCCTGACAAAGGAAAAGGAAAATGCAGTTCTCACCTACCCGGATGGACGCATTGTGGAAGGGGTAAGGGAAGTAAACGCAGCGGTAAAGGAGCTTCTTGTGCTGGATTATCAGCAGTTTAAGAAGATTTCCATGATTGCCCAAGGGGAGTTTGCAAAGCTTTTGGTGGCACCGCCAAAGGAGAAGACACAAATATTCCGTGAGATTTTTGATACCGGCGTGTATGAATGGTTTACGCAGGAACTGGGACAGCGTGCCAGGGCAGCATACGGACAGATTATGGAGCAGCGGAACAAGCTGGACGAGGATATACGGCTTCTGGCAGTGGGGCTTGAGCAGAGCGGTTGGTCCGAGGCTGTGAGGGAGCAGCTTTCCGGGTTGATTGCCGCCGAGAATCGGAATGATGAAGCCTTGGAAATGTGTCTTGCGAGCATGGAAGAGCAAGCGAAGGAGTATCTTGCGGAAAGTAAAAAAGAGTACGATGCGGCAGATAAACAGATTGAAAAGCTTGCCGGGAAACTGGCAGGACTTGAGGAAGAGAATCGCCGGATTGTACAGCTATTGCGGGCGGAAAAGGAAGCGGAAGCGCTGGAGCGTCTGGGACCGGAGATGGAAAGAAAGCAGGCGGCTTATAACAGCGCCATGAATGCAGGCTGGGTAGAAGGTGCGGAGGAGCGTTTTCGCCAGAAGGAGCGTGCAGTTGCAGAAAAGCGCAGAGAGATTACAGCAACCATGGAAGCGCAGGAACAGCTTCAGCTTCAGCTGAAGAAAGGGCAGGAAGATTACTGTAAACAGGAGCAGCTCAGTCGAGAAGCAAAGCAGGCTTATGAGGAAGCGGAGCACCGGAGAAGACTGGATGCAATCGGACTTGCGGCAGAGCTTCTGGAGGAGGGAAAGCCTTGTCCGGTATGCGGTGCCTTAGAGCATCCGGCTCCGGCGGCAGTTTCCGCAAATACGGTTTCTGAAGAGGAGATGAAGCGTTTAAAGAAGGAAGCCCAACGTATGGAGCAGGAACTGATGAATCTCCACGGTGATGTGGCGGGGCGGAAAGCAAAGCTGGATAGTGTACTGTCACAGCAGAAACAGCTGGAAGAGAATGCGAAGGAGCTGGAAGCGGAGGCGCAGGCGGCAAAAAAGGAGTTCGTCAAGGTGCTTAAGGCAAAATATGGAAATATAGCATCGCTCAACGCCGCATGGAAGACCGGATTCGCTTCTTGGAGCTCCCTGCTGAAGAACAGAGACAATGTTCCT
>JAZQCX010000185.1:0-3507 GCA_045546495.1 Acetatifactor sp. | reverse complement strand
GTTGCAGATGCTGCTCTCCGGGATACAGAGAATGTGCCCCTGGCAGAGGATATCGACACATACTTCACCCGCGAAGTGCTGCCCTATGCTCCGGATGCCTGGATTGATAAGACGAAAACCAAGGTGGGATATGAAATTCCTATGACCCGGTATTTCTATGAATACCAAAAGCCGGAAGCTGCGGACGATATCCTCAGCAGAATTATAGGGCTTGAAAAAGAGATTAGTGCAAGTCTGGAGGCAATTCTTAAGTGAGTAATAATAAGAAAAAGAAGAATAAAAGCAAGAATCCTCCCAAGCCTCAAAAGACTGAGCAGCAGAGCGTTTCCATTGGAAAAACTGTCAGCGATAGTGAAGCATATGCGAAAACGGTCGAAATCCGTGAGAAGCGAATTGGAATCGTTTTTAAGGTGATTTATGTAGTTGCAATCTTCTTTGCTGCTGTTTTTGTTGAAATGGGGAAATCTTTTGGAGAAGGTCTGACATCTGCTTACCTTGTTGAGGTGTGTGCGGCTGCATTTTTGCTGATGATGCTGGTGTACATGGTTGCTTATATCATCAATGAAATGAAGTGTTTAAAACTTACACAAAACGACTTGCCACAGCGACAGACCGATGCTACAGAAAAAAGCTACACCAACATATTCAGTTATTTGTATGTTGCAGGCTTAACTGCTGTGATTGCGGCAGGACTGGGTGCAAACTTTATGGAATCCATTACGGCAAATTTTGTGGCAATGGCATTTCTTGCTTCTGCAATTATATGGATTGCTTTTCTCGGTCTGCAAAATTGGTTAAAAGGCAACGCAAGAGATGTCGTTGGCGTGTTGTGTTGCTTTAGTGCAACCGCAATGTTAATATTCCTGTTTTTACTCCCTGCACTGAACACAGTTACAGAAAATATACCTACATAAGTGGTGGTATTATGAGAGAAATGAAAGACAGCGGTATAGAATGGATTGGCATGATACCTACGGACTGGAATATTGTCCGAATCGGCAATCAGTATACCGAAAGAAAAACTAAGGTAAGCGACCGGGATTATCCTCCGCTTTCTGTTACTATGAAAGGCATTCTGCCGCAGCTTGCATCTGCTGCCAAAACGGATGCACATGACGACCGGAAGCTTGTCTGTAAGGGCGACTTTGCCATTAACAGCCGTTCTGACCGTCGGGGTTCCTGCGGTATTTCTGCGTATGACGGGTCTGTGTCCTTGATTAACACCATCCTGCAGCCCAGGGATGAAATGAATCCTGAGTATTACGATTGGCTGTTCCATTCTCCTATGTTCTCCGATGAATTCTACAAATGGGGACATGGCATCGTAGACGACCTGTGGACTACCAATTGGCAGGATATGAAGCGTATCGCAATCCCTGAGCCACCGCTGGATGAGCAACAACGAATTGCAGACTACCTCAGCAGACTGTGTGCGGAAATTGATTCTGTAATTGCAAAAACTAATGCCGTAATCGAGCATTACAGAAAACTAAAACAAGCCATTATCACAGAAGCTGTTACAAAAGGGATACGTGGAACACGCTCGCTCAAGGATAGTGGTTGCTTATGGCTGGGGGACATTCCAGCAGAATGGGAAGTCCTAAGGTTAAAAACCATTGCCACTACGTTTTCTAAGGGTAATGGAATAACCAAGGAAGATATTGTTGTCGATGGGGATTCTCCTTGTGTTAGATATGGTGAAATATATACCAAATATAATCAAGCGTTTACAACTTGTGTGACAAGAACTAATAAGGAAAAGGTGAGTGCCCCTAAATACTTCTCGTATGGTGATATTCTCTTCACCTGTACAGGAGAACTGGTTGAAGAAATAGGCAAAAGTATAGTCTATTTGGGCGAAGAAGAATGTTTGGCCGGTGGAGATATTATTATCCTCAGGCACGACCAATATCCTGCGTTCCTGAATTATGCACTCAACAGTAATTACGCTCAAAGCCAAAAAAGCTGTGGTAGAACGAAACTGAAAGTGGTTCATATCTCCGCTGCGGATATTGGGAACATTACAATCGCGCTACCCTCTATTGCGGAGCAAATGGAAATTGCAGAATTCCTTGACCAAAAATGTGCAATGATAGATGCGGTTATCGCAAAAAAGATTGCGTTATTGGGAGAACTGGGGGCATATAGAAAATCGATTATTTATGAATATGTAACCGGCAAGAAGGAAGTTGGTGCGGCGGAGCAATCTGTAACCACAGCCATCGTCTATCCGTATTTCCCCGCTGTACTGGGTACCAAGAAGGCGCGTTTTGCGCAGGCTGTGCTCATGAGTCGGATTTTGGATAAGTGCCGGACGAAGATGGGCCGTGTTAAACTGGAGAAGATGCTATACACAATCGAGACCAGCATCGGCTTTGACTTCGATACCGAGTATGTTCGCCAGGCCGCCGGCCCTCTGGATGAGTCTATTTATGATTGCGAAGGCATCATCAGTCGCAAAAATAAGTGGTATACCATGAAAACATCCAAGTAGGGTGTATCCTACACGCCGGCAAAGGACAACGGCAAGTACAAGAAATACTATGATAAGTATTTCGCAGACTATGATTCTGAAATCGAGCGCATTATCGGTATCTTTATGGATTATGATGCAGACCAGGCAGAAATCGTGGCAACGTTGTTTGCGGCATGGAACGATTTTATTATCGACCGTAAAGAATTCACCGATGAGCAGCTTGTGGACGAGGTGCTGAACAACTGGAACGACAGCAAGAAACGGTTCTCCAGGGATGTTTGGCTCCGGGCTATCCAGCAGATGCGCCAAAACAACATCGTCCCCAAGGGCTACGGCAAGCGCACAGTGATTAAGAACTGATGTAGCGCAAAGAATTCATATTACGACAGAAAGAGGTGTAACTATGAACATACCGATTGAATTGCATTCGGATGAGAAGGGTTATTTCGACAGAGAATGTCCAAACGAAAACTGCTTGTATACCTTCAAAATCAATATGCAGGATTGGAAAGAAAAGGTGTCTGACGAAGAAGTGCACTGTCCAATGTGTGGTCATGTAGATACCTCTGAAAAGTGGTGGACACAGCAACAGTTAGAATCCATGCAGCAGATTGCCATTGATTATGCAATGGGCATGATTCATAAAAAACTGGATGATGCTTTTGGTCAGTTGGCTCGGTCTACCAGAAGAAATAAGTTTATCAAAATCACCTATAAACCTGGAAAGCGTGTCACTTTCAAGAATAATCCTATTGGACAATGTGAGGAATGGGAGACGGACATTACCTGTGAGAAGTGTGGTACCCGGTATAGTGTGATTGGCTCTGCGTATTTTTGTCCCTGTTGTGGATACAACTCTGCTGTTTCTGTTTTTGAGGAATCCATGGACAGTATCGAAAAGATGCTTTCCTCGTTGCCTGAAATGAAGACTATGTTCACCAAATCTTTTGGCAGGGATAAGGCTGAAACTATGTGTCGTAGCATGCTGGAAGGCTCGTTAGGAGATATTGTGTCAGCTTTTCAGAAATTCG
>JAZQCX010000184.1:0-11538 GCA_045546495.1 Acetatifactor sp. | reverse complement strand
GAATGTAGAAAAGCTTTCCGATATCCGCGGTGAGGTAAAGGACATCGGCTGGGGTAACCAGATTCGCTCATACGTTTTACAGCCCTATAAGATGGTAAAGGATTTGCGGACGGATGTGGAAACGGGAAACGCAGACGCAGTGCTGGACGGTGCCCTTGATCCGTTCATCAACGGTTACCTGAAGTGGATTACCACAAAGGACACCGCTACGGAAGCATAAAAGAGGCGATGATTTTAGCCATTTCCTCAGGAGACTTGCGGGGAATCTCCTCGCACCAGAGAATGGTTGTTTTCCAGAAACCCGCCAGCTTGAAAGCAAATTCGTAACGATATTTTTCGTAAAACTGCGTCAGCTGTTCGGCGGGCATATCCTGCGGAATGTGGTTTGCTTTTTTTGCAACATCCACGACTAGTTCTAAAAGATTATCCTCAATAAAATGTAAAACATGTGCCTTTTTTAGGAGAAGCAGAATATCGATATACTGCTCCCAGAATTGAAAATATGAGACAGCCACTCCCTCCAGACCGGAGGAGTGGTTGTTTTTTATATTGCATGCAAATTGGTCCATGAGTAATCCTGCAATATGGCACATGGCTTCATCCTTCGTTTTAAAATAGCGGTAGAAGGTGCGTCGTCCCAGTCCTGCGTGCTCCACCAGCATATTTATGGTGATGTCGGAGTAGTTTTTCTTTTTTAATAATTCCAGAAGACTGTTGACAATCCAAAGCCTTGTCTGATTCGGTTCTATTTCTTCGAAATACATAATCGGCTCCTCTTCTAAGTGACAGGGAAAGGTGACACAAAATGCGAAAAATGTATCACTTTTGCGTGGGTTATTGATTTCTTTGCAAAATAATTATAATATACAGGCAGGTGATGCACAAGTGTGTCACCTAAAATTTAAGAGCGAGGTTAGTCAAAACTAACTGTGCGAGAGTATGGAATATTGGGATTGTATGCGCAAGGTAAAAGCAAGTTTTCGTCTGACAGAAAGCGGCTATGGGAATTTGCGCCTGCGGCGTCAAGTCAACAGGTGTAGGAAAGGTGGTAAATATGAATTTTGCGGAAATGGATATGAAAAAAGAATTTGAGGAGTATAACCGGGCAGTACCGGTGCAGAGTGTGAAATTATCGGGCGGTACCTTTCAGTACCGATATTATAAGAATCCGAATCCTAAGTTAAATGTAACGATAGTTATGCTTGCAGGAGGCTCGGGAATGGCAGACGGCTTCTTTGTCGCTGCGAAAAGCTTTATGAGTAAGTACTCCTTCATTTCCTTTAACTACCCTATGGAGTTTAAGGGAAATGCGGCTACGGCAGATGCCATTGCGGAACTGATTACTTATTTAAAGGCTGAAAATGTGTACTTCTGGGGACAGTCCTACGGCGGACTGATTGCCCAGATTATTGCAAAGCGTCACCCGGAGGTGGTAAAGGGACTTTTACTTACTTCAACGGCTTCCCTATCTAACAACATCCGATATGAGGGGATGACGTGTCTGACGGGAATGCTTAATCCCGAGAAAGAGCAGAAGCGATATAAAATGTACAGAAGGTTTCCCATGTTTCTTCTTCCGATGATTATGAAGCGGGCGTTTAAGAAACATATGAACAATATGCCGGGAGCGTATGAATCCGTAAAGGAGCTGATAAATCAGCTAAAGCCCATTATGACACCGGATTACTTCTGCCATATGACTTCGTTGCTGTGTGACTTGCGCGACTATTTCGGAACCCACCAAAGGGAGGACTTTGCTTTCCTGAAAGGGCGTGTACTGATCATCGAACCGGATGACGATGAAACCTTTACGGTCGACATTAAGGAGGCATTGTTTGACATAATGGAAGAGTCGCAGGTGATTCGCGATATGCCGGGCGGTCATCTTGCCATTATGTTCAACCCGGATGAGTTTTTGAGCGTGATTGATTCGTTTCTGGAAAAACAGGTGTTGTAGAAGTGAAAACGCTCCGACGGAAAGTCGGAGCGTTTTTTTGCGGAGGGGCGTGCAATGGGATATGCGGAAATGGCATACCGGAAATGGCATGTTTACAACAAGAGATAGATATGCTAGTATTATGTATAGGTTATTTGAGGTGGTAAATTCCGTTGCAACCACGCACCCTTCGGGTCAAAAGAGATGCAGGAGCCGCGACGCCTGCCAAATAACCTTCGTTATAAAGAAAATTTCTGGGATGGACGGAGATTTTTTATTATGGTTGATTGAAGAACTCTAGCATGGCTAGAGTTTTTTGTTGTGTAATAAAATTATTCTTCATAAATTTCTATAGGGATTTTTGTGCAATGGACGTGGATTAAAATTGTAGCAAATCTTCTAGTGAGACTTGTAGTGCCTTTGAAAAGGCAAGGAGTTCAATGTCTGTTACAAAACGCTGTCCACTTTCGATTCGCTGAATTGCGTTTTTGTCTAAGTCAATTCCCAACAGTTGCATTTTGTCTGCCAGGCCCCGCTGGGATAACTTGGGAGTAATAAGTAGACGGTATTTCTTGATGCTTTCACCACAAATATTATTTTTTGAATTATTTTTGTTTTTGAACATAATTGCTCCGCCTCCTATAAATGACATTTAGTGCTTGTCACATAAATTAGCTTATGATAAAATGACATCATAAATGACATTCACTGAATGTCAAAAGAGAAAGAAGGGGCAGAGAAGAATGAAAAGAGGATTGATGTTTTTGGCAGTGATTCTTTTGCTGTGTGGTTGCGGAGCTGTGGAAACAGAAAGAGATGAATCGGAACGAAAAAAAAGCAATTATTATGATGAGGCGGAAGAAGTGTCTGAACTAATGGGATGGTTAAAAGGCACCAAAGATTCGCAGGATGCATTTGCGGAAAAGGAACAGGGAAAGACTACAGAAAAGGTGTTGGAGAGTGAGAAAGAAAAGTCAGAAGAAATTGTGAATGATGATTTTATACCGGACTATAAACCGGGAGAAATTAATAAGGAAGGCAATTCCTCTGCAAATCTATGTCAAGGTGGCGACTTTAGTATAACAGGGCAAGGTGAATGGACTTACTATGCAAAGGAGAAAGAAATTAAGAAAATAGATGGCGGTGGAAATGTATATTCAGTGCATTATGCGGAAAATAATGTACGCAACTTGAATGTGATTGGTGACTGGTTATACTATTGTAGTTATAGTAATGGGGGAGAAATACATAAAGTCAGAACGGATGGATCTAGGCATGAAAAGATAATTGAAAATATGTGCTATGGTCCTGATTTTCGTGTGGTGGGAAATTACATTTATTATGTAAAGGAAGAACAACTGTCTGCCACAAGTCATAAGTATAATATTTGTAA
Organism: Acetatifactor sp.; assembly: GCA_045546495.1. Taxonomy (GTDB): domain Bacteria; phylum Bacillota; class Clostridia; order Lachnospirales; family Lachnospiraceae; genus Acetatifactor. Next base: position 8,209 of record JAZQCX010000184.1, on the reverse strand, counting down.
ATATGATTTGAATACGGGAGAAGTAGAACAGGCTTCATGGAATGTTGGATCAGGTGTTCAATTTGTTGGAATTACAGGGGACGATTTTTATTTTATAGAACAAAATAGCAATGAAAATAACATACAAAAATTTGATGCAAATACATTAGAGTTGGATGAGAAAGTGAACGGACCAATTTTTGGATGTGGATTTATATATAATGATCATCTAATGGTTTATTCTGATAAGAGTCATTTGTTTGATATAGGTAGTGGTGTGGCATATGACTATGATTTGTCAACAGGAGCTCCTGTTTGGTTTGCAACATATTATCGAGATGATATCTATAATGCGGATGAGGATAATTTGATTTGGGTGGAAAGGACTTTGGGGAAGAATTATGGGATTACCTATTCTACTATGAAATATTTATCTGATGTAGAAATTATTAAAGAAGCATCAGAAATGATGTATCGGATTTGGGTTGTTGGAGATTGGGCGTATTATACTTTGGATTTTGGTGCGTTATATCGAGTGTCCCTTGACGGGGAAAATTGGATGGAATTGCCCTAGTATAAGAAAATGAGATAAATTGGGTATTGTAACATAGATAAACGGGAAATTGGCATTGACCAATTTCCCGTTATGTTTACCTTTCAACTTCCTTCGGATTCATCAAATCCAGAAAGAAGCATGCTTCGGTCATGTACATATAGGGCGTGAGCCAGAGGGAACCGATGTAGAAGGTCAGTATACAAAGCAGCGACAGCGGAATGAAGCTCAGCTGAATGTAAAACAGACGCTTCTTGTGTCCCTTCATGATGCGGAAGCTGAGCTCTAAAAGCTCCTTTGGACTTTTGTCCGGGAAATCCAGCATCAGGTAAAAGGTAAATGCAAGCCCCAGAGAGATGGGAATGTAAATGCAGATACCAATAACCATAGCCACAGCAGCGGCGTAAAGCCATGTAATATCGCGGGAAAGCATAAAGTAGTCCAGCATGTACTGATAGGGGTAAAGGCATACTGCATTAAGGATGGCAACAATACCGGATAAGGTCAACGCCTTACGGGGGTCGGCCTTAAAACCGTAGAACAGGTCGCCGATATTCGCGGTTTGTCCGCATGCCGTCTTTAGGAAGAACAGGGCAATTCCCACGTTAAACATTCCTAAAATGATGGACAACAACAGGGACGACAATACAAAAAAGATATAGTCGGGAACCAACGCGCCTGCATTTCCCACATCTGCCGCTGATGGCAGAAAGGGTGAAAAGAAAAGGTTGGCAAACATCCGTATTGCTCCGGGAATCAGGGAACTGAGGAAGCAAAACAGGACTGCTATACCGTATTTACCGCCCAGCTTATCCTTTGCTTTATTCTTTAATTCATAGCTTTTTGCGTACTGCTTCATGAATTGTTACTCCTATAAGGCATCATTCTATTTTCCGTCATTTAGATTCGACGCGGTGCGCGTCGGCTTTGGAATTAAACTGTATAATCGGCGTTCATGCCGGCGTACTTTGTTTGGTCAGCCAGCTTTAAATCCTTCTGGTAAGGATTGTCTTCATTATAATACTTAATTTGAGTAGTAGTAGTACCGCCGGATACATAGCTGCGCCCGCATTCGGGACAGATAGCCGTATGGATAGCCACGTTGGCGGAAATCACCTTGCCGTTATCTTTGGCGGCTTTCTTATAAGCGTTGGAAACATGCTCCTGCTCGTGAGCGCGAACCGCGGAAGCGGCGCTTTCGGGAGAAATATGCGTAGCACTCTTAAAGGACACCATCTCGTCGGAGCCGTCCTGATATTTCCGCTCCTTACAGGTTTGGCACTCCTCGCCGGGAGCTTTTGTACCCTTTCGGCCCAGTGCCCCGGTTTCTTTTTCCTCGCCGGGGAGAGTTATCCCGGGGAGTTCACGCTCTGGAGCCGCACCGACTGCGCCGGTACCGTTATTGTACACGGTATTTCCGTATCCTTGTATCGAAAAATTCATCATACAGTACTCCTTTCCCTACAGATCAATTCCGTAGAAAGACTGCATAAACTCCTGAAAATCCATTCCGAAGAGCATCTGATAAACCTGATTTACCTGTGCCATAGCGGCGGGGTCCCGCAGCATGGCGGGAAGCTCAACGGCAAAGGTGTAGACAATCATGCCGATGCCGTAGACAAGCCCAAAGACGGAGAGATACATACCAAACCTCGCGTTGCTGTTCATGTGCTTTCCTTTCCGGTAGCAAAGGATGGCAAACAGAAGTCCCAGCGCGGCAAGAGGGATGGATAATCCGCAACATCCCAGCGTAACAGAAAGAAGACCGAGTACAAGAGAAGCGATAGAGAATCTCTCGTCATAGGGTCTGTGGGTGGGCTGGTTGTGATAGCTGCTGTTGGAGGTGCCGCTGTTCCAGCGGTCCCAACTGTCGTCTCTATCCTGATTTTGGCGGTTGTTCTGATTATAATCCATGCTCAGGCTCCTTGTTTAATAGCTCTTTTTTATAATGTACCATTTCCCCATAAGTATGTCAAAGGAGCGGACGTTGATTTCATAAATATTTCACGATTATTTTACCATTGTCCGATTGCGGCATGTGGATTTTTCGGTTATTATGGTAATGATGGCGAGAAAGAATGAGCCGGAGAGGTGAGAAAAATGGATATTATACTGAAAATCAAAGAAGAGTTGAAGGTGGAGAAGTGGCAGGTGGAGGCTGCTGTCAAGCTGATTGACGAGGGCAACACAATTCCTTTCATTTCCCGATATCGTAAGGAGGTAACGGGTTCTTTAAATGACGAGCAGCTGAGAAATCTGCATGAGCGACTTGTGTATCTGCGTAATCTGGAGGAAAAGAAAGAGCAGGTGCTTAGCAGCATTGAGGAACAGGGAAAGCTGACGGATGAGCTTAGAGCGAAGATTTTGTCGGCAGAAACCCTTGTGGTAGTGGAGGATTTGTACCGTCCCTACCGTCCCAAGAGAAAGACCAGAGCCAGTGTGGCAAAGGAAAAGGGTCTGGAGGGGCTTGCACAGTATATTTTGGAGCAGAGTGCCACTGCGGATGTTCTGGAAGAAGCTACGAAATACATAAGCGACGAAACCGTAGAAGCTGATAAGCAGGTAAAGACCGCTGAGGAGGCTTTACAGGGGGCAAAGGATATTATTGCGGAGAGCATTTCCGATAATGCGGACTTTAGAAGCTATATCCGTGAGCTGACTGTGGAAGAGGGTAAGATTATCAGTACCGCCAAGGATGAGAAGGCAACCAGCGTATACGAAATGTACTATAATTTTGAAGAGCCGGTAAAGAAGATTGCCGGTCACAGGGTGCTTGCCTTAAACCGCGGCGAGGCGGAGAAGATGCTGAATGTAAAGGTTAGTGCGCCGGTGGAGCGTATTTTGCAGTATCTGGCGAAGAAGAATATTACCTCGGAGAATCCCTATACAACTCCCGTTTTGCAGGATGTCATTGGGGACAGTTACGAGCGGTTGATTGCGCCGGCGATTGAGCGTGAGGTGCGCAACAGCCTTAGCGAAAAGGCAGAGGACGGAGCGATTGCCGTATTCGGTAAGAATTTGGAACAGCTTCTTCTGCAGCCCCCTATTGCAGGAAAGGTAGTCTTAGGATGGGACCCTGCGTTCAGAACAGGTTGTAAGCTGGCGGTGGTGGATGCTACCGGAAAGGTGCTGGATACAAAGGTAATTTATCCTACGGCACCCCAGAATAAAGTGGAGGAAGCCAAGGCAGAACTGAAAAAGCTGATTAAGAAGTATAATGTAGATTTGATTTCTGTGGGAAACGGAACCGCATCCAGAGAGTCCGAGCAGGTAATTGTAGAGCTTTTGAAGGAATTGGACAGACCGGTTCAGTACGTTATTGTAAATGAGGCGGGAGCCAGCGTCTATTCTGCAAGTAAACTTGCAACAGAAGAGTTCCCTAATTTCGATGTGGGGCAGCGTAGTGCGGCGTCTATTGCAAGAAGATTGCAGGATCCGCTTGCAGAATTGGTAAAAATCGATCCCCAGTCTATCGGTGTAGGTCAGTATCAGCATGATATGAACCAGAAAAAGCTGGGCGAAGCGTTGAGTGGCGTAGTAGAGGACAGTGTAAATAAGGTAGGCGTGGATTTGAATACCGCTTCCGTATCATTGCTTGAGTACATCTCCGGTATCAATAAGACCATTGCGAAGAATATCGTTGAATATCGGGAAGCAAACGGTAAGTTTACAAACCGAAAGCAGCTTTTGAAGGTTGCAAAGCTTGGTCCAAAGGCTTACGAACAGTGCGCAGGTTTTATGAGAATTCTGGACGGTGACAATCCGCTGGATGCTACCAGTGTTCATCCCGAGTCTTACGAGGCAGCGATGAAGCTGTTGGATAAACTGGGTATGACCATGGACGATATCCGTGAAATTCAGAAAAAGGCAGCAGCTGAAAAGGCGTCCGGTAAAAAGGCAAATATGACAGCCGGTTCGACAGGCAGTGTGACAGGAAATACGACAGGTAAAACCGGCGGTATGACAGGCGCAGGCAGAGCGCAAAAGCCCGTACAAGTGCGGAATACCGGCACTGCCATGGGAAAGGCATTGGCGGCAGCCATGGGCGGCGTTGTGCTGGAAAGTGACAAGGGTGTCGGGAATAAAAAGACCAATTTGGTCAACGGTCAAGGGGATGCAACACGGGAAAACAACAGCGGTAATGCAATGCAGAGTGCGAACGCAGGCGGACAGTCGGTTTCGAGTCTGGAAAAGCGCATCAGGGATAAAAAGCTTCTGGCAGAGGAACTTGGTATTGGAGAAATTACCCTGACTGATATCTTAAAGGAACTGGAGAAGCCTGCCCGTGACCCCAGAGACGATATGCCTAAGCCTATTCTTCGCAGTGATGTGTTGGATATGAAGGATTTGAAGCCCGGCATGATTCTGAAGGGAACCGTGCGAAACGTCATCGACTTCGGCGTTTTTGTAGATATCGGTGTGCATCAGGATGGCCTTGTACATATTTCCCAGATTACCGACCGTTTTATCAAGCACCCGTTAGAAGCGGTGAAGGTGGGAGATATCGTGGAAGTACAGGTGCTTGGTGTGGAGGAAGCCAAGAAGCGCATTTCCTTAACCATGAAGATAAAGAAGTAAGTGAAGACACAATTCGGACACATTTTCGGTTTATAGTATGAAGTCGGAACAAAAAGGAAAGGAAAAGAAGTTTTATGTTGAGAACACTTGCGGCTCATATAAAAGAGTACAAGAAAGCGTCTATCATAACACCTGTTTTTATGATAGCCGAAGTGTTGATGGAAACGTTGATTCCGTTGTTGATGGCATCTATCATTGACGACGGCGTAAATGCAGGGAACATGACCCATATTTATACCGTGGGAGGGATGATGATTGTAGCGGGCTTTTTAAGTCTGTGCTTCGGAATCGGCGGCGGTGTATTCGGAGCCAAGGCCTCCACGGGATTTGCAAGAAACCTGCGAAAGGCCATGTATGAAAATATACAGAGATTCAGTTTTTCCAACATCGATAAGTTCAGTACATCGGGTCTGGTAACCAGACTGACAACGGATGTCACCAATATACAAAATGCGTTTCAGATGCTGCTTAGAATGTGTATGCGTTCCCCGATCAGCTTAATCTGTGCCATGGCGATGTCCTTCTACATCAGCCCGAAGCTGGCGTGTGTATATCTGGCAGCGGTTATTTTCTTGGGATGTATTCTGGCGATTATTGTAACGAATGCCACAAAGCATTTCCGGGAAGCGTTTCCCAAGTATGATGACCTGAATGAAAGCGTGCAGGAGAATGTATCTGCGATTCGTGTGGTAAAGGCGTATGTGCGTGAAAAGCATGAGACAGGGAAGTTTAAAAAAGCCAGCGGAAATATTTACAGGACTTTCTGTAAGGCGGAGGGAATCGTTGCGTGGAACGGTCCTGTTATGAACCTGACGGTATACAGCTGTATTATCCTGATCAGCTGGCTCGGCGCTCATATGATTGTACAGGATGAATTGTCCACCGGACAGCTTATGAGTCTTTTGACGTACTGCATGAATATTCTGATGAACCTGATGATGCTGTCCATGATTTTCGTAATGATGACCATGTCTGCGGCCAGCGGCCGTCGTATTTGTGAGGTTTTGACGGAGGAGCCCGATTTGCAGAATCCGGAAAATCCTGTTTCAGAGGTAAGGGACGGCAGCATCCGTTTTGAGAATGTTTCCTTCAGTTACAAAAAGGATGCGGATACGCCGGTATTAAAAAACATTCAGCTGGATATTAAATCCGGGGAAACAATCGGTATTATCGGCGGTACGGGAAGCGCCAAGTCCAGCTTGGTAAATCTAATCAGCCGTCTGTACGACGTAACCGAAGGAACGCTTCTTGTAGGGGGCGTGGATGTCCGTGACTACGACATGGAGGTGCTGAGAAATCAGGTTTCCGTTGTGCTGCAGAATAACGTTCTGTTTTCGGGAACCATTCTGGAAAACCTGCGCTGGGGCGATAAAAACGCAACGGAGGAAGAGTGTAAGCATGCCTGTGAGCTTGCCTGTGCAGACGAGTTTATTCAGAGGATGCCGGAGGGCTATCATACTTATATAGAGCAGGGCGGTACCAATGTGTCCGGCGGTCAGAAGCAGAGACTTTGTATCGCAAGGGCGCTTTTGAAGAAGCCTAAAATTCTGATTCTGGATGACTCCACCAGTGCGGTGGATACGGCTACGGATGCAAAAATCCGCCGTTCCTTTGCGGAAGAAATTCCCGGTACAACGAAGCTGATTATTGCCCAGCGGATTTCCAGTGTGGAGCATGCTGACCGTATCATTGTTATGAATGAGGGAAGAGTTGACGGCTTCGGAACACATGAGGAGCTGCTTGCTACCAATGAGATTTATCGCGATGTTTACGAATCCCAGACATCCGGAAGCGGTGACTTTGATGAGAAGGGAGGGGAGTAAGCATGGCAGAAGAAAGAAAACCGAAAGAAAATCAGAACTTCGGCCCCGGTCCTAAGGGCCCCGGTGCAAGGGGGATGCGAGGTCCCAGACCTAAGATAGAAAATCCCGGAAAGCTGTTAAAAAGAATCCTTTCCTTTACCATGAAGGACTATGCGGTTTGCTGGGTGATTGTAGCAATCTGTATTCTTACAAGCGTGTTTGCGTCCTTGCAGGGAACCTTGTTTATGCGGACGCTGATAGATGATTATATTGTGCCCCTGCTTGGAAATAAGAATCCGGATTTCGGACCGCTTGCAGCGGCCATCGGCAGAGTGGCATGCTTCTACCTGTTGGGTGTTGCGGCAGCGTTTACCCAGTCGAGAATTATGATTTATGTGACCCAGGGAACTTTGCGGAACCTTAGGGACGATATGTTTGAAAAGATGCAGCAGCTGCCTATCCGCTACTTTGATACCCATTCCCACGGCGACATTATGTCCATGTACACCAATGACACGGATACCATGCGCCAGATGATCAGCCAGAGTATGCCGCAGCTGTTTAACAGCTGTATTACGGTGGTGAGTGTGCTGATTTCCATGTTTGCGCTGGATGTGCCGTTGACTCTGGTGACGCTGTTTATGGTATTTGTCATGATGTTTGCGGCAAAGAAAATCGGTTCCAAGAGCGGACGCTTTTTCGTAGAACAGCAGGGAGCACTCGGAGCCTTGAACGGCTGCATCGAGGAAACCATGACCGGTCAGAAGGTAGTGAAGGTTTTCTGTCATGAGGAAGAGAGCTTAGAGACCTTTAACCGGTTGAACGATAAGCTTTGTGACAGTGCTTGTCGGGCGAATACCTTCGCCAACATTATGGGGCCGGTGAATGCACAGCTTGGTAATCTGAGCTATGTTGTCTGTGCGGTGTGTGGCGGATTGCTTGCAATTACGGGAGTTTCCGGTCTGACTATCGGTGCCCTGGCAAGTTTCCTGACTCTGAATAAGTCCTTTAGTATGCCCATTAACCAGATAAGCATGCAGTTCAACAGCATTATTATGGCGATGGCGGGAGCAGACAGAATTTTCAGGCTGATGGATGAGACACCGGAGACGGATGAAGGATATGTGGAGCTTGTAAATGCAGAACGAACCGAAAACGGTGAGCTGACGGAAAGTGCGAAGCATACCGGACTTTGGGCATGGAAGCATTATCATAAGGCGGACGGAACCACTACCTATCAGGAACTGCAGGGAGATGTGGTGTTTGACTGTGTGGATTTCGGTTATACAGATGAAAA
>JAZQCX010000183.1:0-9619 GCA_045546495.1 Acetatifactor sp. | reverse complement strand
GATTGGTGGATTTCGGTATTCCGCTGGTGGTAGAGGGAGAAAAGGTAGGCTCCGTTATCGGTGGACAGGTGCTGCCGGGCGACCCGGACGAAGAGAAGTTCCGTCAGGTAGCGCGTGAAATCGGCGTAAACGAGGATGTTTACATAAAGGCGTTGCAGAAGGTGAATGTCCGTACGGAGGAGGCAATCAGAGCGTCCGCTGAGCTCTTGGGAGAAGTGCTCAACAACTTCATCAATGCGGAATATGCAAAGAAAAAGAATGCCCATATTATCGAGAGACTTTCCAAGGGTGTGGAAACCACGCACAAGCTGGTGAAGCAGATTACCCAGAACACGGAAACCCTGAAGGCACTGCAGGGAAAACAGAAGATTCTTGCGCTGAATGCAAGTATTGAGGCGGCAAGAGCCGGAGAAATGGGAAAGGGCTTTGCTGTTGTTGCAACAGAAGTAGGTAAGCTTTCCGAGCAAAGCACACAGGTCAATGCAGAGGTGGAGAGTGTTGTGCGCCGGATTTCAGAGGCTGTGGAGAGCATGCAGGGATAACCATAAAGTGCAAATAAGGACACTTTTTGAACAAAAGGTGTCCTTTTTTTGTGAAAATAAGTATGGTATAATGTTTACAATTGCGGTGGCATGTGCAAAAGCGCTTGACAAGCCAATCCGCAGAAGGCAAATGGGAAGGAGAATATGGCAATGAATCCTTATTATCTTGCGATTGATATCGGAGCATCCAGCGGACGTCACATTCTGGCTCATCTGGAGGACGGAAAGATGGTGTTGGAGGAAATCCACCGTTTCCCTAACGGTATGGTGGAGTGCGGCGACGAAAATGTATGGGATGTGGAGGAGCTTTTTGCACAGATTAAGCTGGGTATGAAGAAATGTGCGGAGGCAGGAAAGGTTCCCGTCAGCGTGGGCGTGGATACATGGGGCGTAGACTTTGTACTGCTGGATGAGAACGGAAAGCGCATCGGTAATGCGGTGGCGTACCGCGATGGCCGGACGAAGGGAATGGATGACGAGGTATACAAGATTATCCCGGAGGATGAGCTGTATGCGAGAACCGGTATCCAGAAGGCGATTTTCAATACCATTTACCAGCTGATGGCGTTAAAGGTAAAGAAGCCGGAGCAGCTGGCACAGGCGAAGACAATGCTGATGATGCCCGACTATTTCCACTATCTTTTGTCCGGTGTTGCGGCTACGGAATATACCAATGCAACAACGGGGCAGCTGGTAAGTCCCGTAACGAAGGATTGGGATATGGAACTGATTGAGCGACTGGGATACCCTAAGGAGATTTTCCAAAAGCTGGTAACTCCCGGAACAGCGCTTGGTGACCTGACTGCACAGGTGCAGGCAGAGGTTGGTTTTAATTGTAAGGTGGTAGCACCTGCGACCCATGACACGGGTTCTGCTGTAATTGCGGTTCCTACCAACAGCGACAATACGATTTATATCAGCTCGGGAACATGGTCTCTTATGGGTACGGAGCTGATGGAGGCAAATTGCTCTCCTGAGAGTAAGAAGTGTAATCTGACAAATGAGGGCGGCTATGATTACCGCTTCCGTTATTTGAAGAATATTATGGGACTTTGGATGATTCAGTCCGTGAAGAAGGAAATCGGCGGTGAATTAGGCTTTGGCGAAATCTGTGAGCAGGCGTCCAAGTGCAGCATCAGCTCTATTGTAGATTGTAACGATGACCGCTTCCTTGCTCCCGAGAATATGACAAAGGAAGTACAGGCAGCCTGTGCGGAGTCCGGGCAGCAGGTTCCCGAAGGCATTGCCGAAGTGGCAAGCGTAATTTACAACAGTCTTGCAAAGTGCTATGCAAAGACAATCGGTGAAATCGCAGAGATTACCGGACAGAAGTATGACTGCATACATATCGTAGGCGGCGGTGCCAATGCGGATTACTTAAACAGGCTGACAGCTCGCGAAACGGGACTTACCGTTTATGCCGGCCCCACCGAGGCTACTGCAATCGGTAATCTGGCAGCACAGATGCTGGCGGTAGGAGAACTGAAGAATTTACAGGATGCAAGAGCCTGTGTGTTTGATTCCTTCGAGATTCAGACCTATAAGTAGGGCGTTGCGGATGTCGGGTAAATAACCGAAAAGATTGTAAAACGTGCAGACGGCAAGACCGTACGGATGCCGATGTACAAAGTGATATCCCCAAAAGTTTGAGACGGAATATTGTAAGAAGCAGAGAAAAAGAAATAAAAAGGAAAGAGAAAAAGGAAAGAGAGGATTTTGAAATGACAAGATTTGAATCTGCAAAAGAGATTTATGCTTCCTACGGCGTAGATGTGGAAGCAGCTATTCAGAAGGCAATGGAGGTTCCTGTAGCGCTTCACTGCTGGCAGGGCGATGATGTAACGGGATTTGACCATGACGGCCCTTTGACCGGTGGTATTCAGACAACCGGTAACTATCCCGGAAAAGCTACTACTCCCGAGCAGCTGATGGCAGATATGGATAAGGCAATGAGCCTGATGCCCGGTAAGAAGAAGCTGAACATTCACGCATGCTACGCTATTTTTGAGGAAGGCGAGTTTGTTGACCGCGATAAGCTGGAGCCTAAGCATTTTGCGAAGTGGGTAGAGTTTGCGAAGGAGAGAAATATGGGTATTGACTTTAACCCTACCTTCTTCTCCCATGATAAGGTAAAAGATGGATTGACTTTGTCCAGTCCCGATGAAGAAACCAGAAAGTTCTGGATTGAGCATGGTAAGGCATGTATCCGTATTTCACAGTACTTTGCAGAAGAGACCGGTATTCCCTGCGTTATGAATATCTGGACCGGCGATGGTTATAAGGATGTTCCCGCTGACCGTATGGGCCCCAGAATGAGATATAAGGATTCCATCGAGCAGATTCTTTCCGAGCCCTTCGACAAGAGCAAGGTTAAGCCTTGCGTAGAGTCCAAGGTATTCGGTATCGGTGTTGAGGCATTTACCACAGGTAGCGCGGAGTTTACTCTGACCTTTGCTGCAACTCATGACGGCTGTCTGCCTTTGATGGATAACGGACATTATCATCCTACCGAGGTTGTTTCCGATAAGATTCCTGCATTGCTTTGCTTCTTTGATGAGATTGCATTGCATGTTACTAGACCCATCCGTTGGGATAGCGACCATGTAGTATTGTTTGATGATGAGACAAAGGAGATTGCAAAGGAGATCGTTCGTTGCAACGCACTTGACCGCGTATACATCGCGCTGGATTACTTCGATGCAAGCATTAACCGTGTATCTGCATTTGCAATGGGATATCGCAGCTTCCAGAAGGCATTGCTGGCTGCACTTTGTACCCCTAACGAGATGCTGAAGAAGCTGCAGGATGAGAATAAGATGACCGAGCTGATGGTAGAGCAGGAGGCTGTTAAGACCCTGCCTCTGGGCGATATCTGGAATGAGTACTGTGCACGTCAGGGCGTTGTTTCCGATAAGGAATTCTATGCTGAAGTGAAGAAGTATGAGGATGAGGTGTTATTGAAGCGATAAGCAAGCGAGATTCTGCTGAGAAAGTCGGTGTGAAGATGATTCTGCCGAAATATCATTCGGCAGGATGCCGCGCGACCGGAAGAAAGATTCAGAAGAGAGGGATACGATGAATAACATTTTTGGCGTAAAGGTGATGGATGATTATATCCGTATGTGTCATGACGGCGTAAGACAGGGCTGGCATGAGAGAAACGGCGGAAACTTAACCTACCGTATGAAAGAAGAAGAGGTGGCGGAGTGCCGCACCTACTTTAAAGCGGAGCCCGGCCCATGGGTGGAACTGGGGGTTCAGGCGGATAACTTGAAGGGTGAGTTTTTCATTTCTACCGGAAGCGGAAAGTTTTTGCAGAATGTAGGTCTGGAGCCTCAGAACAGTATCTGTATCGTTGAGATTAACGATAAGGGAGATTCCTACCGTATCGTTTGGGGGTTGGAAAACGGCGGAAGACCCACCAGTGAGTTCCCGACCCACTTTATGAATCATTCTGTGAGAAAGCGAGTGACAGACGGTGCAAACAGAGTAATTTATCATGCACATACACCGTATATCATTGCGTTGACTTATGTACTTCCTCTGAAGGCAGAGGTTTTCACCAGAATGCTTTGGAAGAGTGCTACGGAGTGTTGCGTGGTATTTCCCGGCGGTGTGGGTGTAGTGCCTTGGATGGTGCCCGGCGGTCCTGAAATTGCAAAGGCGACCTGTGTGCTGATGGAGAAGTATGATGCGGCAATCTGGTCCTTCCACGGACTGTTTGTATCCGGTCCCGATTTTGATACCGCGTTTGGTCTGATGCACACCATCGAAAAAGCTGCGCAGATTGCGTCCATTGCACTGGCAGCAACCGGCGGTAAGGCCCCCAGACAGGTTATCACAGACGATAATTTAAGAGACATCGGTAGAGACTTCGGTGTAACCCTGAACGAGGAAATTCTGGAGTATCACGATGATGAGCTGTACTGCTAGGGTAAGCAGTAAGCGATTGTTTTAAAAAGAATAAATAAAAAGGCGTCCCGGAACTGTAAAGCGGCAAAGTCGTTTCACAGCCGAGGCGCTTTTTTTATTTAGGCGCGGTTATTGCAGTCACAAAAACGCAGTTACATTTTTTCGGCAAACTCCGAAATACTGTTTGCTTTTGCAGCCAGCTTTATCCAAGTTTTCAAGGTTTCCGCGGAATCCTCTGCCTGAATTTTCTCTTTTACAGATTCGGGGACAACACCGTGCTCCTCCAACAACTCCAGAATACTTTCCTTTCGGGCTTCTTCAACGGCATCCTGCCGCTCCCAGTATATAATTTCGTCAAATCTCATATACTCCAACCTCACTTCCGGCTGAATCTTTACCCTGCTTACATATTCATAAAGCTCTCGGGTAGATTCATTTGTTACATTTGTTGATGTGCTGCTCTGAATGAATCGCAGTGTTTCCCGAATTTCCTGATTACCGCCTTTTGTTCCGGTTGTGTTGAAATAAATAAATTGCAGACCGTCCTCATAATACAGGTCGGGAACCTCCAGACATCGATTCTTTATGGTGTACATCATATAGTCGTAACCGAAAGGGTCGTAATTGAGGATGGTGATTACAAAAAGGTTGGGCAATCTGGAAAAATCATTTTTACCTCGTTGCATATACCGGCCGTCAATTTTTGCCTGAAAGAAGCGGTTGTGCTTCGGTAAATGCAGCTTATCCTGACGATGAGGCTCTATATCATAGAGATTCATGACAGAGGTTGCACCTGAGGCTGAGACAGTCAGCTCTTCAACCTCCACGTCCATGCGGATACCGCGGTTTCCGGGAGTAGTGGCGGGGATTGTGCGTTGCGCAACAACTCTCACCTTGCCGATATTACGCTGCAGGAGCACTGAAAGCATTTTTCGACAGAAAGATTCTCCTATCTCAGGATCTGTTGCCAGTGCGCTCATCAAAAAATCATCGATGACACTCAGGTCTTCAAATGGCTTGGTAGTAAAACTCATTAGTCCTCCTATTCCGGCAGAACCAATTCTATGAGTTGTTTTCTTCGGGTTCTGCCAACATTTTGGTTTGTTTTCGTGAAAATGTCGGCGAATGCCAAAGATTCGACCCGTATGGCAGCAGAATGCTGTGGGTGAAAGATTTTCACTTAGATTCATGTATAGAAAGGATAACACAGATTGCGATAATTTGCAATCAAGGAATTGTTTTTATGTCCGAATTTCAACCACTTGCGCGGACAAGTCGACCTGTTGCGCGCAGGCTATTGATGCGTGGGATAGGAAAGTGTAAGGTGTGTACGAAAGGAACTTCAGTGCGAAAGAGAGAAGAAGGGAGTGACAAGAAAAGGAGGGGCGACAAGAAAAGGATGGGATAAACGCAGTAAAAAGGACAGAAATCAGAAAAACAGAGTTAGGAAAAACACAGTCCGAAAAAACACGGTTCGGAAAAGCAGAAGCAGGAGTGAAAATGATAAAATGAGTGAAGAAAACAAAACCAAAAGGAAAAATTACAGTGTGCTTTCTGTCGTAAAGCGGATGCTGAAAAATATGTGGGAACAGGACAGAAGCCAGTATGTACGGATTGCACTGTACACGGTTCTGGGAGCGGCATATCCCTTTATGGCAGTTGTTTTGCCCAAGATAGCCATCGGAGTTTTGGAGCAGGGCGGAGAAAATGTAGAGGGACGACTGGTAGGCACCATGGCAGTTTATTTTCTGGTGGCAGGAGGACTGGCTGTGGCAACGGGGTATTTAACCCATTACATGAGAACGCGGAATATGCGGATTCGGTTGAGATATCTGAATGACCTGTCTGAAAAGCTGCAAACCATGGACTATTGTTACCATGAGAATGCAAAGTTTTTTGAGGAGTACCAGAAGGGAATGGAAGCAGGAAACGGTGATTCGCACGGAATAGAGGGCTTGTATAACAAACTGTCTTTGCTGCCCGCAAGCTTCCTGACGCTTGTTGCCATGATGCTTTTGGCAGGAGCGCTCAGCCCGGTGCTTTTACTAAGTGTAGTGGCGCATGTGGCAGTGATTATGTGGACGGCAAAGCTGACCCATGACTATAAATATTCCAAGAAAGAGGAGTTGTCCAGGGCTTCCAGAAAAATCGGTTATTATCGGAAAACAACGCAGGATTTTTCCTATGGTAAGGATATCCGCATTTTTAATCTCCGAGATAGGATCATGGACAATTATCAACAGGAAATTAACGCGCACCTGAAGTTGATTGTAAAAATTAAAAATAGAGAATATCTGTTGGGATTAGTGGGAATTGTCACATTGCTTCTGACAAATCTGCTTACCTACGGAACCTTAATCCAAAGAGTGTTGCAGGGGATGCCGGTCAGTTCCTTTACCATGTATACTTCCATGGTGGTGTCCTTAATGGCGCAGATGCTTGCGTTCGGCAAGGATTTGGCATTTATCCGCAGTGAAGGAGAATATGTGAATGATTTTTATCGTCTGATGGATGAGCCGTTGACTTTGGAGGGAGAAAAGACAAGGGCTGATATAGTCGGCAAAGCGGCACCGGAGATTGTATTTGAACATGTGACATTCCGCTATCCGGGAACAAAGAAAAATATTTTTACAGATTTAAATTTTAAGATTCGAAGTGGAGAACGCCTTGCCATAGTGGGAATAAACGGAGCGGGAAAATCTACGCTTGTTAAGCTGATGACGGGGTTGTTTGCGCCTACGGAGGGGCGGATTTTGGCGGATGGAACAGACATTTCCACACTGAAAAAGAGTGAACTGTATGGGTTGTATTCTGCAGTGTTTCAGGATATCAACATTCTTGCCTTTACCATTGGAGAAAATGTGGCATGTACCTCCGAGTATGTGAATGAGAAGAAGGTAAAGGAGGCCTTGGAAAAGGTGGGACTTTGGGAAAAGGTTTCGGGGTTTGAAAATGGTATGCAGCAGATGATGCTGAAAATAATTGATGAAAACGGTACGGATTTTTCCGGTGGTGAGCGTCAGAAGCTTGCCATTGCAAGAGCCCTGTACAAGGATGCGGCGGTTGTAATTATGGATGAGCCTACCGCCTCCTTGGATGCGCTGGCGGAGGCTGAAATTTATGAGAATTTCAGTGCGTTGGTGGAAAACAAAACGGCGATTTACATTTCTCACAGACTTGCCAGTACAAGGTTTTGTGACAAGATTGCATTGTTTGATGAAAACGGTCTGACGGAGTATGGAAATCATGATGAACTGATGGAGAAAAAAGGCAGGTACTACGATATGTTTGTAATTCAGGGCAAATATTATCAGGAGGAGGCGGCAGTATGAAAAGACAAAGGAGTAAGCTGATACATTTCCTAAAACTGACATGGACGGTTTCCCCTGCTTATATCGGGCTGTTGTTGGGAGATGCCCTGTGTAATGTGGTAAAATCCCTGCTGAATATTGTGCTGCCCATGTATCTGGTGAACGAGCTGTTGGGGAGCAGAGAGCCGAAGCAGCTACTGCTGTACGCAGGCTTGGTGATATTAAATAATGTGGGAATTACGTTGCTTCTCAATACACTGACCAAATTCCGTGATGTACAGGATGAGAAGACAAAGGCGGGCATGATGAAACTGATGTCCGAAAAAATCATGCGTCTGGAATATTCTTATTTGGAGACTCCGAAATATCTGGATTTAAAGGAGCGCGCAGTGTTTGCCGTACGGAATCATAATGCCATTGCGAATATGATTCAGGCCGTATTTAAAACGGTGACGGAAGGGGCTACGTTAGTGGGGCTGTTGGGGATTCTGGCAAGTCTCGGTCCGGTACTGATTATTGTTCTGGTAATTGCGATTGTGCTGATGCTTCTGATTTACGGCAGAATTTCCAAGCAGCAGGCGCAGCTGGCACAGGAAATTGTGCCCATAAACCGGAGATACGGTTACTATATGAGTCTCGGGTCTGAAAAGGAGGCGCAGAAAGATATTCGCATCTATGGCATGAAAAAAATGATTACGGACCGCACCATGCAGTTTGCCATGGATACTTGTGATGTGTTCGAGGATATGCAGAAGAAAATGGGTAAGGCCATGGGGCAGATGGGGGCAATCAGTGAAGGTGTTGCCGCGTTCAGCTACGGCTATGTGGGAGTCAGAACCCTTTCCGAAATACTGGGACCTAAGCTGACAATCGGTGCCTTGACCATGTATGTGTCCGCAGCAATCAATTTTTCTAAAATGGTAATTACAACCGGGGAAAGTGTTGTGATGATGCTTCAGTTTTTAGGGTATCTTGACCCTTATATGGAGTTTATGAGCCTTTCCGAGGAAACGTCAGAAGCAGGCGGGGAACCGTTTAAAGGACAGATAGAGACGCTGGAATTTCGGAATGTGACCTTTACTTACCCGAACGCAGATAAGCCGGTGCTTCGGAATGTGTCTTTTAAGGTTGGAAAGGGAGAAAAGATATCCATCGTTGGTTTAAACGGCGCAGGAAAGTCAACGCTGGTGAAGCTGATTTGTCGCATGTACCGGGCGGATAGCGGGGAAATTCTGGTGAACGGACACAATATTTACGATTACGACTATCTGTCCTATATGGCTGCAATCTCTGCAGTATTTCAGGATTATAGGCTGTTCAACTTTACCATTGCAGAAAATATCTCTTGTCGGGAAAAAGATGCATCGCCGGAAAAACTGGAACGGTTGATAGACGAGGTTGGTCTTGCGGAAAAGATTGCGGAGCTTCCCATTGGCTTGCAGAGCCGTTTCGGAAAGGATTATGATAAGGACGGTGTAGAATTGTCCGGTGGTCAGGGGCAGAAGATAGCCATAGCAAGAGCACTTTATAAGGATGCTTCCATGGTGATTTTGGATGAGCCCGCCAGTGCACTTGATCCTATTGCGGAGGCGGAGATTTATGAGAAATTCAATTCCCTTGTGGAGAAGAAAACAGCACTGTACATATCCCATCGCATGTCCTCCTCCGTATTTTGCGACAGGATTCTGATTATAGACGGCGGAACGGTGGCAGATTTTGACACACACGAAAACTTAATGAAAAAGACCGACAGCCTGTACTATCAGCTGTTCATGTCTCAGGCAGAAAACTACCGCCTGAAGGAGGCGTAGGTGCCAAATGTGGTGTTTCCTGCAGAGGCGCTTCTGGAAGCGG
>JAZQCX010000182.1:0-32760 GCA_045546495.1 Acetatifactor sp. | reverse complement strand
TTAGGAGGTGTAAAATGGGAGCTTTAAGAATTGTACTTACAATTTTCTTTATATTGATTTGTCTGGCACTTGTGGTACTGGTGCTGATGCAGGAAGGCAGATCCGCAGGACTCGGTTCCATCAGCGGTGCTGCTGAATCCTACTGGGGAAAGAATAAGGGCCGTTCCATGGAAGGCAGACTGGTAAAAATCACAAAGATTCTTGCCGTATTGTTTATTCTTATTTCGGTAATACTGAATTTGAATGTATTCTAAATGAAGCTTACTCAGGCACCCTTGTGATACCACAAGGGTGTTTTGTTTTCGCTTGAAAGAGGTTTTGTTTAGTGGGTTAAGGATTTGTTGAAATGCCGGAGTTTTTTGTATGCGGTGTTTTTGAAGCGAAATGCATGTGAAGAGCAGAGCAGTAGGTAAAACTGCAGAGAGGCAAGCTGGAACAATAAGTGGGACGAATTGAGAAAGAGAGAGACGAGATGTTTGTTAGGCAGAGCAACTTCTGCATGTCGGGGGAAGTAAAGGAATGGAACAGAATAAGAAAGAAAAACGGAAAAAAATAATATGTGACTTAGTGGAAGATGCGCTGTATGTTCCCATGAAGGAAAAGGAACTGGCCATGTTCTTACAGGTGGCAAAGGAAGATAAAGAGGAATTTAAGGCAATTTTACAGGAACTGTTGGCGGAAGGAAAGCTGATGGTAACCGTAAAGGGAAAGTATATGAAATCCAACGGGAAGGTGCTGACGGGAACCTTTATCAGTAACGCGAAAGGCTTCGGCTTTGTAGAAATCGAAGGATGGGATGAGGATTTATTTATCCCGGAAAATAAGACCAACGGGGCTTTCCATAAGGATATCGTACAGGTGGCATTGTTGCCCGGCAGGGACGGTAAGCGCAAGGAAGCCCAGGTAATTAAAATCATTGCAAGAGGAATGACGCAGTTTGTAGGAACCTATGAGCGTTCCCGCAACAATTTTGGGTTTGTGATTCCCGATAACAGTAAATTGGCTCAGGATATTTTTGTGCCCAAAGAGCGTTCTAAAGGTGCTATGTCCGGGCATAAAGTAGTAGTGGAGATTACGGACTACGGTACGGACAGGAGAAGTCCCGAGGGTAAGGTTATAGAGATTTTGGGGCATATCAATGACCCCGGCGTGGATATTATGTCTATTGTACGCGGCTACGAGCTCCCCATGGAGTTTTCAGAGAAAATCATGAATCAGGTGGAGCGGGTTTCCCAGGAGGTTTCCGAGGCGGACAGGGCAGGACGTAGGGACCTGCGGGATGTAACCATGGTTACCATCGACGGTGAGGATGCAAAGGATTTGGATGATGCGGTCAGTGTATCCTTTGACGGGACGAACTATCATTTGGGCGTCCATATTGCGGATGTAACCAATTATGTACAGGAGAATTCCGCACTGGACAGAGAAGCCTTGAAACGCGGTACAAGCGTTTATCTTGTTGACAGGGTGATTCCCATGCTGCCGCATGCGCTTTCCAACGGCATCTGCTCCCTGAATGCGGGGGTGGACAGGCTGACACTTAGCTGTCTTATGACGGTGGACAAGACCGGCGAGATAATTGACTATGAAATCTGCGAGTCTGTGATTCGGGTAGATAAGCGAATGTCCTATACGGTGGTGAAGGAACTGCTGGAGGGTGCGAGTAGTGCAGAGGGCATCGGTGAAAAAAAGCAAGCGAAAGAGTTGATGCTAAGGTCAAGTGACGTGGCGGAAGCAGCGATGCCGGATTCTAAAGAGGAAGCATCAATGACAGATTACAGTGAGTATGACGACCTTCTCCCCATGTTTCGTTTAATGCGTGACTTAGCGGGACTTCTTCGGGTAAAGCGTAAAAAGCGCGGTTCCATTGATTTCGACTTTCCGGAGTGCAAAATCCTTTTGGACAAGGACGGACACCCGACGGATATTAAGCCCTACGAGCGAAATGTGGCAACGGATATTATCGAGGATTTTATGCTGGCGGCAAATGAGACGGTGGCGCAGCATTTTTACTGGATGGAGCTTCCCTTTGTATACCGGATTCATGAGGTGCCGGATTCCGACCGGATTCAGAAGCTTGCCACGTTTATTAATAACTTCGGCTATTATATGAAATCCATGGGCAGAAACGGCTCTAAGGTGGGCAGCGAGGAGGTTCATCCCAAAGAAATTCAAAAGCTCCTTGCAAAGGTGGCGGGAACACCGGAGGAAGCAATGATCAGCAGGCTTGCCCTGCGCAGTATGAAGCAGGCGAAGTACAGTGTGGAGTGCAGCGGGCATTTCGGACTTGCGTGCCCCTATTATTGTCATTTTACTTCACCCATCCGCCGTTATCCCGATTTACAGATTCATCGGATTATCAAGGAACAGCTGCGGGGGCGGTTGAAGGAAGAAAGAGTTGCCCATTACCGGGATATTTTGCCGGAGGTTTGTAAACATTCTTCGGAGACGGAGCGTCGTGCGGATGAGGCAGAGCGGGAAACCGATAAGCTGAAAAAGGTGGAATATATGGAGGAACGCATCGGTGAATGCTTCGACGGTGTCATTTCCGGCGTCACCGGCTGGGGTATTTATGTAGAGCTGCCGAACACTGTGGAGGGGCTGGTGCATATCTCAAAGCTGCAGGGCGACTACTATTATTACAGTGAAAGCACCTGCGAATTGCGCGGGGAGGCAACCGGGAATGTTTATAAGCTCGGTATGCCGGTAACGGTTTGCATTGATGGCTGTGACAGGTTTAATCGTACCATTGATATGTCGCTTTGCGAGTGATGCAGCTTAAACCGTTACTCTATGGGTGCGAAAGTTTCAACCTGTGGTTGATTGATTTTCCGAGGGAAATCAGATATGATAAACGAGGAAGCGAGGTGAAAGGCAATGAAGATGAGTGCGGGAAGAAATGATTCCGCGAAAAGAGAGTCCATGAAGCTGATTGCCAATAACAAAAAGGCTTTTCATGACTATTTCATTGATGAGAAGTACGAGGCCGGCGTAGAACTGCACGGTACGGAAGTGAAGTCTATGCGGATGGGCAAATGCAGCATTAAAGAATCCTTCGTCAGAATTGAGAACGGTGAGGTATTCGTGTACGGTATGCATGTCAGTCCTTATGAAAAGGGAAATATCTTTAATAAGGATCCGTTGCGCGTAAAGAAGCTTCTGCTCCATAAGTATGAAATCAATAAACTTATGGGAAAGGTTGCGGAAAAGGGGTATACGCTGGTGCCTTTGCAGGTATACTTTAAAGACGGCAGAGCAAAGGTGGAAATCGGTCTTGCACGAGGTAAGAAGCTTTACGACAAGCGTGAGGACATTGCCAAGAAGGACCAAAGAAGAGAGACGGAACGAGAGTTCAAAGTAAAAAATTTGTAAGGAGCGGCGACCGGAAGATTGCAGCAGAAAGAAAACCATAAGGAAATCACGAGACAATCTGATTGGATTCAGCATGTAGTTAATGGTGGATTCAACCTGTGGTTGAAAACGGTTGACAGATGAAAAATCATCCGCTATACTTACATTCATTCGGGGTAGTAAAGGTTTCGACAGGGGTCTTGCAGCTGGAGAAGCTATCCGTTGCGACACGTTAATCGCAAAATTAAACTAAACGCTGAAAAGAATAATCAGTTAGCATTCGCAGCGTAAGCTGTGAATGACGCCGCCCAGGCGGCTCGTCCGACCCCTTGCACTCACACTTGGGGAACCGGGCGTCATCTATGTGAGAAACGACACGTGCTAAGCTTTGCGCACGCGGGCGTATTATGAAGCTACCTTAAACGTCAGTTTGTTCGTTAACTGATGTGGTAGGGAACAGGTTCGGGCAAGCCGGACCGGAATAACGGACTATGATAGTAGAAGGACAGGGAATGGGCTTTTGGACACGGGTTCGACTCCCGTCTACTCCATTGGGAAAGCCTTGAAAACACTGGATTTTCAGGGCTTTAAAATTAAAAGGTATACCAAGAGGTATACCAAAACAGGTGTAATTTAAAAAATAAAGAAAGGAGAGTCGTTTGAGTGGCGTCAAACTTAGATAAATTCTAAAAATATAAACCCCATAGAGGGTCTTTTTTATTGCTTAATTTTTTAAGAATATTTGTCTAAAGTTACCCATCTTTGGTTTTGTTTTACACATATGTAAGAGCATTGGGTAGGAAGTGATAATCAAAGAGTTATCAATATAAAAGCCTCATTGAGTTCCGGCTATATTGTGTTACATGAAAATAAATAATAAATACTACTAAAAGGAAAAACAATAATGAAACATAACGGACAATATGATTTATCTACTAAAGGATTGCGCCTGCAGGCACTACTGGAGGAATTAAAAAAGCATTATCCGCAGATTCAAGAAGATATTGCAGAAGACAAAGACGAAATTATGGGCTACCCTAAGCATATTTTTTATCAAATGGTACAGGTTATACATGAACGTATAGAAAATAAATTAGAGGATTTACCGGAATGGGTAGAGTATCCTGATTACATTTTCATCGGGACATTTGCATCTACATCTATAGGTACTGGATATACAAACTTAAATCCCGAGCTCCCCGAAGAGTGTGAAAATGATATCGGAGTAGATTTTTTGAAAGAATGTCTTGTTGATTATACCTATATGACAAATGAAATAACAACGATGTAGAAAACAATGATATGGAAGTTTAGAAATGCAAAGATGCAATGTTTACAAATGCAAACGAAGGTGATATACTTAATTATAGATTAAAAAGGTGGTGAATGGTATGATTTCTTATAAAAAATTATTTTTGATGATGGAAGAAAGAGAAATAACAAAAGAGAAATTGAAAAGAGAAATCGGAATATCTTCTGCAACCATGGCTAAATTGGCAAAAAATGAAGAGGTTGCAATGTCAACCATTCAAGGATTATGTAAGTTCTTCGATTGCCAACCGGGAGCTATCCTGTCTTATGAAAAAGAAATAGATGAGAATTCGATTCTCTTCAGACTAAGAGAAGAACAGGAGATGAAATTAAAGGGCGGTTTATATCATCAGACGCAGGTCAGACTAGCGTATAATTCAAACCATATGGAGGGAAGCAGATTAACGGAAGACCAAACGAGAAGCATTTATGAAACCCAAACGATAGGTGTTACACAAGGATATGAGAAAATAGATGATATCATTGAAACAGTTAATCATTTCAGATGCTTTGACTATATTTTATCGGTAGCGGACAAAGAACTGTCAGAAGAGATCATAAAGCAGATACACTTGCAGTTGAAGAGCGGAACAACAGATAGTCAAAAGGAATGGTTTGCGGTTGGCGATTACAAAAAGCGCCCCAATATGATTGGGGATATCGTAGAAACAACCCCTCCGTCTAAAGTTGCAACGGAAATCAGGCAATTATTAAAAGAGTATAGAGAAAACAGCAATATAACATTTGAAGATATCATCGATTTCCATTACAGATTTGAGAAAATTCATCCCTTTCAGGATGGTAACGGGCGTGTTGGCAGGTTGATTATGTTTAAAGAGTGCCTAGAATATAATATTCCGCCATTTATCATCGAGGATGTGTCACAGGAGTATTACAAGCGCGGATTGAGAGAGTACACAACAGAAAAAGGCTATTTGCTGGAAACGTGCAGAGCGGCACAGGATGCCTATAAAAAGCTGTTGGGATATTTTGAGTATATCTAGGAGTGTGATAAAAACGAAGCGAAAGTACGACAGAACTTATCAGCAAAGCGCGAAGTAGCGCTGAAAGAACTAGAGCTGAGTAATACAATGAAATGCCACTGTTGTTTTGAAACAGTGGCATTATTTGTTTAGTCCATATAAAAAATTTTGAAGTAGTTGTACTTGATGCTCGTTAAGCATGGAGGTGTCAATGGTAGTTAAAGTGTTTTTTTCAATACCTAATAAGGAATCCGTTGAACAGCGGTACAGGCTAGCCAGAGAGATTAAGTTTTCGATGCTGGGTGTTCGCTCTCCGTTCTCGTAATTGGAAATAATAGATGGAGATACCCCTATTTTCGAAGCGACTTCTTTTTGAGACATATTTATGAGCACTCGTCGTTGTTGAAGGCGTTCGCCTAGTCCTTGAATCATTTCTGTACCATCCTTTTTATATTATTATATTTATATAAGATATGCTATGGGGCAAAATGTATATGCTAAAAGCATTGCGCGGTGTGGAACTAAATGCTATAATTATACGCATAGGGAATTTTGAAAGGAGAATAAAATCTATGTACATTAGGAAGATAAGGAATTTGCTGTTATTGATGGTAATTATAGGAGCTTTATGTGGGTGTAAAAGTGTAGAAGATGATAGTAATAGTATGGGGTTCAAAAGCGAAGAAGATAGGAAAACGGTATCGGTTACAGAACAACCTGAAAAAACAAAGGAGCCAATAGAAACAGTTAGTTCAAATGAATCTAAGAGTTCTGATAAGCAATTAGAACTAGCGAGTACACCATTTACAGAGGAGCCGAAGGCGACGGCTAAACCAAGTGAGAGAGATGAGGATGACGGAGAAGAAAAAAAGTCAGAAGAAGAACTGTTAAAAATAGCAACTGCATATGCAGAACAAATAGAATATCTGTGGGATCCCAAGTTTGAATTATATGATGTGACAGAAGATGGAATACCGGAGATAATAGGTGCAGGCGGCTGTATGATTTATACGTATACACCTTGGAATGAATGTGCAGAATGTATTTGGGACGAAATGGTAATATATGATCTTTACTATGATGAGGAGGAAAGATGTCTTTTGGCGAATACATTTGATGGCAACGGTAATAGCCTTCTCTTTAAGACCGTGTTTACGATTGACAAGGATAGTACAAATGCTTTTTCTTGGGCGCAAACTGAATTAGTTGAAGACGAGATGCGGTTGAATCAAGTAACGCTAATTGTGGATGGATGGAGTTGTTGCGCAGGAGGAACTGATAGAACTTTTGCGTCAGGAGTGGCAAGGTATAATAGAGATGAGGCAACGGTGGAATATATATTTGAAGCGTTAAAGAAGCATTATGAAATGGAATAGCAGTACTAGTGAAAAAAAGAATGGGAGAAATGGCTAATGAAGTGTTTGAAATGTGGTGGTGAGTTAAGGGAAGGAGCAGTATTTTGTAGCAATTGTGGTGAAAAAAAGCCGGAACAAAGAGGAGAAACTGCTGTAAAAAAAGAAAAGAAGAACTTTAAAATAATCCGTTGGATAATGGTAGGGCTCGGTATGTTATTGTTTTTCCTAATGGGCGTAGGCGTTGCGGGTATAACAACAAGAGAAGATGATGAAGAGGATGAACGACGTAAAAAGAGAATTAATTTAAATGAATACGTAATCGTGGAATTTGTGGGGGGAAATACGGTCGGAAAGGCAAATGCTTATATTGACGAAGTGGCGTTTAAGCTAGATTATGCAGATGAGATAACGTTTGCAAGTAAAAAAGCAGCCGCACTGTATGGTGAATTGTATGGAGAACTGCAGGGTGATGCTTGCGACGCATTTTTAAATATGGTTAGTGTCAGAGTGGTTGATGGTGATGCTTTGAGCAATGGTGATACGGTAACAGTAAAGGTTGATTATAGCAAAGAGGAAATAGAAGCTCTTTTTAGTCATGAGGTTAGATTTGAAGAAGAAAAATTTCGAGTAGACGGATTGGGGGAGTATGATTTAATAGATTTGTTTGCGGCATGTGAAGTAGAATTCACAGGGTATTCACCATATATAAAGGCGGCAGTGAGAACAGTAGACAGTAGAGAGATATTTATGCCGCTTAGCTATCAAGTGGTGAATGACTCTGATTTCGCAGAAGGTGATGAAATTGAAATTGAAGTGATTCATAAGGACGGTCAAGACATAGACGAATATTTGTCGGACTATGGATTTTACGCAACAGAGAAGCGAAAAGTATATACAGTAAACGGAGAAGGAAGATATTTAAATGATATTTCGGAAATTAAACATGAGAAATTAGAAGAAATAAATCGACAAACGATAGATGCCATAAAATCTTATTGTGCTTCTCAATTTACCTCAATATCAACTTATGAACCTACATATCAAGGAAACTATTTTTTGGTTAAAAAAGAGGGGATTGAAGACGATAATAAAAATTACCTTTGGATGGTTTATAAGCTAGACGCAAAACTTAAACGAACGAGGTATTATACTTTAGGTGAATATACAGGAACTGCAGATTATACATATTATATGGCGGTAGGATATCCTAATGTTCGACAGGATAATGCAGAACAATATATAGTGGAAGTGATGGATTATTATTTGGGGGAGAATTCAATACGATTGAGAATAGATATGAATGATGGAATAGATGCAAAATATGACGTGAAAGGGTTTGAGTCTTTGGAAACAGCGGAAGCGGCTTGTATAAATCCGTGGGTGGATAGATACATATATTCTGTTAACTACATTGAGAATTAAGTAAAAGGGGTGAGAGTGGTGTCGCAGTGCCATAAATGTAATACGGTGCTTAAGAGTACGGACAAATTTTGCTATAAATGCGGTGAGAAAATTGTGCATACTGAGGTGATAGTTCAGCATGAAAAGAGAGTTGAAGAATCCCTTAAACAAATCTTGTATTACGCGGGAAGAAAGTATACATTTGAACTAGGCGGTGAATTTTTTTGTGTTTCAGAAGAATTGGATATGTTTAATTATTATCGCCGTGAATATAAAAAATTGGCAACAGAACAGGCAGATGCATTTAAGGAAGAATTAGTAAGTACAATTCATAGTCTGGATGAATTTTTACAAAGATTTTATGAAATATATATAAAATACAGACAACGAATGATTGATGTGTCGATGGAAATTTTATATCAAGCAGGTGTGTACGATATTTCAAAAGAAATATTCACAGGAATGCATGAGCAGAATTATCATCTTTGTGCAGATGATATTACAGGAATGATAGAAAATTTTAATCAAACAATTCGAATGAATCAAGAAAAAAAGATAAGAATGTATAATATGATTCCTGGCATAATTTTTGGTGGAGGTGTAGTGTCGGTATTAGCAGCAGCTGCAACTAACATAGCCGTAACAAGTATTGCTGCACACGATATAAAGAATGCAAATGTTACACAATCGCAGAGATGGGAGATGTTTAGAAGGATTGATCCACATTATCTTGCAAACAGGGCATATTTGGACTATTGGAAAACACACATGACGCTTATGTGGAGCATGGGGAATCGAGGGATCAGAGTATGGTATCCGACTCAGGAGATGGAAGTACGAGCAGAAGGAATATATCAAAATTTGTGTGCCGATAGAATCCCAAGAGAAAAAGTGAATGAAAGTATAGCGAATGTACTGGGATTGAATCCGTACAATGAAGAATATCATCAATATATAGTGCAAAAATTTGGTAAAACAGAGCCGATATTGAACATATGTAAGTATTTTGGATTTTATTATAACGTAATGAAGCTAAATGAATAGCTATAGTGTATCACATTAAATAACTAGAAGGAACAGCGGAGCAAACGACTGTTCCTTTTTTTGATAAATAGAATGAGGTCATCTCAATCTGATTGCGAAGTATGTATAGATAAATTTATCAATTTGTAGTATGATAATATTGGTTATTTGCATTGGAAGCGGGGCAGTTGTTGGAGGCGTAAAACGGAATGGCTATTAGAGATAGTAGGGAACTTGAATTTGCGATATTTTGTATTGAAAACGTTGCAAGTTACCTTGGAAAAGATGCGCAAGAAGTATATAAGTTGTTGACAGAAAACAGTAGTATTTTAAGTTCATATATTATTCCGGAATATGAAATACTCCATACACAGAGCAAGGAGTATATAGTGAATGATATTGTTGATGTTATGAGAGAAAGAGGGGTAATAGCTTGATTTTATATCACGGTTCCTATTTGGAGATACAAAGACCTGATTTAAAACATTCCAGAGACAATTTGGATTTCGGGCGCGGTTTTTATACTACGCCTATTTATGAGCAGGCAGTAAAATGGTGTGAAAAGTTTAAGAGACGCGGAAAAGAAGGCGTTGTTTCGCAATATTGTTTTGATGAAGAGAACATGTCAAATTTGAGTGTGCTTAGGTTTGAGGCGTATTCGGAAGAATGGCTTGACTTTATCCTGAATTGCAGGAGCGGTGAAGATTCTACGGATTATGATTTGGTTATTGGCGGTGTGGCTAATGATAAAGTGTTTAACACCGTAGAGCTTTTTTTTGATGGATTGATTGATAAGAAAGAAGCGATTAAGCGCCTTTGTTATGAAAAGCCTAATTTACAGATATGTTTTCGTACTGACAAGGCGTTGGAGGGGTTGAAGTTTGAAGGGAGTGAAGTGCTGTGAATGCGAATCCGATTTTGCTACAAAAGAAATACGCTCGTGTCGTAGAGTTGTTTGCTAAGAAAAATCATTTGTCGCTTGATGCTGCACTTGATATTTTTTATCACTCCGGTTTATATCAGCTTATGAGCGAGGGAAGCGCAGACATGCATTGTATGAGTGACCACTATTTATTACAAGAGCTTACGGAGGAATATCGGTTGTAGAATACAGTTCTGCTGAGAAAATCAGGAAAAGCAGGACAGGAGCAGAGCTTTGGAGGTTGGTTATGCCGGAAAATCAGGACAGAGTAGTAGGCGGATATGCGTTTGTAACGGATAAGGACGCACAGATTGCACGCCAGGAAGAGAAGAAAATAGAATATCTGGAGGCGCGGATTGACTATAACCGTCCGGAAAGTGTGCTGTATGTATACCGGAAGTCGCTGGAGGAGAGAATGTTCCGTACTCCGGTAGGACTGGAATATATGCGGTATATGCGGGATTTCCTCATGAGACAGGAGAGCATTGATCCGCAGCGTGTTCCGACGATACCGCTGAATAACACATTTGATGATGAGGTAACCGCTCCGGTAAAAACCGTAAAAAAGAAGCCAACGGCCGCGATGAGCAGGGTAGAAAAAAGGAAGCAGCAGTTTATGGTTTCCGTAATTCTGAATATAGTGCTGGTAATTGCTATGATTGCCATGTTTTCCATCTCCCTGAACAGTGAGAATCCAAATATCTTTAATTACGAGAAAAACCTTACCAATAAATACGCAACATGGGAGCAGGAGCTGACGGAGCGTGAGCAGGCTGTCCGGGAAAAAGAAAGAGAGTTGCTTTTCACAGAATAAACATATTTTTAGGGTATGATAAGAATATGGTCGGAGCATGAGGCAGAGTAGCATCAGGCTGTGAGCCGTCGGGAACTGTGGATTTCGATGGTCATGCAGCGAAAGTAAAGAGTGCTTCGGAAAGAGCGGTGCTTTGAGAGAAGCCTGTTGTTTAGGAAAAGCCCGATGTTTTGAAAAGAAGAATTTCCGGGGAAGGTGTGTCGGTTTGGAAAAGTTTAAGATATTAGTGGTGGATGATGAGAGCAGGATGCGGAAGCTTGTCAGGGACTTTCTTGTAAAGGCAGGCTACGAGGTAATAGAGGCGGCAGACGGTGAAGAGGCAATGGACATCTTTTTCCGAAATAAGGATGTTGACCTGATTCTGCTGGATGTGATGATGCCCAAAATGGACGGATGGCAGGTATGCCGCGAAGTCAGAAATTACTCTAAGGTTCCCATTATCATGCTGACGGCGCGCTCTGACGAGCGGGACGAGCTGCGAGGCTTTGAACTGGGCGTTGATGAGTACATTGCAAAGCCCTTCAGTCCGAAAATCCTTGTTGCCCGCGTAGAGGCAATCCTTCGCCGCACAAACCCGCAGACGGAGGTCAAGATACTGGAATGCGGCGGCATCCTTGTGGACAAGGATGCGCATCAGGTAAAAATCAATGACGAGATTATCGACCTCAGCTTTAAGGAATTTGAACTCCTAACTTATTTCATCGAGAACAAGGGCATCGCCCTATCCCGCGAGAAAATCCTCAACAACGTCTGGAACTACGACTATTTTGGGGATGTCCGCACAATCGATACCCACGTCAAGAAGCTCCGCAGCAAATTAGGTGAACAGGGGGACATGATAAAAACTATTTGGGGAATGGGGTATAAACTGAGCGAAGACAGTGAGTAAAGTAATGCGACCTGCAAATTTATTTGCAAGGTCGCTATTATTTTACGAGCGTACGGACATGAGTAGCGGAGCACAGGGTGCGAGAGCTACGAATGGACGAGGTTGCGAGAGTACGAAGCACGGAGCAACCGGTCTGAGCGGTGGAGGAGTAGCGTTGAGAAAAATTGTAGAGGCGTTAGTGAAAGATAAGCATGCGTGACGTGAAAAATAGCTAATTTAAAATTGAAAAAATCCGGATTTGGTAAAATGTGGGGGATGGGAGAAATGGTAGAAGTGAAACAATGTAAATTTTGTCTATAGATTTTTTCTTAAGTGTAAAATAATAGCGATTTGTATTATGATATGATAAAATATCTATAGTTTGCACAAAATATTGAAAGCATGCAAGAATATTAAGTTACGGAGAAAATATATGGCAATGGATATAAATATTGGGGATGTATCAGGTTGTCTTGAAGTAATAGGAGATTGCATTGAAGCGGAAAAAGATTTGCAAGAGACTTTATATCAGTGGGCGGAAGAAGAGTGGTGCAAATTTGATAATTGGTATTCATATGAAAATAGTGATTTCAAGAAAAAATACAAATTAGATAATGCAGAATCCCAAATATATGATGCAAAGGGTCATATGCCGGAATCTTTTGTGGCTAAGTATAGAAACTACACTTCCATGTACTCAATGTTTCGGAATATGAACCAAGACGGACGCTTTTTGTGGCATGGACGAAAACCTGATACGAGACAGTTAGTAATGAAAGGATGCAGAGAAAAAAAGCTGTATAAAGTAAAGTGTAATACTTGTAACAGGATTTTTTACATGGATTCAGAAAGCTTTATGTGTATTAAGTGGCGGTCGTGTGTGGGTGCCAAGTGTCTGGCATGCGCAGTGAATGAAGAAGGGATAGATTATTCAAAAAACTTGTATACTTGGGACACTGGAAAAAGTGAACTTGTAGAGATAAATACCCAACTTGTCATGTCAGAAGAATTGAGCCCAGTGTTAACATACTATAGTGCTGGTACACCAGGTAATATTTTGAAAATTGCATATATTTCAGATATTCATTTGTGCCATCATTTGAAATATTATAATAATGATGCAAAGAGAATGGTTAGAGATATTGCGCATAGATTATATAAGTCAAGAAGTGCTGCAGATATAATTCTTTTTAACGGAGATATATCGCCAAGAATAGATTTGGCAATTATTTTTTTCGAACAATATATAAGAGAATATGATTACGAGGCGTTTCGACGATTTAAAGAAGAATTGAATCAACTGAAAGAGATAAAAGAAAAATTTGGTGTCGCAGTATCAAAGTGTATTCGGTGCCTTGATAATATTAGTAAGCATATTGAAAAAAGAAAAGGTCATTTAAAGGGCGTTTTCGATTTCGCTGTCTTTGAAAAATATAAAGAAAAATATCATCCACATATTGGGTATGATGTTGCATATGAATATTTTAGCAAGACAAAGAGTTTTAAGAAGTTTGAAATTTCAGAACATATGGAAGGGCAAATTTTAGATATTATAAGGTTGATAGATATGCAAATGAGATACAGTCACAATGTTGCATATTATGAGAATACTCAAAGACGTGAGCAGTATAGAGTTGAGGTTTTTGAAGCGAGATATTCAAAGCCTGTGGAAGAAATATCGTTGGATGATTATAAACACATTAAGTTGGAAAATGCTGTGTTGGGAGATATATGTGTAATTCTTGGTAATCATGAGTATATAGACTTTCCAGACATTCAAATGTGTGTAGATTCGTATAAAGAAGCATTGTCAAAGCTTGGGATTACAGTGTTGCAAAATGAGTATGTGCAAACCGATAAATATGTACTCTATGGTGGAACTGGGTTTGCAAAGTATGATAAAGTATGGAATGCTAATAGCGTTATATGCTGTACGAATTTTACTAGAGCAGATGAGATAAAAGAAACTACATTGTTTGAGAATGGCTATGTCGAGGCATTGGAGTATGCTAAAAAAAGGGGAGTATGCTTTTTGTGCGCATCTCATTATCCGGTTTATGCGTGTCTTGGGACATATGATAAAGAAGCGATCTATTTTACGGGGCATAATCATCGCAATGAATATGTGAGAACAGAGGATAAGGTTCTATATGCAGATAATCAAGTTGGTTATGAGAATTGCGATATTACCTTTAAGATAGCTACGACTGGATTTGAACTTAATCCATATAACGAATTGGCTGATGGTTTGTATCAAACAACCGTAGAAGATTATTTGAAGTTTTATCGATATATAGGAGAATACATAGGGGACGGAAATACTCTATATATGAGATGTAAAACAGGAAAACTTTATGTAGTAAAGCGCAAAGGCTATTATGGATTTTTCATAATTTCAACGAAGAAGGATTCAAAAGGAATATCCATAGTAAACGGAGGTGTAACGAAGAAGCTAACTATGTCAACTGATATAGCTTGGATATGTGAGAACTTTGATATTGTCGTATCGAAATATCTGCAGATGTTGTTGCCATTAAGAAAAGTACAAGAAGAACTATCAAAGGAACTAAAGGATCTTGGGCTGGATGGAACGATACATGGCCTTATAGTAGATATAGACCGCTACCACCATATTACAATAAATCCGGTAGAAGGTAGTATGCAATTCTATTATTCTTCGGTTTGGGGCAGGGTGATGTATTTGAACTCGTTTAATGAGGTTGTAAAATCCCTAGAATACCACGAAACATGGGGAACAAAACATAACTACAAGTTGATTCAGAAAATGTATGAAGAAAAATCTAAAAAGAATGGCTATCTGTTGAGCATACCATCGGATACCTATTTAATTGAAGTAGAAAGTCATGAGATGGAAGATATTTCACAGCTGGCGGAACAGAACGTAAGTAGAACTGACGGGATGTATGATGTTTCAAGAAAAATCAGCCCTTTGCAGAGATTGTTTAGTGGTCGTGTATTGCGAGACTTCGATTTGAAATTAACGGAAACAAAACAGCAATCATATCGAAAACTCCTATATACTAATCGTGTCTTTATGTATGAAGGAGTTAGGTATCAGGTGGTCGAAGATGATGGAAGCGACATGATAATAGCGGAGGAAATTCAAAAAGGTTCGAGAGCAAAAGGCAATGCAATAAAGCTTTCCGGCAATAAGCGAAGATTTGCTATTACAGAACTCAAGTCTAAAATAAAAAAACAGAGTGAATATGATACATATTGGATTAGTTAACTTGCATTATGCAGAGGATAGTACATATGAAATATGAGCTCTATTTCTTGAATAATATTTATGGTTCAATTGATTCAGTAAATGTTGAAATGGATCCGTTTTTAGATATGTTTCAGAGGGAACAGTATTTTGATAATTGCTGTATTAAGCATATAATTTGTGACTTGTCAAATTGTTTCGAACTGTTAGTAAAGTATCGATTGATGGAAGAGCATTGGTCGTTGGTCTTTGCTGATGTAAATAAGGCTTCATTTGTAACATATGAGAATGGAGATTTTGTCAGTGTAGATATTAAATCGGCAATAAGTAGGGTACAAAATATTTGTGGAGTCGAGCAGGATTTTAATGCTATTAAAATTGTTCAGCAATACCGAAATAGAATAATGCATTATACATTATGTGGTACAACAGAAGAAATTATTAAAAATATTGCAAACTCAATGAGAGAGATAAAAATGTTTGTAGAGACTGAGATTATTGAATCGTTGCCCGAAGAAGCAAAACAAGATTTTGAGAAAGCCATGAAAGATTATAGTGATAATGCGAACAGATTAGAAGAATTGAAATTTTAAATTAGTCTTGTAATACTCTCGATTTCTGCTATAATATAATTAACAAAAGGCAATCGCCACAGAGTGGTTGACCAATATGGAAAAACAAGAGCCTTCCCAGACCGGTCAAAGTACAGGGAAGGTTTTTGTTATGTTAGTGACATATCAAGTAAATGAATGTCAGCAGTGCCAAGAGGAACATTCCGAAAGACATCAAGTCTTTAAAATCGAAATTATTGTTCATAAGCATCACCTCCATTCCGTAAGAATGAAGGTCAACCACCCTGTATCACGATTGCCGGTAGCAGTGCTGCTACTAAAAATATTATACCATAAACTTAAATAGAACACAAGTTCGATTGTTGAAAGTGCTATAAAATTTCATACTTGATTTCGTACATATAGTTCGTTACAATTCCCCTTCGAAAGGAGGGAACCCATATGGGAAACGAACAGGAAATGAAATTTTACTCTGTAGCAGAAGTGAGCAAAATACTAGGGATTAGCAGGTCAAGGGCATATGAGTGGATTGTCAGTCCCCAATGTCCTTTTCTGGTACTGCGGATAGGCAGGCGGATTATTATACCAGCAAATAATTTCGCAAAATGGTACGAAAGTTTTGCAGATGGTACAACGGAAGAAAACTGATAGAACAGAAGTTGTTAATACTCTTATAGAAATATTACCAAAATATTACCATCCGTATGGAGCACTTGGAATGTGTGGACTGTATGGAAATAATGGAAAATTCAATGTAACCATTGGAAGTAGTGGACAAAATGGACTGTATAGAACTAGTGGACAAAGGGGATGGGGTATAAACTGGAGGAATAGTTACGAGCGGACCGTAGGTCAGCGAGATGAGCGTCTGCGAGTAGCGTTGAGGTTGCTATTATTTTACGAACGAACGGACATGAGTAACGGAGTGCATTGCACAGGAGTTGTGAATGGACGAGAGTGTGAAGCGCGGAGCGGGTGCGTCTGAACGGCGGAGTAGCGTAGTCAAAAGGAGGGGATTCTTATGGGAAATAAATCGGGAATGAAATGTTACTGTGCTACAGAAGTAAGTGAGTTGTTAGGGAACAGTGGGTCAAAGGTGCATGAATGAGTGGTTAGTCTTTGCTGAGGATGAGCAATGTACACTGGTAGAATTAAGGATTTTTTAGTTCAATGAACTGTGCCCAAATGATTACCTTGCCTTTTTGCGGAACGGAGAGTATAATATAACTAGAATTTCTACTATTGTAGATAGTGAATAGGTGTTAAGCACGGTTTATTGGACACAAAGAAAGGTATAATAGAAATCACGATAGTGCGTGATTTCTTTTTTTATGACAAATTTGACAGAGTGAAATAAATAACTTATAATGAAATCAATTGAAGCACTATTCACTTAAAAGGAGGAAAACGAAATGGAAAAAAGAATTTATGATAATTTTGTGAGGAAGTATTCACTTCAAAGGACACTGAAGTTTGAACTAAAACCAATAGGAAAAACAATGCGGAACATAGAGGAGAAGGGATTCCTCGAAGCGGAAGAAAAAAGAGCTGATGATTATGGGGTTGTCAAGAGACTAATAGACCAGTATCATAAAGAATTTATTGAATGTGTGATGACGGACTGTAAACTGAGTGGATTGTACGAATATGAAAAATTATATTTAAAGGCGAATAAAGATGAGAATGACAGAAAGGCCTTTGATAACCAAATTCAAATGTTGCGAAAAGAACTTGTTAAACATATTACTTCAAATGAAGAGTTCAAAGTTTTGTTTTCTGAAAAATTAGTGAAGGAAAAATTGGAAAAAGTGGCAAACCGAGAAGAGGAATATAGTGCAATAAATCGTTTTGCCAACGGATTTACTACGGCTTTTTCAGGTCTTCATGAAAACAGAAAAAATATGTATTCGGATGAAGAAAAATCGACAGCTATTGCATATAGAATTATAAATGAAAATTTACCTAAATTCATGGATAATGGCATTTTGTTTAAGAAGATAGTTGTGATTGAACAAGTGGTAGCCTTCGTTAAAAAAATAGAGACAGAAATGAAAGATATTTTAAAAGGGAAAACGGTAGCACAACTATTTGACATAGAAGCTTTTAATGACGTATTGACGCAAAGTGGCATAGAGAAATTCAACAGTGTAATCGGGGGATATTCTGAAGAGAGTGGGAAAAAAATAAAGGGCCTAAACGAGTACATAAATGAATTCAATCAGAAAAATAATGAAAAAATCGGTAAATTTAAGTTGCTGTATAAGCAAATATTGAGCGATAGACAATCGGCGTCTTTTTTGCCTAGGCAATTTACCTGTGATGAAGAAGTTGTTGCAGCAATCGCAGCAGTGTGGAAATCAATCAGAATCGAACTGGACGGGACAGATACGAATGTCAGTCTCGAAAAAATTATGGACCGGATGGAAGATTATGATTTGACAAGAGTGTATCTGAAGAATGACCAATCCATGAAAGAGATTTCTCAGAGATTGTTTGGAGATTGGCACTATATTCAGAATGCATTAGAAAAGTGGTATGATACGAATTATCCCGTTCCCCAAAAAGGAACGGAAAAGCATGAAGAAAAGCGTAAAAAATATTTGGAGTCCCGTAAGAGCTTTTCTATTCAATTTATTCAAAAAATAATTGAGACAGAGGAGGGGACAAAGAATATTTGTGAATGTCTAAAAGCAGAGAATACGCGACTGCTAAATAAGCTCTTTAAAAAGTATGCAAATTGCGAAGAGATTTTAAACGACAAGGAGCGACAGGTGCCTTTGCTGCATGACGAGAATGCAGTTTCAAATATCAAAGAGTTTTTAGATTCGCTGAAAGAGATGGAAGCTTTCTTAAAGGTGTTGCTGGGAGAAGGCACCGAAGCGGATAAGGATGCTGTGTTTTATGGGGATTATGTTGGGATTTGTGATGCATTTTCAGCTGTGACGCGTCTGTATGACGGAGTAAGAAACTATTTGACAAGAAAACCGTATTCTGTAGAAAAAGTGAAACTTTACTTTAATAATCCTACGTTGATGGATGGCTGGGATAAAAATAAGGAAGAGGCATGTACTTCGCTCATATTCAGAAAAGACGGAAATTATTATCTTGGTGTCATGGATGCAAAGCACAGACAAAGTTTCAGAGAGAATAACATACCTGAGGCTATCGGAGAATGCTACGAAAAGATGGAGTATAAGCTGTTACCGGGGGCAAATAAAATGCTTCCTAAGGTAATCTTTTCAGCAAAAAGAATTGATATGTTTGCACCGAGTGAAGAAATCCTTAGAATCTATGAAACCGGTTCATTTAAAAAGGGAGATAATTTCAACCTGGAAGAGTGTCATAAGTTAATTGATTTTTATAAAAATTGTATTCAAAAGCATGAGGATTGGAGTAAATTTGAATTCCGATTTTCTGACACAAAGTCATATAAGGATATTAGCGGATTTTATAGGGAGGTTGAAAAACAGGGGTATAAAGTCAAATTTAGAGAGATTCCGTGTGAGTATATCGAAATGTTAGTTGATAAGGGTCAACTATATCTGTTTCAGATATATAATAAAGATTTTTCGACTAAGAGCAAAGGAACTCCTAACTTGCATACAATGTATTGGAAGGCATTATTCTCTGAAGAAAATTTGGAAAATGTTGTGTATAAATTGAATGGAGAAGCGGAAATTTTCTTTAGAAGGAAGAGCATTCCGGAGGGGAAAATGGTTGTTCATAAAGCGTATATGCCGATTGTAAAAAGGACTAATCCCACCGGACCGAAAAGTTCGTTTGAGTATGACTTGATAAAGGATAGGCGGTATACGCTCGATAAGCTGCAATTTCATGTACCGATTACGATGAATTTTGTTTCGGATGAAAAAGAACAGTTGAATGAAGATGCAAATGAGGCGATTCGATCTTGTGAAGACCTACATATAATCGGTATAGATAGAGGTGAGAGAAATCTTCTGTATTTAACAGTAATTGATATGCAAGGGAATATTGTTGAGCAGGTATCGCTAAATAGTATTACTAATACAGTTCCAAATGTAGACGGAGGTATTAAGGTAGATTACTGGAACTTGCTGAATGCGAAGGAAGAAAGCAGGAAAAAGTCAAGAGAGAGCTGGCAAACAATAGAAAACATTAAAGAGTTGAAGTCAGGCTATTTAAGTCAGGTAATTCATCAAATTACACAGCTTATGCAGAAGTATAATGCAATTATTGTGCTGGAAGACTTGAATGACGGATTTGTCCGGGGAAGGCAGATAAGAGAAAAGCAGGTGTACAAAAACTTTGAACGAATGCTGATTGAAAAATTGAATTATTTTGTGAATAAAAAGTCTGAAATGAATCAATATGGCAGTCTGATGAACGCATATCAGCTTACGAACAAATTTGATTCATTTAAGAAATTGGGAAAACAGAGTGGGTTCCTTTTTTATGTGCCGGCGTGGAATACCAGTAAGATTGACCCGGTAACGGGGTTTGTAAATTTACTGTATCCTAAGTATGAAGGTAAAGAATCGGCAAAAACTTTTATTAAAAAGTTTGATGAGATATGCTTTGTGCCGGAAGAAAATTATTTTGCTTTTTCTTTTGATTACTCTAATTTTACATCAAAGGCGGACGGAACAATAACTAAGTGGACGGTTTGCAGTTACGGAGACAGAATAATTAATCAAAGAAGCAGGGAACAGAATGGTAATTGGGTGAGTGTGCGGATAAATCTTTCGGATGAATTTAAGAAATTATTTGACGAGTATGGTATTGATTATTCGGAGAATTTACAAGAAAAGATTTTAGAGCAAACAGAGAAGAAGTTCTTTGAGAGATTGTTTGCTTTGTTAAAGTACACATTGCAGATTCGGAACAGTGATTCCAAGACCGGTGAAGACTATTTATTGTCACCGGTGAAAGGAGATAATGGAAGCTTTTTCGATAGCAGAATATGCGGTAGAGAATTACCGCAAGATGCAGATGCAAACGGAGCATATAATATCGCAAGAAAGGGTCTTATGCTGGTAGAACAGATTAAAATCGCAGAGAATGTGAGAAAGCCGAAATTGTCAATTTCGAACAAAGAATGGCTTGCTTTTGCACAGAGAAAAAGAGGATAAGAATGGAACAATCTATATCGGCAAGCAGCCTAAATGATTTTATGTTTTGTCCCATGTCCCTATATTTTCATGAATTATATAGGGACATGGATGCTATGGCATACCAGCGAACGGAGCAGATTAATGGAACTAATGCACACAAAGGTGTGGACGAGGGAAATTATTCTACACGAAAGAATATCGTAACCGGGTTAGAGGTATATTCGGAACAATATAATTTGATATGTAAAATAGATATGTATGATATCGTTTCGGGAACCTTACGTGAGAGAAAAAAGAGAATTAAGCAAATATTCGACGGGTATGTTTTTCAATTATATGCACAATGTTTTGCATTACGTGAGATGGGACATGAAGTGATGCATCTTGAATTGTATAGTAAAGATGATAATAAGAGGTATCCTATTTTGCTTCCGGAGCAGGATAGTAAGATGTATCAAAAATTCGAGAGTGTGTTAGAACAAATGAAAGTTTTGGAGATAGATAAGTTTGTGTAAACAAATTCTCTAAAGTGCAAAAAATGTATCTATGAACCGGCGTGTGATAGGAGTATTGCGGAGGAGAAATGAATGATTAGTAATCCGGAATTTATGAGTAAACAAATCCTATTTGTGTTCTCCAATTCAGGGGATAAAATATCTTATTCTAACGACAATATTGTTGTAAAGAACACAGAAGGAAAGATAAAATATCAATCATCCTGTTACAGGCTGTTTATAGTATTTATTGTAGGAAATAGTATTATAACGAGTGGATTGCTTCAGAGAGCAAAAAAAGTTTGGATTTTCAATTTGTTTGATGACGTCAACGATGCGAGTCTATCAGGTGATTACGAGCAGAGGAGAAGGCAACACGTTATTACGAAAAAGACAATATGAATATAGCGGTATTGATGTGGGTAAGCATATTATTTCAAATAAAATATTGAATCAACGGGAGGCGCTAAACACTTTCCGAAGTAAAACGATAGCAGAACGTGAGGCGATAGTACATTTGGACAAACATATCATTTTACTGCAAGATGCGGAGTCATTGCAGGAAATTATGGGGATAGAAGGGTCAGCAGCAAGAATTTATTTTTCGCAAATGTTCAATAATGTGATATGGAAGGGACGACGTCCCAGAATAAAGAGTGATTATGTAAATGCGACATTGGATATTGCCTATACTGTGCTGTTCCATATTGTTGAAGCGATTCTGTGCGCGTATGGGTTTGATATATACCATGGAGTGCTTCATACCTGTTTTTATATGCGGAAATCATTGGTGTGTGATTTAATGGAACCGATTCGACCGATAATGGACTTGAAAATTCGTAAAGCAATAAATCTAAGACAATGCAAGGAGACAGACTTTGAGGTATATGAAAAACGTTATGTTTTGCCTTGGAAGATATCACCTCAGTATATAGAATTTATAGTAGAGGAAATAGTCAAAAACAAGGAAAAGATATTTGCTTATCTTCAGAGTTATTACAGAGCAGTTATGAAACAAAAAGGGGCAGAGGATTTTCCGGACTTTATTCTAGGAGGTACAAAGTGATAATTATCAGCTATGATATTTCCAATGATAAACTTCGAACCAAATTTGCCAAGTACCTTACGAGATTTGGATATCGGTTACAATACTCTGTGTTCGAAATAGAGAATAGTGATAGACTGCTGGATAATATTGAGGCAGACATTAAGAATAAATTTGAAAAATTTTTCTCGCAAACGGACAGTGTTATGATTTTTCGATTGTCGAAAACCTGTAAGGTCACAAGATATGGATATGCGTCAAATGATACAAAAGACGCAATTATAGTTGTGTAGTTGCAAACCAGTGTCTTAATGTGATATACTCGAACAAAGTGTTACTAAACATTGGCAAAAATAAACAAAAAAGCGTGAAAGATAGTGTTACAAAAAGAAAGATTATTGTGAAAAAGCACGATATAAGGGGTTAGTAACACTTTAGAATTTCTACTATCGTAGATGGCTTGTGGGAAATTCCCATGCGCTACTGGTTAGTAACACTTTAGAATTTCTACTATCGTAGATATTCTTATTTTTGTCACAATAGGAATCGGTTAGTAACACTTTAGAATTTCTACTATCGTAGATTGGAAGCTATAACCTCTTCCGGTTCAAGGTTAGTAACACTTTAGAATTTCTACTATCGTAGATCGCCATAAATAACGCTGGACGTCTCATGGTTAGTAACACTTTAGAATTTCTACTATCGTAGATAATTGCCATGAAACTACTGATTCAAAAGGTTAGTAACACTTTAGAATTTCTACTATCGTAGATTGAATTGGTAGCTTGAAAGAATCTGCAGGTTAGTAACACTTTAGAATTTCTACTATCGTAGATCACGCAGCAGCGGCGTTCCTGCGCCAAAGGTTAGTAACACTTTAGAATTTCTACTATCGTAGATCCACATTTTTTTTGACCGCATGGGTGGGTTAGTAACACTTTAGAATTTCTACTATCGTAGATTATGTTTGTATGTCGCGGGTGGTTACACCGGTTAGTAACACTTTAGAATTTCTACTATCGTAGATTAATACAAAGGATGAAAACGATACATTGGTTAGTAACACTTTAGAATTTCTACTATCGTAGATAACTACCACGCAAAAGCAAAATCTTTGGTTAGTAACACTTTAGAATTTCTACTGTCGTAGATTGAATTTGGCGTTTGATGCTGTTCCTAGGTTAGTAACACTTTAGAATTTCTACTATCGTAGATCGCAATTTGTTCATCATACAAAAAAGGGTTAGTAACAATTTAGAATTTCTACTATTGTAGATAGGTATGTGGAGTGAAAGTTTGTGTATGGGTTAGTAACACTTTGGGATTTCTACTGTTGTAGATATCATATATGTGTAAGATTGGCTGTTGCTTCGTAGTAATGCGCTGGGATTTTCCATATTCTGGCGTATTTTTGTATATATTTTAAAGGAGATTGCTGGAATGTAAAGAAGAAGCCCCATAGACGGAGAGGAGTGTCCGGCTGTGGGGCTTTGTTGAAAGGTTCTAATTTGTTGATTTTCTGTTTTTTTATTTCAACCCCATCCTCTTCATGTGATAGCGGTAGCGCCAGATGCCGAGGAGAGCGGCGAGGGTCCAGGTGGTGCCGGTGGTAATCCAGATGCCGCGGAAACCAAACAGTGCGGTGGCAGGGGCAGCGAGGAAAACTCTGACAACTACTTCTACAATGCCCGTAAGAAGCGGGAATTTAGCATCGCCTAAGCCGTTTATGGTGCCTCGGGTAGTATGAACGAAGCACAGCGGAATGTAGAAAAAGGACGAGGTAAAAATTCCGGCAGCACCGATGGCGATTACGTCCGCCTCGGTGGTAAACATGCTGATGATGTTGGAGCCGAAAAGCATGGTAATCGGTATCATAACGGAGACGAATAGCAGTCCTGCGGTAATACCGGTTTTTAGCCCCTTTGTCACACGCTCCGGCTTCTTTGCGCCGATGTTCTGACCGGCAAAGGTTCCCAGAGAGATATGCAGAGAAGACAACGGGAGCTGTACAAAGGACTCAAAACGGTTTGCAGCGGTAAGGGCTGCAACAACGGTTTCGCCCAGTCCGTTTACCACTCTTTGCAATGCAAGGTTGGAGATGGAAATCATATTGGACTGTAAGGCAAATGGAATGCCTAAGCGCACAGCCTGCTTGGTTAATGCCTTGTCGAAGCGCCATTCCGGCTTCGGTATGCGGAAGTAAGGTTCTCTTTTCATAACATAAAACAGGCACGCCAGGGCAGAGAAAAACTGTGCCAGAATGGTAGCAAATGCAACGCCCGCAACAGACCACCGGAAGCAAATTACAAATACAAGGTCAAGCACCAGATTGATTAAGCTTGCAACAATCAGGAACAACAGAGGGGTTCTGGAGTTACCGATTGCACGGAGTGTACCGGCCAGCGTGTTATATGCGGCGGATGCAAGGATGCCGGGGCAGTTGATGCGCAGGTAGAGCAGTGCGTCGGGATAAATAGCTGCCGGGGTATCCATGATTTTTAGAATTGCAGGAGCAAGGGAAAATCCGAGTAATCCCATAACAAGGGCACTGCCACCCACAAGGTAGACGCAGGCAACAATACTTTTACGTACCATGGTATCGTTCTTCGCACCGAAGGATTGGGCGGTAATGACACCTGCACCGGCGGATAGTCCGGCAGATATACCGAAGAAAATATTTGTAATATAACCGGTGGAGCCTACGGCGCCTAACGCATTGGAACCTACGAATTGGCCAACCACAACGGCATCAATCATATTATACAGCTGTTGAAACAGATTGCTGATAAACAGGGGGATGGAAAACCTGAGTAAGATGGGTAAAGGATTTCCCTGCGTCATGTCAAAGCTGTGTGTTTTCGGAGTGGGGCGGTTTGCCTTTACTGTATTCATAATATTGTCCTTTCAAAACAATTTCGGTATTTTTTCAAAAAAGTTTTCTTGTACTTCTTATTGATTTTTA
The DNA here is from genome assembly GCA_045546495.1 of Acetatifactor sp. Taxonomy (GTDB): domain Bacteria; phylum Bacillota; class Clostridia; order Lachnospirales; family Lachnospiraceae; genus Acetatifactor. Next base: position 7,337 of record JAZQCX010000182.1, on the reverse strand, counting down.
CTATAATCTTTCTTACAATAAATAAAAAGACTGTAAATGAACCAATATAGGGGGTAAATTTAACCATATGAAGGTTTTAAAAGTTTCCAGTGTACTGGATGAGAGATTTAGCATCCGTCCCCATAACCAGAGCGACATGGGGTTTCACAGTCACAGCTTCTTTGAGCTTGTCTATGTAACCGGCGGAAGTGCGATACATATGTTGGAGAATGGTGAGGAGTGGAAGGTAAGCGAGGGTGATTTTTTTATCATTGATTACGGAACGGATCATTGTTACCGGGACAGCCGGGATTGTACCTTAATTAACTGTCTCTTTTTACCGGAGATTATCCATGAGTCCTTAGCGGATTGTCACGCCTTCGATGAGATACTGCGGTACTGTCTGATGCGTTATTACAGGCAGCTGCTGGGAGATACGCCCGTTAATCGTATTTTTCATGATGAGGATGGGTGGATTTTGGAGTTGCTGAATCATATGCAGGATGAGTATGATAGAAAGCAGCTGGGGTACGAAGAGGTGTTTCACTATTCTCTTATGGAAATTGTAATCTGTATGGTGCGTAAGCTGGTGGCGGAGGATAAGCTTGCTGTACAGGAGAAATCCTATAGTGATACGGTGGCAAAGATGATAGCGTTTTTGTCAGTCCATTATAATGAAAAAAATGTATTAACGGATTTCTGCGAGGAAAATCATTACAGTATGCCTTATATCAGCAGATGCTTTAAAGCGGAAACCGGCTTAACCGTGCAAAAATATATCCAGAAGGTTCGGATTGAGAAAAGCTGTGAGCTTTTATTGGGAACAAATCTGCCCATTCAGCAGATTGCCCATGAGGTGGGTTATGAAGATACAAAATTTTATCATCAGCTTTTCCGTCGCATGCTGGATATGTCGCCGAGAGAATATCGGAAAAAACTGGTTGGGCTGTAAGGAATCATTTTCACCGCTGCTGCATACACTATACCAACCGGAGGTGTATGTATGGTGGCGTGGATTATTTACTTGATTACACTTATGAAGGAAGGCAGAAAGTAGGGAGCGGGTCGCACATGATAGAGCCGTTCTCTGTTTTTCTTTATGGGAAAGAACCTGTTGCGAGAGCTCGTGAGCGTGAGCTTTATTCTTGAAAAGAAAACACGATTTGTTATAATAAAAGAGACGAAATTCTTACACTGGAACAAAAGAGGAAGCTATGCATACAGTGTGGCGGAATAAAGAACCATAAGGATAAGGAGAAAAACGGAAACCATGGCAGAGGAAACTTTTAAAGACTTATATCTTGCAGGAAAGATTGCATTCGAGGAGATTGATGAGTACAGCTATCGGTGGGGAATGAACGATGAAGATGACCGTACCTTGGCGCAGTATCTTGGGCTGGATGCTAAAGAAGAGGACGCATGGGTCAGCATCGGAGAAGATGCACTGAAGGAGCTGTTGGACGCGCAGAAGAAATAAGAAACGGTGCACCTGCGAGACTACAAAAATTCTGCGAAAGCGATAACGCTTCCGCAGAAGGAACAGTGCACGTTTTAAGTAAAATATGCGTTTACATATTCGGTAGGGGAAACGCCCTCTACCTTCTTGAATACCTTACTGAAATAGAAAGCGCTTTCGAAGCCAAGCATTTCCGCAACCTCGTAGACCTTGCGGTTTTCCTCGGTTAGAAGGCGCTTGCTTTCGTTGATTTTACAGGTGTTTACATATTCGCTGAAGCCGGTTTCATTATACTTGCCGAAAAGCTGGCTTAGGTAGCTGGGGCTGATGCCGAAGACTGCTGCCACCTCGTTTAAGGAGAGATGTTCATGTACATGCTCGTTGATATACTTTTTCACGTTGGTAACAATGTGATTTTTGTAATCCTTATGTTTGTTGCGGAACAGCTCTGCAAGCTTTTCCGCAAATGCCGTAAGCCAGTTGATAATCTGTTCCACATTCGACTGCTTGTAGATGGAGCGGTAGCCGTCCGGTGTATCGGAATAAAAGCCCGAGATGGTGCTTTCGCCGTTTTGAAGCAGGGAAATGGAAAGGTATAAAATGTTGCAGGCAGCATCCAATGCCTGAACGTAGTGGGAGGGATGGCTCTGAAACAGCTCACAGATGGTGTGAATGGTCTGCAACAGGATATCCGGGTCATATTCCTCAAAGGCTCTTGTCAGGTCGTTCTTAAACAGACTGATATTAAAGGAGTTCCGATAGGAATTCTTACCGGAAATTTGTTCAAAGAACAGGAATGGCTGTTCCGGAGTCGTGACAGGGTATGCCTGACGGGAGAACTGATAGGAATCGCAGATAATCTGCGGACTGTCTACCAGAGTACCGATGCCGCACCGGAGGGCAACATTGTAGTAATTCTGAAGCGTAGAGCTCATACTATGTAAAATATTGCGGATTTCCTCATAGTACGGGAGAGTATCTTCCGTACTTTTTTCGTAGCAGAAAATCAGGGCAAAATGTCTTGTATCCAATGAGAGAGCGTAACCGGGTCTGTACTTTACCATAAGCTCACGCATCATCTGCAGGGAGGAGGTAAAAAGCAGAAGCTGCTTATCGGCAGGCAGGGTGTCTGCGTGAGGACTGACGATTTCGCCGTAGCAGCATACATAGCCCCCGTAAGAAAAATTCAGGTTCAGGTCACGGCTTTGCAAAAGGAACTGTTCTTCGGATTCGAACAGGTTGTGCAGGAGGCTGATAAAAAACTTATCATTAAAGGGATGCACGCCGGTGGAAGCGGCGGGGCGTCTTTCCTCATTTTCCTGAATCTGACTGATTACCCTTTCCACTGTGGTGCGAAGGGTCTGAGGGGTCAGCTCCAGTTTTACAAGGTAATCGGATACCTGATAGCTTACGGCTTCCTTTGCCATCTGAAAATCCTCATAGCTTGTAAGGATGATAAAATGAGGGTGGGTATTGCCGAAGCGCTGCCTACATTCCTTTACCAGCTCAAGACCGCTCATAACGGGCATTTTAATATCCGTTATCACGATATCGGGAGACTTTTCTTCGATTATCTTCAGGGCGGCCAGCCCGTTCATGGCAGTACCGCAGATTTCAATATCCAGTTCCGACCAATTCAATAGGGAGCGTATGCCCGCCTGAACTAACGGTTCATCATCAACAATCAATAACTGGTACATTTTTTCCTCCTGTTTGTTTACACGCGTAGAAGACATGAAGTGTTCTACGGCAAAGGGACATTATCGAAAGCGTGCGGAATAGCTACGGGGTATGTGAAAAGCGCAGGGGAATATGAATGGACATAGTGGTGTATTCCCCCTCCCGGCTTTCGATGGTAATGCCGTATTCTTCTCCGAATTCATATTGCAGTCTTTTGTGAACATTGCTTACGCCGATTTCCCGGAAGAAGTCTGCGCTGTTGTCCTTATTACTTATGAGAATCTGTCGTGCCTTTTCTTCGGACATTCCCACACCGTTGTCGGTGACATCGATACGGATAGTATCCGGTGTGGTTACACGGGCTTCTCTATATACGTGAATTTCTATGTTTCCGGTACTTCCCTTTGGCTCAATGCCGTGGAAGATGGCATTTTCCACCAGAGGCTGCAGGGTGAATTTATTGATTTCGCAGTCATATAAAATATCATCGTCCACACGGATTTCCATGGTAATGGTTCCGCCGTAACGATAGCTCTGAATCGTAAAATAGTTTTCCAAAAGAGACAGTTCCTCCCGGATATTTACCAAAAGACTGGTGCCCTTGGAGATGCTTTTTAACAGTCTTGAAAGGGCAGTGGTCATTTCGGAGATGCCGTCAGCCCCCTGAATGGTTGCCATCCACTTGATGGAATTTAACGTGTTATACAGGAAGTGTGGATTAATCTGGCTTTGCAGCATCTGATATTCCAAGTCCTTCTTTTGTTTTTCGTCTGCCACGCGTCTGTCCATCAGTGTGTTTACGTTTTCCGACAGGTCGTTAATACCGCGACCGATGTCCCCCAGCTCATGTTGCCACTCGATGGAAGGGTCTCTGGTGAAATCGCCGTCCGCAATGCGGAGCATCTTCGCCTGAAGCTTACGAACCGGTACGTTAATCATACGGTTCATCATATAAACCAACAACACGCCGATACCGATGATGCCAATCAGGGTTGCAACTAAAATACGGAAAAAGAGATTCTGCTGCTGGCTGTGTTCGGAATGGGAGATGCTCTGGCTGATATAACAGTCGGGAGCATTTAGGGCGGTGGAGATAATAATTCGCCGGGCGCCGTCTTCGTCCCTGATTTTTGTAATTGTGCTGTTCGGAGAGAGAGAGGCATTGCTCATATCGCTGATAAGCTTATAGTCGGGAGTAAATTCCGTAAAGCTACCGTCTTCATATAAATATGTATGTTCGCCTAAGGTAAGATAGACAAAGCTGTCCTCTGCAATTCCGTAACGCTTCAGCGGTGCAATAAATAAATCGGCAGATACCTCAATGAAGAGATAGCCAGCCTGTCTGGCGTCATACTGGTAGGTGATGGGACGGATAATCGGAAGCACCATACGTCCCTTTCTGTGGAAGGGGTCAGGAATAAAGCCGGTGGAAAAGCAGTATTCGTGATAATTTAAAAGGTCTTCAAAATAGGGCAACTTTGGAATTTCCGCTGCCAGGTCTGCGGTGGAGGAGTAGGTGGAGTTTACTACCTGTAAGAAGTTCTCGTTGGAAACCACAGCTACTCGGGGCATATAGTTGTTGGAGCCGTTGGTATTGTATTCCTCGCTGAGTCTGTCGTAGGTTGCAACGGACAGTACTGAGCCGGGATTCGGGTTGTTTTCTATGTAGACCGCAATATCGGAATTGGTCTGGCAGAAGCGCGCCATCCGATATACATCATTGATGCTGCCGTTGATGGTATCGGTCAGCAGACGAATGTTGGTTTCCGTAGACTGAATCAGACTGGTCTGCAGGAAGCTGTGAAAAATATAGTAGCTCACAAAGCTGATTAAGATACACATTCCCAGTATGCCGGACAGGGTGATGGTCAGGATTCGGTTTTGGATACTTGACAAAGGGCGTTTCTTTTTCATGGGGATAATGCCTCCGCTTTTTCTACAAAAAGTATAGCATATTTCCTGTAAAAAACCATGAAAAAAGGAGGATTATCTAAAAATAATGCATGCAGGTGAAAAAAATTACATATTTCGTAAGCGCTTACATGGGAAATGTGAAAAAATTATGAATAGAATTTAAATTTATTCCATGTCAAAATCCGTATTTTTCTTCTATACTAAAGCTACATTCAAGAAACCGTTGAATCAAAAATTGATTGGGAGGATGAAGTAATGAAAAAGAAAGTTCTTAGTGTACTGCTGGCAGCTACCATGTTACTTGGTCTTACGGCATGTGGCGGCGAGGCAGAGAAGAAGGATGAGAAGGTTACATTGAAGTGGGCTATCTGGGATGAGGCAACCACTCAGTACTGGGGAGACCTGAAGGCTGCCTACGAGGCTGCAAACCAGAATGTAACCATCGAGATGGTAGACCTTGGTTCTACCGATTACATGACCGTTCTGGCAACTGAGTTGTCCGGCGAGGGAACCGATTTCGACGTTGTTACGATTAAGGATGTTCCCGGTTATGCAACTCTGGTTCAGAAGAACGCAATTATGCCTCTGGATGATTACATCAAGAAGGACGGCGTTGACCTTGCAAAGTATGCAGGTGTTACCGATCAGGTAACCGTAGACGGTAAGCTGTACGAGCTGCCTTTCAGAAATGACTTCTGGGTAGTATTCTACAACAAGGATCTGTTTGATGCAAAGGGACTGGCTTATCCCGATAACGATATGACCTTTGCTGAGTATGATGAGCTGGCAAGAAAGGTAACCGATACCACTTTCGGTTCTCAGGTTTACGGTACTCACTACCATACCTGGAGAAGTGCGGTTCAGCTGTTCGGCGTTCTGGATGGAAAGAATACCATTTTGGATGGCAACTATGATGATTTCAAGCCTTACTACGAGATGGTTCTGAATCAGGAAGCAGACGGTGTATGTAGAAAGTATGCTGATCTGAAGACAGAGGGTCTCCATTACTCCGCAGCATTTTCCGGCGGTGATGTAGCAATGATGAATCAGGGTTCCTGGTTTATTGCAACTCTGATGACTAACATCAAGAGCGGTGAGTATGATGCAGAGCTTTGCGGTAACTGGGGTATTGCAAAATATCCTCATGCAGAGGGTGTTGAAGCAGGTTCCACTCTCGGTACCATTACCGGTTTGTCTGTAACTACTGCAACCGATACTCCCGACGCAGCTTGGGACTTTGTTAAGTGGGTAAGCGGCGAGGAAGGTGCAAAGGTTATGGCATCCAGCGGTAACTTCCCTGCAATCATGACCGATGATATTGCAAGCTCCATCGCAGCACTGGAAGGATTCCCTACCGATGCACAGAGTAAGGAAGCATTGACCGTTTCCAACCTGTATCTGGAAGTTCCTTATGCACCTAACGTATCCGAGATTAACTCTACGCTTGATTCCTATCACGGAAGCATCATGACCGGCGAGTTGTCTATCGATGACGGTATTGCAAAGATGAACGAAGAAGTAGGAAAGATTCTGAGCAAGTAAAGCAAGTGTAAAATGAGAGGGGTCGTAGCCGTTACGGCCCCTTTCTGAATGAAATAGGACCCGGAAGGAGAATCTTTATGCCGAAAATGAATGAGGTTCAAAAAGCGGAAAAAATCAATTCCCTTCAAACAGAATTATCTGCGCTGATTGTTGCCTTGAGAACAGAGACGGATCAGAAAAAGAAGCGGAAGATGATTGAAAAAATCGGCGAATATAACCGTAAGATTGATAAGATGAAGTCTAACAGACTTTTAAGCCGTGAGACAAAAAGAGATCTGGTGGCGTATTCCTTTATTGCCCCTAACTTTATCGGCTTTTGCGTATTTACCCTGATTCCCATTATTTTTGCATTTGCACTGGCGTTTATGCATTGGGACGGAAGCAACCCGCTGGAGTGGGCCGGCTTCGAGAATTTTGTCAGACTGAAGGATGATACCTTTTTTCTGGCAGCCTTAAAAAACACAATCATCTATTGTGTAGGAACAGTGCCTCTTACTATGGTGGCATCGCTGGCACTGGCTATCGTTTTGAATCAGAAAGTAATAGGAAGAGGCATTTTCAGAACTCTTTCCTTTTTCCCATATGTAGCATCCCTGGTGGCAATTACCGCTGTATGGAAAATGTTGTTCCATCCTTCCAAGGGACCTGTTAATAATATTTTATTAAATATTCTCCATGTTCCTCAGGAAGACTTGCCCCAATGGTTTACCGGTGGATTGGTAATGGTTTCCATGATTCTGTTCAGTGTGTGGAAGTACATGGGATA
>JAZQCX010000181.1:0-6362 GCA_045546495.1 Acetatifactor sp. | reverse complement strand
CTGAAGAATACATCGGAGTATTGTGATGGTATTACCGTATATAATGCGGAGCTGACATTGGATGGCGACGGTACTATGGAGATAGATGCCGGTTATGGTATTTATACCTATGGTGAAAGAGACAATGAGGATAATTATGTAGGAACTGACCGGTTAATCATCAACGGCGGTACATGGAATATTACATCCGATCATATGGCTATTGCTACAGACGGCAGTGCTGTGATGACAGGCGGTACGGTTTCGCCTGATTCCCGATGGTTGGGAATATCGGTTTTTGAAAAGGACTTCCTTATCAGTGGCGGAAGCTTAACAGTGAATGGTGATGAAGTGGCTGTCCAGGCGGCAAAAGGTATTACCATTGGAGAAGGATTGAAGGTGCTTGCCCCTGCAGACGGCAAAATCATTTATGAGGAAAATTTCGAGGATTTCACAGGTTATACTATTTATGAAGCTGACGGTACCACTAAGGCAACTCATGTTGAAATCGGAAAAGCGCCGGTAGAAGATGAGGAAGATTCTGACGATAGCTCTGATTCCGGGGAAAACGGAAATACTTCGGCAGCACCTGCTCCCTCCGGAGAGAATCGAAAGCCGGCAGGCAACGCGACTCAGCAGCCTGCAACCGGCACCCAGCAGCCTGCAACCGGCACCCAGAGCGGAACCGAAAGCGGCACGACCAATGAAGTTCCCTTCCTCAAAGGTGCGGAAGGTAAGGAAGGCTGGGGAGTAATCTGTAGTGAAATAGAAAAGGCCGAGAGCGGTGTACAGATTGCTGTGGATATGAACAGCGCAACCGTTGTTCCGGGGAAAGTGTTTAATGACATTAAGGGAAAAGACGTTACCATTGTATTTGACATGGGGAACGGTATTACTTGGAGCGTAAACGGTAAGGATATTACCGCTGCTAACGTGGGGGATATCAATTTTGAAGTGAAAATCGGAGCGAATGCCAATAAAACGATTCCGATAGAAATCATCAACAACGTAAGCAAAGAGCGGGAGCATATGAACGTCAGCCTTTCCTATGACGGCGATTTTGGACTAACGGCAACGTTGACGCTGAATGCGGGCGCAAAGAATGCAGGTCTTTTTGCAAATTTGTTCTATTTTAATGAGCAGGCAAAGGAGCTGGAATTTGTCTGTGCGGATGAGATTGCAGCGGACGGAACAACGGAGCTTACCTTTACCCATGCATCCGAGTATGCGATTGTAATTGATACGGTGGCACTGAGTGCTCCGACGGGCGGTGGAGAAGGCAGCGTGGAGAACGGTGCTAAGGTGTCCGAAAGCAGCACGGATGCGGGCAGTGATTCCGATAGCGGAGATTCCGGTGAAACGAAAAATAACGGAACTGTATGGTGGATTCTTTTGGTGATTGCAGTAGTTGCAGTGGCAGGCGGCGCCGCAGGTGTTGTTTTTGTAAAGAGGAAACGGGAGATTGAAGGAAAATAAAAGAAGTGTTATAATAATCAGGTAACACGTTACGTCTTAAAAAATCAGAGGAGATTACATATGAAGAAGATTTTTTCTATGCTTATGGCGGCGGTGATATGGTGTACGCTGGCGGTACCCGTGGCGGCAAAGGAGCCGGCAAAAAGCGAGGATACGGTGATTTTGTACACCAATGATGTGCATACCTACATAGACGGTCCGCTGAGCTATGATGTGCTTGCGGCAATCAAGGCGGAGCTTGAGCTTACTTACGAGAACGTTCTGTTGGTGGACGCAGGTGACCACATACAGGGAACAGCGTACGGTTCCATGGATAAAGGAACCACCATTATTTGGCTGATGAATGCTGCCGGATATGATTTGGCGACGCTGGGAAACCATGAGATTGACTATGGGATGGAGGGCTGCCTGAACGCTGTTTCATGGGCGCAGTTCCCCTATGTGTCCTGTAATTTTCACCATGAAAAGGATGGTGTGTGTGGTGATACTGTGTTGGATGCGTGGAAGCTGTTTGATTGCGGAGACGAGAAAATAGCGTTCGTAGGTATTACTACGCCGGAGACCTTTGCAAAGTCTACACCTCGCTATTTTCAGGACGACAAGGGAAACTACATCTATGACATTGCAGGCGGTGAGGACGGAGAAGAGCTGTATGCCGCTGTGCAGGATGCCATCGACGAGGCAGAGGCTGCCGGTGCGACTACGGTAATCGCACTGGGACATCTGGGAGACGATGCAGCTTCCGGCCCTTGGACCAGTGAAGCGGTTATTGCCAATACCTGCGGCTTTGATGCGTTTATTGACGGACATTCCCACTCGGTTGTGGAGGGAGAGAAGGTAACCGATGAAGACGGACATACTGTCCTGTTGACCCAGACCGGAGAGTATTTTAATCGCATTGGTATGATGGTTGTAGATGCGGAAACGGGAGACGTTACCACAGATTTTATCGAGTGTGAGGAAATCCTCGGAAAAGACGGTGAAACGGTTCAAGGCTATAAGCTGTCTTCGGAGCTGTATTCCGGCACTGAGGTTATCTGCGACGAGAATGTGAAGAAAATCAAAGACGCTTGGATTGCGGGAGTAGATGAAAAGCTGGAAAAGGAAATCGGAAGCGTTGGGGTAAGCTTCAGCAACTATGACGCTGACGGTAACCGGTTGGTTCGCAGTCAGGAAACCAACAACGGTGACTTTTGTGCGGATGCACTGTACTACTTATTTGACAGCATGGATATGGATGTGGATGTTGCGGTTATGAATGGTGGCGGAATCCGGAATAAAACCGCAATTACCGGAGGTATCTCCTATAAAACCTGTAAGGAAATCCACACCTTTGGTAACGTGGCATGTTTGCAGACCGTTACGGGGCAGCAGCTTCTGGATGCGCTGGAATGGGGTGCAAAGGACGTAGGTGTCGGCGAAAACGGCGGATTCCTTCAGGTTTCCGGTATAACCTACTGTATCAACACGGCGATAGAATCTACCGTCCGTGCGGATGACAAGGGTGTATGGAGCGGTGCACCTACGGGAGAGTACCGGGTGCATGACGTGAAGGTTTATAATAAGGACACCGATAAGTGGGAAGCGTTGCAGCTTGACGGAGAATATAATCTTGCCGGCTATAACTATACCCTTCGTGATTTGGGCGATGGTTTTGCCATGTTTGACGGTGCGGTGAACGTTCTGGACTATGTAATGGAGGATTATATGGTTTTGGCGAATTACGTTCAGGCATTTAAGGATGCCAAGGTGGGCGCAGACAATTCACCTTTGTCTGAAAAGCATCCCGGTTTTACGGTGGACTATGCGACTGCAGGCGGCAGCGGTCGAATCACTGTATGTGAAGAGGGGAAAGCGGGCGGAACGACCTATGTGGTACAGCGCGGCGATACCCTTTGGGCACTGTCCAGAAAGTACGGATGTACCGTAAATGACATCGTTGCCTGCAACGATGACCTGATAAAGAATCCGAGACTGATTGTGGTCGGCTGGGAGATTGTGATTCCGTAGATAGAGGGAATGGGCCAGAGACCGGTTATCATAAATCAAAAAAAGTTTGAAACGAAAAAAGAGGCTGTGTACGGTTAAACCGTGTACAACCTCTTTTTTGACAGGATAGGAAAGACCTTGACATATTGCCGCAGAAGATAAGGGGTCAAGAAGGGATTTGGCTCCCTCAAAATGCGGATTATGCGCAAAACCGGTCGAATTATGCGTAAGTCATAGACGTAGACAGGAAAAATCTGTAAAATTTCTGCGGATATAAATGCGAGAGGTTGTCTGTATGAAAAAATATATCAGTAAAATACAGTATGTCGCAGTTTATGTAATAACGCTGGCGGTATTGATAATTGCATTGGTGGGAACCACAGCCATACCCAACGAGGCTATTTACGATAATATGCTGAAAAGTGCGGAGGAATACCGATATCCTAGCGCATATCAGCTGGATGAAAGCGGGAAGCTGCGTGGAATTACCGATAATTATGCGGATAATATTCTGCTGAATGTGCTTTGGAATATGAAAAGCGATACCCCGCTGAAATCTGCTTTTGACACCCGGTATTATGACGGTGGAGAGAACGGATTAAACTGGGGATTGCATGAATCCCTTATTAACAATGTAGAGGCAAATACGGATTATACCCGCTACTGGCATGGTATGGTGGTGCTTCTAAGACCGCTTCATCTTTGGTTTACCATGTCGGAAATCAAATGGATCGGTCTGGGGGCGGCAATACTGCTGCTGGCGACCAATGTATTGCTCCTACTAAAAAAGAAACAATTTTTTGCCGCTGCCGCGTTACCCTTATCTTACGCGGGAGTGCAGTTTTGGTTGATTGTCAGGTCCGTGGAGTATCAGCCGGCAATCATTATCAGCCTTCTTATGAGTCTTATTTTTATAGCGCAGGAAAAAAAGGGCGTGCAGAGACTTATCTGCCTGTCGGTTATTAGCGGTGTGTTAATCAGCTTTTTTGATTTTTTGACAACAGAAACTCTGACAATTCTGGTACCCTTGGCGCTGGTGCTTTTGGTGCGTCAGGCGGAAGGCCGTCTGGGCCCTTGGAAGCAGAATCTGAAATGGCTGTTTAAAGCGGTGCTTGGGTGGGGGATATCCTATGGAATGACCTTTGTGGCAAAGTGGAGCGTGGCCAGTCTGGTGCTGGGGGAAAACAAGTTTTTGACGGCCTTTTCTTCCGCGGCAGTACGTGTTGCCGGGACGGACAGCGCGGAGAGCCAGCCGCTGTATTTGCAGATACCCTTTGCGCTTCTGGGGAACCTTTCTACGATGTTTGGAGGAACTGCAAGAGTGGATTTTCACAGCCTGTTTGTGGGGTTGTCTCTAACCCTTGTGGTGTTTGGCGCCGTTTTTTATCTGCTTCGGGGAAACTACCAAAAGGATATTACGATTCTGATGCTGGCGTTGGGCGTGATACCCTATATCAGATTTCTGGTTTTAAACAACCATTCTTACCTGCACGAATTTTTTACCTACAGAGCGCAGGCGGTGAGCATACTGGCACTGTTGTCCATTCTGTGGTACAACACGGACAGAGGTCTTTTAAAAGGGAAAAGGAAGCCACAGAAAAGAGCAAAAAGTACCAAGGCGAAGAAAAAGGGGTGAGTGTATGGAGCAGTTGGAATTTACCATATTGATGCCCTGCCTGAATGAGGAAAAGACGGTTTCTGCCTGTGTGGAGGAAGCCCTTGCTTATATAAGTAAGAAAAATCTGTCAGCGGAGGTTCTGATAGCGGATAACGGAAGCGAGGACGATTCCGCAGCGCTGGCAGGCAAGGCGGGAGCCCGTGTGATAACCGTGGTGAAAAGAGGCTATGGACATGCTTTGCAGGCCGGTATCCGGCAGGCGAGAGGCAGATACATTATCATGGGGGATTGCGACGGAAGCTATCCTTTTTCGGAGCTGGATGCGTTTGTGGAAAAGCTGCGGGAGGGGTATCCGCTGGTGATAGGAGACCGGTTTGCCAAAGAGCCGGAGAAGGGTGCCATGTCCTGGAGTCATAGGTATATAGGAGTACCGATCCTGTCGTGGCTTGGCAGGAGGCGGTTTCACACAGATGTGAGGGATTTTCATTGCGGATTAAGAGGCATGGATGCGAAGATGGCACGCAGTCTTACCTTTCAATGCGGCGGTATGGAATTTGCCACGGAAATGATTGCAGAATTTGCAAAAAAAACATGTCAGATAGCCCAGGTACCTGTAAGGCTTCGAAAGGACGGCCGGAACGGACGGTCGCACCTTCGCAGTATCAGGGACGGGCTCAGGCATTTAAAATATATATTCCATTTCGAAAAAAACAAAAAGGAATGAGGAGATAGGAGAATGAAGAAGAGATTATGTGGATTGCTTGCGTTGATGCTGGCGGTGGTAACTATGGTTACAGGCATGCCTATGTCGGCACAGGCGGCGACAGGCGTGACAGTGTATACTCGGGTAGCTGATAGCCAGCTTTCACAAGGGAGCTATATTAGCAATGGCTCAGGGGATGCCGGTTTGAAGGCAGGTGTGACGAAAAATGCAGGTCTTTCAACGGACATAGCGGTGGCGAGCCTGCAAAAGGCGGATTGTCCTGCCGGTAATGAGATTGTCGGTTGGAGACTTTGGGAGCAAGGAACCGGTGGAAGCGGGAATATTATGGCGGAAGCAGAGTTGAAGACATACGACACGGCGAACCCCAGCATAACGGAGGAGGATCTTCAGGGTTATACTTCGGTTATTTTGGATGCACTATTATTGAGGCAGTATTACGACGAAGAGTGTAAACCTATAAACGGTATTGTAGATGATACTGCAGATACCTTTACATTTACCGGGAAGATCGATGTGGCTGAATATGCCGGTTATGATGGCTATGAGTACAGTGTTGATGGCGGCAGTACCTGGACT
>JAZQCX010000180.1:0-18458 GCA_045546495.1 Acetatifactor sp. | reverse complement strand
TTATGAAAAAGTTTTTGGCACTTGCACTTGCTTCCGTAATGACTCTTTCTCTGGTAGCATGCGGAGAGTCTTCCGAGAGCAAAAACTCTGACGGTCTGAAGATTGCAGTTATTTCCAGCCCCTCCGGCGTGGATGACGGTTCCTTCAATCAGGATATCTACAACGGTATTCTGAAGTTCGTAGGTGAGAACGAGGGCGCAACTGTTACCCCCATCAGAGAGGAAAGCGGTGATACCGCAGCTGCAGTTCAGGCAGTAGCAGATGTAGTTGCAGAGTACGATGTTCTTGTCTGCAACGGCTTCCAGTTCGCAGGTATCGGTGATGTTGCAAAAGAAAATCCCGATTCCACCTTTATTTTGATTGATGCTTGGCCCACTGTTGAGGGTACAGAGTTGACCCCTGACAATGCGCTTGAGAATGTTTACGCTGCTTACTATGCTGAGCAGGAGAGCGGTTTCTATGCAGGTATGGCAGCTGCACTTTCTACCCAGAGCGGTAAGGTTGCAGTTGTAAACGGTATTGCATTCCCCTCTAACGTAAACTATCAGTACGGCTTTGAGTGCGGCGTTAAGTATGCAAACGCAACCGAGGGCTTGAATGTTGAGGTTGTTGAGCTTCCTTCCTACGCAGGTACCGATGTAACCGGTGCTAACGTTGGCGGAAACTATATCGGCGACTTCAGTGATGAAGCAACCGGTAAGGTTGTAGGTAATGCTTTGATTGCAGAAGGCTGTGATATTCTCTTTGTTGCAGCAGGTGGTTCCGGTAACGGTGTATTTACCGCAGCAAAGGAAGCAACCGGCGTTAAGGTAATCGGATGTGACGTTGACCAGTATGATGATGGTGCAAACGGAGATTCCAACATCGTTCTGACCAGTGGTCTGAAGCTGATGCATGCAACCGTTTATGATGCATTGAACACTGTTAAGGATGGCTCCTTCAAGGGCGCATGCGTAACCCTGTCTGCTTCTACCGATTCTACCGGTTATGTAAGCGCTGAGGGAAGATGTCAGTTGACCGCTGATGCAATCGCAAAGATTGATGCAGCAGCAGCTGATTTGAAGGCAGGTAAGATTGTTCCTGCAGCAAACTTCAACGGAATTACTCCCGAGACCTTTACCTGGTAATTTTTGAAATGTAAAGAGGTGCTTTTAGGGCACCTCTTTTTTTTTCTCTTTTTCTGCTCGATGTGTTACAATTACAGATAAAATGTGTTATACTGATACTCAGACATGCTGTGCGGTATGTAAGGGTACATACATAAAGCAAATATGCGCGGGAAACACAGATGAGAGGTAAATATGGCAGACTATATTGTTGAAATGAAGCACATTACGAAGCGCTTTCCGGGGATTGTAGCAAATGATGATGTTTCAATCCAGATTAAAAAGGGAGAGATTTATGCGTTGCTTGGTGAAAACGGAGCGGGTAAGTCTACTCTTATGAGTATGCTGTTCGGTATGTATGAGCCGGATGAAGGAGAAATTTATATCCGGGGGGAAAAAGTAAAACTGGAATCACCCAATCATGCAACAAAGCTGAACATCGGAATGGTACATCAGCATTTCAAACTGATTTCAAACTATACCATTGCGGAAAATATTGTAATGGGTATGGAGCCGGTGAAAAAGTTGTTTGGTGTAGTCCCTGTGGTGGACATCAAAAAGGCAAACAGTGACATCAAAGCGCTTTCGGAAAAATATGGTCTGGAAGTAAATCCTACGGATTTGATTTCAGATATCAATGTATCTACCCAGCAGCGTGTGGAGATATTAAAGATGCTTTACAGAGAGGCGGAGATTCTGATTTTTGATGAACCCACCGCTGTACTGACCCCGCAGGAAATCGAGTTTTTGCTGGACATCATTCGTGGACTGCGCGATAACGGAAAGACGATTATACTGATTACCCATAAATTAGAGGAAATTAAGCAGATTGCAGACCGTTGTGCGATTCTGAACCGTGGTAAGCTAATGGCGGTTCTGGATGTGGCCACCACATCAACGAAGGAAATGGCAAACCTTATGGTAGGACGTGAGGTAAGCTTTGAAACGGAGAAAGCACCTGCAAAGTTCGGCGAGGTTGTGTTGGATGTGCAGGGACTGAATGTGTACAACAAACAGAATTTCAGAGTTGTAAAGGATGTGTCTTTCCAAGTACATTCAGGTGAAATTTTAGCCATTGCCGGTGTCGCGGGTAACGGACAGGTGGAAATTGCGGATGCAATAGCAGGACTGATGGAGGCCCGGTCCGGCAGCATTACCTTAAACGGAACGGACATTACCCACATGCCCATTCGCCAGAGAACCCTACAGGGACTTTCCTATATTCCGGAGGACAGACAGAATTACGGACTGGTAATGGATTTTAGTCTGTCCGAGAATCTTGCGCTGAAGGAATATTTTAAAGAGCCTTTCTGCCGCAGGGGTGTCTTAAATCATGATAAATTTGAAGAAAACAGTGAAAAGCTGATTGAGGAGTACGATATCCGAAGCGGTCAGGGAAGTGCCACGGTCGTACGTTCCATGAGCGGCGGAAATCAACAGAAGGCAATTATTGCAAGGGAAATTGAGCTTGGCGGCTCTCTGATGATTTTCGTACAGCCTACAAGAGGCCTGGATATAGGTGCTATCGAAAATATCCATAAACAGATGATTGCCCAGAGGGATAAGGGAAAAGCGATTTTGCTGATTTCTCTGGAATTGGATGAGATTATGAACTGTGCAGATACCATCGCGGTTATTTATAACGGGGAAATCCAGAAAATAGCCCCTGCCGACAGCCTTACAACCAATGAGGTGGGAGAGTTTATGATGGGTGTCAATAAAAAGAAGAATGGAGGAGCAGAGGCGTGAAAAAAGAACATAAAATCTGGAATGCCGTAAAGATTCCTTTGTTTTCCATTCTGTGCAGTCTGATTGTGGGCGGCGTTATCATGGCGATTACCGGTAGTAATCCTTTCCGGGCATATTATGCGCTGCTGCAGGGAAGCGGACTGGCACCGAAGAGCTCTTATGCAAACCATAAGAGTATGCTGACGGACTTTTTCAGCTATGTAAATTACTTTACACCCATGATTTTTGCGGCGTTGGCTGTAGCGGTTGCGTTGCGCGCCGGTTTGTTTAACATCGGTGTGTCCGGTCAGATGCTGGCGGCAGGCTTTACAGCGACTGTTGTGGTGGGTTACAGCGGACTGGGAAGCGTGGCAGCGAAGCCCTTGGTTCTTCTGGTGGGTATTGTGGTAGGCGGAATCGCGGGTGCCCTGATCGGCTTCCTGAAATATAAATTCAATATTAATGAAGTGGTTTCCAGTATTATGTTGAATTATATTTTCCAGTATGTGGTCAGCTTCCTGATTAATACATACTACGTTGACCCGGTGTCCAGACAGTCTACCGAGGTGTCGAAGGCGTCCAGACTTACGCTGATGGATACGACGGTGGGAAATCTGAAAATTGATATTCCGCTGGGTATTATTGTTGCACTGATTGCAGTTGTGCTTGTGTGGTTTTTGTTTGAAAAGACAAAGCTTGGCTATGAATTAAAGGCTGTGGGATACTCCAGAAGCGCGGCGAAGTACGCAGGTATTAAGGTTGGAAGATGCGTGGTTCTTTCCATGACAATTTCCGGTGTGCTCGCAGGTCTTGCAGGCGTTACCTACTATCTGGGTTATGTAGGCTCCATACAGCCGAAGGTGCTTATCAATACGGGCTTTGATGCGATTGCGGTTTCGCTGCTCGGAAGCAATAATCCTTTTGGTATCATTTTCTCTACCATGTTGATTACGCTGATGGGAAAGGGCAGTACCTATGTAAAGTCCGCGGCAGGTGTGGATGCAGAGATTGCTTCCGTTATTACGGGTATTATCCTGCTTTTCAGTGCATGTAACGTGTACATGAAATGGAAGCTGGAAAAGCGTAAGAGAGAAAAGAGTCTGAATGCAAAGGAGGAGAAATAAATGGATACAATTATCATTGACGGATTATCCTTTGCGTTACCTCTTTTTATCATGGCAATCGGCGGCATCTACTGTGAAAAATCCGGTGTAACCATGCTGGCAATTGAAGGACTTCAGGGCTTCGGTGCTTTTCTCGGAGCATTGATGGCAGTTATTTTTGCGGGCAGTTTTTCCGGAAACTCTCCGGTTCCCTTTTATATCGCCATGGTTTTCGCGGTAATCGGCGGCGGAGTCTTTGCGCTTCTGCATGCGTTGTTGTGCCTGAAATTCAAGGCGAATCAGGTTATCAGCGGCGTGGTTGTAAACATTATGGCGATGGCACTGACAGCATACCTGACAAAGCTGTTAAACCGCGTGATTTTCGGTGCAACCTCGGATAAGTTTGTGCTGACGGTTTCTTCCCGAATTACGGTTCCGGGACTTTCTAAGATACCGGTGTTGGGAGCTGTTTTCACTAATATGTACCCTTTTGAAATTGTAATTGTGGTAATTGCATTTTTGGCATGGTTTGTGATGTATAAGACCCGTTTCGGTATGCATTTGCGTGCCTGCGGCGATAATCCCCATGCGGTAGATGCGGCGGGACGTGAGGTAAACAAAATCAGACTGGTAGCCATCATTATTTGCGGTGCCTTGTCCGGCTTGGGCGGTATCTGTTTTGCGTATTCTATTTCCGCGAAGTTTTCTTCCGGTATTTATGTGGGTTACGGATATCTTTCCATTGCGGCGTTGATTTTCGGAAACTGGAGAATTCTGCCTACCTTGGGTGCCTGTCTGTTGTTCGGACTTGCAAGATCCGGTGGATATCGTCTGGTACAGGTGCTGGAAATGCCAAGTTCTTATCAGGATCTGGTTATGATTCTGCCTTATGTACTGACATTGCTTTTGTTGGTATTCTTCTCGAAACAAAACGGAGCTCCCAGAGCGTTGGGTGAGATATATGATAAGGGTGCCAGATAAGCTGTTTTAATTTTTAATAAAAAAGACAAAATTTATGGTTGAAAAATGTGACGAGAACCGCTATAATACATCTAGCTGTATAAGACAGCTGGTGTTGCTGAAATAGCTCAGTCGGTAGAGCACTTCACTCGTAATGAAGGGGTCGTGGGTTCAAGTCCCATTTTCAGCTTCGTGTTATGTAAGGCCTGAAAGCGTATGCTTTTGGGCCTTTTTACGTTGTGAGCGAGTAAGATGAAGCACGTAATTACATTTTAAAACGAATTCGTATTCTGTGTTCTACCATCTGAATAGACTTATAAAACAGTAAAGCAATAATGCACAAAATAATGATGGCAGTAATTACCATATCTAACTGGAAAACCTGAGAGCCATAGATAATCAGGTAACCTAAGCCTCGTCTTGCGGCAAGGAATTCACCGATGATAACGCCCACCAGAGCAAGACCGATGTTTACCTTTGCCGTACTGAGCAGGATTGGGACAGAGCCCGGTAGAACCACTTTAAAAAACGCGTCCTTCTTTTTCCCGCCTAAGGTCTGGATTAACGTGATTTTTTCGGGGTCAACCTGACGGAAGCCGGTGTAGAAGTTGATAATGGAGCCGAAGAGTGCCACCGACATACCTGCTACAATAATCGTAGTTGTCCCGGTTCCCAGCCATACAATAAAAAGAGGAGCCAGCGCAGATTTCGGTAAGCTGTTTAAAATCACAAGGTATGGCTCTAAAACATCCGAAAGCTTTGTGGAGTACCAAAGCATGGTGGAACATACAAGGCTTAGGAATATAACCAGTAAAAAGCTGATAACAGTTTCATATAGCGTGACACCGATATGTGTCAGAAGCAGATTGTCGGTAAGCTGGCGGACAAAGCATGCGACTACCTTGCTGGGACTTGCAAAGAAAAAGCTGTCAATCCACCCCAAATAGGCGCCTGCTTCCCATAAAACCAGAAATGCTGCGAAAATCAGAATTCGCAGCAAGGAGACCTGATGATGGCGGTTTTTGTGATCTCTGATAAATTGTTCCTGCTTGGTTAATTCATTTTTTTTCTTTTTCATGTTGTCATTTCCTCCCATAATTGATTAAACAGAGTCTGAAATTCCGGTGCATTCCTTGCTGCCAGCGGAGAATTGTCCGCAAGAGTAAGGTGTATGGGAATTTCATTTTTTACAACAGCGGGGCGGCCGGACAGTACGATGATGCGGTCGGAAAGAGAGATTGCCTCCGAAAGGTCGTGGGTAATGATAATCATGGTTTTCTTTGCCTGCCGGATCAGACGGCAGATGTCGTTGGATACAAAGAGTCTTGTTTGATAGTCTAAAGCACTGAAGGGTTCATCCAGCAAAAGCAGTTGCGGTTCAAGGGCAAGGGTACGGATCAGCGCGGCCCGCTGCTTCATTCCCCCGGATAGCTCGCTGGGGCGTTTGTCACGGAATTTATCAAGCCCGTATTCCTCCAGTAATCTGTCGACCAGTTGAAGACGCTCGGGTGTAAGCTGCTTGTGAAGCTCCAAACCCAGTATGACATTCTGATAAACGGTACGCCATTCAAAAAGGTGATCCCTTTGCAGCATGTATCCGATACGCGGATAGTGAAGAGAACCGTCCGGATTGTTTACGAGAATGGTTCCCTGTTCCGGAGCGATAAGCCCGGCAATGATGGAAAGCAGAGTGGATTTACCGCAGCCGCTGGGGCCCACAATAGCGACAAATTCTCCCTCCCTTACTCCGAAAGAAATATCGTCTAACGCTCTGGTTTCGCCGTGAAGACTGTGGTAAGAGTAGCCGATATTTTTTAGTTCAAGGATATTTTTCATAAATACTGTTTCCTTACTTCGTTTGTTATAGTGTATGAAGATAGGAGAAAAGGGGTTCTGTCTTGCAATCATAAATCTTTTATGATAATATCAAATTTAGGTTTAATTATTCTGACGAGGAAGGAGCAGCCATGGCACAATTATGGGGAGGACGCTTTACGAAGGAAACAGACCGGATGGTCTATGACTTTAACGCGTCTATTCGATTTGATAAAAGATTATTTCATCAGGATATAGAGGGCAGCGTTGCCCATGTAACCATGCTTGCCAAGCAGGGAATCCTGACGGAGAAAGAACGGGACAGTATTCTGGAAGGACTGCAGAAAATCCGCGAGGATGTAGATGCTGGGGTTCTGGAAATTGATGAGACCTGTGAAGATGTTCACAGCTTTGTAGAGGCGAGACTGATTGAGCGAATCGGAGATGCCGGAAAGAAGCTGCATACAGGCAGAAGCCGCAATGACCAGGTTGCACTGGACATGCGCCTTTATACCAGAGAACAGGTATTACATACGGATGCCCAGTTAAAAGAACTGTTGCAGGTGATTTTGAATGTGATGGAGGAAAATCTGGAGACTTATATGCCCGGATTTACACATTTACAGAAGGCCCAGCCTACCACGCTTGCTCATCACTACGGTGCATACTTTGAGATGTTTAAGCGGGACAGACAGCGTATGGCGGATATCCACAAGCGTATGAATTATTGTCCTTTGGGAGCAGGTGCTTTAGCAGGAACCACCTATCCTCTTGACAGAGAGTATTCTGCGAAGCTGCTGGGATTTGACGGTCCCACCTTAAACAGTATGGACTCTGTTGCAGACAGGGATTATCTGGTTGAGTATCTGGCGGCACTGGCTACCGTGATGATGCATCTGAGCCGTTTTTCCGAGGAGATTATCATCTGGAATTCCAATGAGTATCAGTTCGTAGAGATAGATGATGCTTATTCAACCGGAAGCAGCATTATGCCCCAGAAAAAGAATCCCGATATTGCAGAACTGGTAAGAGGTAAGACAGGGCGTGTGTACGGTGCGCTTGTTTCCCTGCTTACTACCATGAAGGGATTACCGTTAGCGTATAATAAGGATATGCAGGAAGATAAAGAGATGGCGTTTGATGCCATGGATACCGTAAGCGATTGTCTGGAGCTTTTTACCGGTATGCTTCGCACCATGAAATTTAGGGCAGAGAGAATGGCAGTCAGTGCCATGAACGGCTTTACAAATGCTACCGATGCAGCCGATTATCTTGTGGGCAAGGGAGTTCCTTTTAGAGATGCTCACGGCATTATCGGCAGACTGGTGCTTTACTGTATCGAAAAGAATACTTCCATTGATGCACTTTCGCTGGCAGAACTTCAGGAAATCAGCGATAAGTTTGAGGAAGATATCTTCGATGCGGTATCCCTGAAAACCTGTGTGGAAAAGAGATTGACCATAGGTGCCCCCGGTCCTGAGGTTATGAAGCAGGTAATTGCGCTTCATAAGAGCTATTTAAATCAGTAACTTATAAGGTTTGCAGTCACGGCTTTTCGAAAAGACCGTGTGAGCATAGAAGCAAAAAAGAGGAGAGAGAAAAAATGAGTGATAAGTTGAAGGTTGGTATCCTTGGCGGTACCGGTATGGTAGGACAGAGATTTATTTCCCTGTTGGAGAATCATCCCTGGTTTGAGGTGACTACGATTGCAGCAAGCCCCCGTTCCGCGGGAAAGACCTATGAGGAGGCAGTGGGTGACAGATGGAAGCTGGATACTCCCATGCCCGAGGCTGTAAAGAAAATCGTTGTTATGAACGTAAATGAAGTAGAGGCAGTTGCTGCACAGGTTGATTTTGTGTTCAGTGCCGTTGATATGACAAAAGAGGAGATTAAGCAGATCGAGGACGCATATGCAAAGACCGAAACTCCCGTTGTCTCCAATAACAGTGCCCACAGGTGGACCCCTGACGTTCCTATGGTTATCCCGGAGATTAACCCGGAGCATATGAATGTAATCGAGTTCCAGAAGAAGCGTCTGGGAACTACAAGAGGCTTTGTGGCTGTAAAGCCTAACTGCTCTATCCAGAGCTATGCGCCTGTTTTGACTGCATGGAAGGAGTTTGAACCCTATGAGGTAGTGGCAACCACTTATCAGGCAATTTCCGGTGCTGGCAAGAACTTCAAGGATTGGCCCGAGATGGTAGGAAACATCATTCCTTACATCGGCGGCGAAGAAGAAAAGAGCGAAAAGGAGCCTCTGCGTATCTGGGGTAAAATCGAGGACGGCGTTATCGTTCCCGCAACCAGCCCTGTGATTACCTGTCAGTGTATCCGTGTTCCTGTATTGAACGGACATACTGCGGCTGTATTTGTAAAGTTTAGAAAGAAGCCCACCAAGGAGCAGCTGATTCAGAAGCTGCGTGAGTTCTCCGGTGAGCCTCAGAAATTAAATCTGCCCAGCGCACCGAAGCAGTTCATCCAGTATCTGGAGGAGGACAACAGACCTCAGGTAACCATGGATGTTGATTATGAAAGAGGTATGGGTGTCAGCATCGGAAGAATTCGTGAGGATTCCGTTTATGACTTTAAGTTTGTTGGTCTGTCCCACAATACCGTAAGAGGTGCGGCAGGCGGTGCTGTGTTATGTGCGGAGCTGTTGAAGGCACAGGGCTATATTACTGCAAAAGCGTAAGAGAAGGACTTTGGCAGAAGCAAAGCAGGTGTGTAGTTTCTTCTTGAAGCATGCCGGAAGATTATGATGACACATGCAGGGAGCAAGGGTTATGAATGAGTTGCACTATCAATTAGATTTGTTGAAGGCAATGAATCAAAAGCTATCGGAAAAGGAGAGAATGTACCGGATGATCAGTGAATCGGCAGACGGTGCATATCTCTACCTTTCCTTTGAAAAGAATAAGGTTGTTACCATGGGACAGTGGCGTGAATTCTTTGATTTTGAGGTACGTGATTCCAGAGATTTCACGCGTCTTCTGGATGTGGTGGACGAGCAATATCTGTATTCCCTCCGGGATGCACTTTATTTGGAGAAGACGGGGGAGGAAACAGCGGTTGCGGAATGTATGCTGAAGGGGAAAAAGGTCTGGTACCGTTTCCGTGTTCGGGTGTATTACGACCGGATGGGAAATCCAACAGATAAGATTCTCATTATCGGTAATACAACCAAGGTGCACAATCAGAATGAAGAATTAACTTATATGGCGTATTACGACACCTTGACAGGTTTATACAACCGGAATTATTTTGTGCGCCAGTTGGGGGAATACATTCGGAAAGCCTCAGAGAATAACAGTGTGGTCAGTGTCATGATTATTGATATTGACGGCTTCCGCAATATTAATGACAGCATGGGAATTATTGTAGGCGACGAACTGATTCAGCAGATGGGCTTTTTCCTAAAAGAACTCTGCGAGGATAATCAGATGCTTGCCTGTCATCTCCATCGTGACGTTTTCTGCCTTGCGATTTATGAGCCTACGGGAACCAGTAGTGTGGATTATATTTATAAGCAAATCCGAAGAAGACTTAGGGACCCTTTCCAGATTAGTACGGGACAGAGCCTCTTTGTACGGGTTTGCGTAGGTGTTGCGGAATACCCGGAGGCATCTACATCCGCGTTGGAGCTGTTAAACTGCGCGGAGATTGTGCTATTTAAAAGTAAGATTGCCGGAGAAAAGACAATTCAGTTTTTTACGCCTGCGGATCAGCAGAATTTTGTACAGTCCGTAGAACTGGAGGACAAACTGAAAAAGGCAATTTATAATCAGAAATTTGTGATGTATTATCAACCCCAGTATTATTCCGGAAACAAGCGGCTTCGCGGAGTTGAAGCACTTGTCCGCTGGAATGACGAGGAAATCGGGCCGGTGAGTCCGGCAACCTTTATTCCCGTTGCGGAAAAGAACGGCTCTATTATTCCGCTGGGGAAATGGGTAATAGAAGAGAGTATAAGGCAGTATGCCTCCTGGCGGATGCAGTTTGGTTTTCCTTTTATTATGTCCATCAATATTTCCGCGCTGCAGTACAAGCGGGAAGACTTTGTGGACAGTGTCGTGGATGTTTTGAACCGCTATCGGGTAAGACCCTCGGAGGTGGAGCTGGAAATTACAGAGAGCGTGCTGGTTGATGATTTCCAGTCTGTGTTTGAAAAACTGAAACAACTGCGAAATTACGGAATCAGAGTTGCGCTGGATGATTTCGGTACAGGCTTTTCTTCCTTGTCTTATTTAAAGAAGTTTCCGATTGATACGCTGAAAATAGACAAGACTTTTATCGATACAGTTATGTCGGATTCAGCTACAAGAGTAATTACCGAGTCCATTGTAAATATGGTAAAAGCCCTTGGATTTGAATCGGTGGCAGAGGGTGTTGAGGAAGAACAGCAGTATAAATATTTGCATGCAATCGGGTGCGATGTAATTCAGGGGTATCTGTTCAGCAAACCGCTTACTCCGGAGGATATGGAGGAGCTGTTGTCGTCCACGATATAGCAGAGGTGGAGAAATTGAAGGCATTTATTGGCCGCAATGCGGAGTTAAACTTTTTAAAACAACATTATGAAAAAGAAGGTAGCCGTTTGCTTGTTGTATACGGCAGCCGGGGTGTGGGCAAGACGAGGCTTTTGCAGGAATTTTGTAAGGATAAGCAGTACAGTTATTATCTGGCGAGAGCCTGCTCTGACAGAGAGCAGCGCTGGCAATGGAGCAGCGAGCTGAAGGAGCAGGGAATAAACCTTACAAAATATCCTGAGTATGAGGAGATTTTCGAAACGGTTCTTCCGGCGGGAAATTCGGAAAAGCAGATGCTTGTAATTGATGAATTCCACCACATGGTAAAGGGCGGCGATTTCTTTGAAAGAATTCTCGGGTTCATGAAAGAAGCCGGAAAACGTTGTCAGATGCTCGTAATTCTTTGCAGCTCGGCCTCCGGCTGGGTGGAAAACAGTATGGTTTCCAAAATCGGAAGTCTTGCAACGGCTATTAACGGCTTTCTGAAAGTGCGCGAATTTTCCCTTCAGGACATGCGTGGGATTTTCCCGGCGTATTCTGCAAAAGAGGCACTTAGAAACTATGCAGTACTGGGCGGGGTGCCCGGCTACTGGAAGAACTTTGACCCGGCACTGTCTCTCAGGGAAAATCTGATTTACAATGTTCTGGAAAGGGAAAGCAGGCTGTTTGGTGAAATGTCCCTATTTATGGAGCAGGAGCTGCGGGAGCCGGCTATTTATAACACGATTCTTGCCGCCATGGCGAGGGAATGTAACAAGCTGAATGATATTTATAAGCATACGGGCTTTTCCAGAGCCAAAATCAGTGTTTATCTGAAGAATCTGATGGAATTGGATTTGGTGGAGAAGGTCTATTCCGTGGAAACAGCGGGGTGGGAGAACGCCCAAAAGGGCGTTTATCGCATCCGGAATCCTTATGTGCGGTTCTATTACAGATATTTATTTCCGAATCAGAGCCTGCTGCAGAGAATCTCTGCGGAGGAGTTCTATGAGGAGAAAATTGCAGCGTCCTTTGACAATTTTGTGGAGGAGACATACCGGAAAATCTGTCGTGAGGAGATGGTAAGAGAGTTTCAGTCCGTTGGAGAGTGGCTGGGAAAATCCGGCAGTCTGGACGGTGTCGCTACAGGTACGGACGGAACCTATACGGTTGCCATGTGCTCTTATGCAAAGGAAATGACGGCAGAGGACTTGGAGTGGCTTTTGTTTACCATGAAGCAGGCGAAGCTGAGCGGTGCTGGAATATGTCTTTACTCCGAGAAGGGGTTTGCGGAGGAATTGCGTGAAACAGCGGAGGCTGACGGAATTTCCCTTCGTAGGGTGATTACGGAATAAAGGAAGTTTATTTGTGGGTAAAAGTTTATTTATAGCAGAAAAACCGAGTGTGGCAAGAGAGTTTGCCAACGCATTAAAAATAAATACTACCTCAAGAGACGGCTATCTGGAATCTGCGGAAGTAATTGTTACATGGTGTGTGGGACATCTTGTAACCATGAGCTATCCTGAGGCTTACGACGAAAAGTATAAACGTTGGAGCTTTGACACCATCCCTTTTTTACCGGATGAATTTAAGTATGAGGTAATTGAGAGTTCCAGAAAGCAGTACGGTATTGTAAGCTCTCTGCTGAAAAGACCGGATGTTTCCACGATTTATGTGTGCACCGACTCCGGACGCGAGGGAGAGTATATCTATCGCCTTGTAGAGCAGATGTCCGGTGTGACGGGCAAGGAGAGAAAACGTGTATGGATTGACTCCCAGACAGAGGAGGAAATTCTGCGCGGTATTCGTGAGGCGAAAGACTTATCGGAATATGATAATCTCAGCGATGCCGCTTATCTGCGGGCAAAAGAGGACTACCTGATGGGAATTAATTTTTCCCGGGTGCTCACCTTAAAGTACGGCAGAGCGGTGAAGGATTATTTAAAAAGGGATCGCGCCGTGATTTCCGTGGGACGTGTGATGACCTGTGTTTTAGGGATTGTGGTAAACAGAGAACGGGAAATCCGTTCCTTTGTAAAGACTCCTTTTTACAGAGTGTTGGGGAATTTTAAATTACAGGACAAGCCCCTGACTGCCGAATGGAAGGCGGTGGAGGGTTCGTCCTATTTTATGTCTCCTAAGCTGTATAAGGAGAACGGCTTTCGGGAAGAGGAAACGGCGAAGCAGCTGATTATGCATCTTTCCGAAGAACCGGTAGGAGATATTACCGTAGAAAGTGTGGAGCAGAAAAAGGAAAATAAAAATGCTCCTTTGCTGTATAATCTGGCGGAACTGCAGAATGATTGTTCCAAATATTTTAAAATCAGTCCGGACCAGACCTTGGGAATTATTCAGGAACTGTATGAGAAGAAGCTGGTAACCTATCCCAGAACCGATGCCAGAGTCCTTTCCACGGCTGTGGCAAAGGAAATTCATAAAAACATCGGAGGGCTTCGGAATTACGGACCGGTTTCGCAGCTTGCCGCAGAGGTTTTGGAAAAGGGAACCTATAAGGGAATTGCGAAAACAAGATATGTAAACGATAAACAGATTACCGACCATTACGCCGTGATACCGACAGGACAGGGATTAAATGCGCTGAACGGTTTACCGGAGCTTTCGGCGAAGGTGTATGAGATGATTGTCCGGCGATTCCTAAGCATTTTCTATCCTCCTGCGGTGTACCGGAAATTTGCCCTTTGCATTCAGGTGAAGGAAGAAAGATTTTTCTCTAATTTTAAGGTGCTGGCAGAGGAAGGGTATTTAAAGGCGGCCGCTTTTTCTTTCCGGAAAGAGAAGGATACGGAAAACAAGAAGAACGATACGGAGAACGAGGAGACAGAGGTACAGGGAGACGATACGCTGATTCAGCTTTTGATGGGATTAAAAAAGGGAACCGTATTGTCCTGTGACGGCTACGAAATAAAAGAGGGCGAGACATCCCCTCCCAAACGATATACCTCGGGAAGTATTATCCTGACCATGGAAAATGCAGGACAGTTTATTGAGGATGAGGAGCTGCGCGCCCAGATTAAGGGAAGCGGCATCGGCACCAGTGCTACCCGGGCGGAAATCTTAAAGAAGCTTGTCAATATCGAATATCTTGCTTTAAATAAAAAGACTCAGGTTTTAACCCCGACCTTGATGGGGGAGATGATTTATGATGTGGTAAACGGCTCCATCAAAGCCCTTCTTGACCCGGCCTTGACGGCAAGCTGGGAAAAGGGACTTACCTTAGTGGCGGGCGGCGATATCTCTTCGGAGGAGTATATGCAGAAGCTGTCCGGCTTTGTGGGAAGACGGACTCAATATGTAAAGCAGTTAAATAATCAGAGGATTCTTTACAGCCAGTTTGATGCAGCGGCGTCAAATTATACAAAAAAGCAGTAAGAAGCATTGACTTTTCTTTTTCATAGCGTTATACTTTAATAGTTCGCCGATACAAAGCGTTAGCGCGTTAAAGCGACAGAAAAGGAGAGAGGATTTATGAAAAAGAAATTGTTATCAATGATACTTACCGGATGTATGGCATTGGGAATGCTGACCGGCTGTGGCGAAGCAAAGGAGGATGGCTCCTATACGGTAGGTATTTGTCAGTTGGTACAGCATGAGGCATTGGATGCTGCAACACAGGGCTTTAAGGATGCTTTGACAGAGA
Organism: Acetatifactor sp.; assembly: GCA_045546495.1. Lineage (GTDB taxonomy): Bacteria > Bacillota > Clostridia > Lachnospirales > Lachnospiraceae > Acetatifactor. The sequence continues at coordinate 3,583 of JAZQCX010000180.1, read as the reverse complement.
AGCTGGGAGATAAGGTTACCTTTGATGAGCAGAATGCGTCCGGTGATTCTGTAACCTGTGCGACTATTGCGAATCAGTTTGCTTCCGCAGACGTTGATTTGATTCTTGCAAATGCAACTGCACCTCTGCAGGCTGCAGCAGCTGCAACCAATACGATTCCCATTCTGGGAACCTCTGTTACGGATTATGCAACCGCACTTCAGATTAGCGATTGGACCGGTACAACCGGAACCAATATTTCCGGAACCTCCGATTTGGCACCTCTTGCTGAGCAGGCGGCTATGCTGAACGAACTGTTCCCGGATGCGAAGAATGTTGGTATGGTATTCTGCTCCGCAGAGCCGAATTCTTCTTATCAGGTAAATGTTGTAACAAAGGAGCTTGAGAATCTGGGATACACCTGCAAGGAATTTTCCTTTGCGGATTCCAACGACATTGCTTCCGTTGTAACAAGTGCAACCGCTGAGTGTGATGTAATTTACATTCCTACCGACAATACTGCAGCAAGCGCAACCGAGGTAATTAACAATGTATGTCTTCCTGCCGGAATTCCTGTAATTGCAGGTGAGGAAGGTATCTGTAAGGGTTGTGGTGTGGCAACACTTTCCATCAGCTACTATGACCTTGGTTACCAGACCGGTCTGATGGCATATGAGATTCTTGTAAACGGTGCGGACGTTTCTACCATGGAGGTTCAGTTTGCACCCGAAGTAACTAAGAAATACAATGCAACAAACTGTGAAAAGCTTGGGGTAAAGCTTCCCGAGGATTATGTTGCAATCCAGTAGTTTTTAAGTTAAAATAGGAAGCGTGACTGGCAAGTCGGACGGCAAAGAAGCGAGTCTTTTTTGCCGTCTTTTAGTCTGAAAACGAAAAAGATTTAAACGGAGGAAAAACAGTTGAATATTGCGGCTTTACTGAACTCATTGCCGGGTGCCTGTGCGCAGGGACTGATTTGGGGTATCATGGCAATCGGAGTGTATCTTACTTACAGGATTTTGGATTTGGCAGACCTTACGGTGGACGGTACCATGTGTACCGGCGGAGCAGTCTGCATTATGATGATGCTGTCGGGGCATTCCGTATGGGTTTCCCTCCTGGTTGCATTCCTTGCCGGCATGCTGGCAGGTCTTGTGACGGGAATTTTACATACCTTTTTCGGTATTCCGGCGATTCTTGCGGGTATTTTGACACAGCTGGGTCTGTACTCCATTAACCTGCGCATTATGGAAAATAAGGCTAATCAGGCAATTAACGTAGATAAGTATCCGTTACTGGTATCCTTGCGGTATATTAAAAATGTTCCTTTTTATAAAAATACCCTTCTGATTGCAATTATTATTATTGCGGTGTTAATCGGTATTTTGTATTGGTTTTTCGGAACGGAACTGGGATGCTCCATCCGTGCGACCGGTTCTAACCCCAATATGTCGAGAGCGCAGGGTATCAATACGGATTTTACAAAGATTCTGGGACTGATGATCAGCAACGGCATTGTTGCATTTGCAAGCGGTCTTTATGCCCAGTACCAGGGCTTTGCGGACATCAACGCAGGACGGGGTGCTATCGTTATCGGTCTTGCGGCGGTGATTATCGGACAGGTTTTATTCGGAAAGATTCACAGAAACTTTGCTTTTAAGCTGTTTTCGGTGGCGCTGGGCGGTGTTATCTATTATCTTGTACTGCAGGTGGTGCTGTGGCTTGGACTTAACGCTAACGATTTGAAGCTGATTTCTGCAATCGTGGTTGCGGTATTCCTTGCAATTCCTCATCTGAAGGGAAGATACTTTAAGAAGACCGTAAAGAGAGGAGGTACCGGACGTGCTTGATTTAAACAATATCTTTAAAACCTTTAACGCAGGTACCGTAAACGAAAAGAGAGCTTTGAACGGTTTGGACCTTCACTTGAAGGAGGGCGATTTCGTTACCGTTATCGGCGGTAACGGTGCGGGAAAATCTACCATGCTGAATGCCATTGCAGGTACATGGTTTGTGGATGAAGGAAGCATTATGATTGATGGTGTAGATGTAACGAAGCTGTCTGAACATAAGCGTGCAAAATACCTTGGCCGCGTATTTCAGGACCCTATGACGGGAACTGCTGCAAGCATGCAGATTGAAGAAAATCTGGCGCTTGCCTCCAGAAGAGGAAAGGCAAGAGTGCTCAGAAAAGGTATTACCGCAAAGGAAAGAGAGCAGTACAAGGAGCAGTTAAAGATTCTGGAGCTGGGACTGGAGGAACGACTGACTTCCGAAGTTGGTCTTTTGTCCGGCGGTCAGAGACAGGCACTGACTCTTCTTATGGCTACCTTACAGAAGCCGAAGCTTCTTTTGCTGGATGAGCATACGGCGGCATTGGATCCCAAGACTGCGGCAAAGGTGTTGGAGGCTACGGACCGAATCGTAGGGCGTGATAATCTGACCACCATTATGATTACCCATAACATGAAGGATGCCATCGCCCACGGAAACCGGTTGGTGATGATGCATGAGGGAAGAATTATTTACGATGTATCCGGAGAAGAGAAGAAGAAACTGACGGTTGCGGATCTGCTCCGTAAATTTGAGGAAGCAAGCGGCGGAGAATTTGCAAACGACAGAATGATGTTAACCTAATTTCCAAAGAACGATTTTATTCGTTGTTTTTCGTAAAAATGTCTGGATTTTTTATGGCAAATATGAGACAATAGGCTGAATGATATTATTTTATCAATTACGGTAAGGGTTGAGAAATAATAACTTACACAATTGAAAGGAGATTTCACATGATTTATTCAAAGGAAGTGGAAGAAATGTGTCCGGTAGCGCAGGGCGTTAGCCATGGCTGTGCTCCTATCCCGGAAGAAGCAAAATGGGTTAAAGCGAAAGATGTAAAAGATATTTCCGGTTTAACACATGGTGTGGGCTGGTGTGCTCCCCAGCAGGGTGCATGTAAGCTGACCCTGAACGTTAAGGAGGGTATTATTCAGGAGGCATTGGTTGAGACAATCGGTTGCTCCGGTATGACACACTCAGCTGCTATGGCATCTGAAATTTTACCCGGATTAACTGTTATGGAAGCATTAAACACAGACTTAGTTTGTGATGCTATCAATACAGCAATGAGAGAGCTGTTCCTGCAGATTGTTTACGGCCGTACCCAGAGTGCGTTCTCTGAGGATGGTCTGCCTGTAGGTGCAGGTCTGGAAGACCTTGGAAAGGGTCTCAGAAGCCAGGTTGGTACTATGTACGGTACTCTGGCAAAGGGTCCTCGTTACCTTGAGATGGCTGAGGGCTATGTTACCGGTATCGCTCTGGATGCAGAGGATCAGATTATCGGTTACCAGTTCGTAAGCCTTGGCAAGATGACTGACTTCATTAAGAAGGGTGATGATCCCAACACTGCATGGGAGAAGGCTAAGGGTCAGTATGGCCGTGTAGCGGATGCTGTTAAGATTATCGATCCCAGACACGAATAAGATAGGATAGGAGGATATAAAAATGGCATTATTTGAATCATATGAAAGACGAATTGACAAAATCAATTCCGTATTAAACAGCTATGGTATCGCTTCTATCGAAGAAGCTGAGAAGATTACCAAGG
>JAZQCX010000179.1:0-29124 GCA_045546495.1 Acetatifactor sp. | reverse complement strand
TTGCAAGAAAATTTTTTGAAAAAGTATGGGATATGGGGCTTGATGAGGGTATGCAATTGTATAAAAAAACAGCCTCACCAAACTAATGATGAGACTGCGTATATTTGTACTTTTTAGAATATATGGGGTTGTACTGTTACATAGCAATTACTCATCTTTTTGAGTATATCACGGGTTTGTATAAAGCTCAAGAGCGTTTTGCAAAAATTCAGAAAAAAAGTCCCCCGATACCGTAGTATCGAAGGACCTCAAAAAAGAAGGTATTAAGGGATATTTTTAAGGCAATCTATCATTTAATTAAACTTTTTCTTTCGCATCTTAGTATCTGCGATAAATTTGTGTACCTCCGGGATAGCCATTACGGTATCGTCTGCACAAACATCTTCTTTGGCAACATGACAGTATAACTCTCGCAGCATAGACTCATCATCGTTAAGTTTTGCCATTTCCGTACACGACATAATTACTTGTCCATTTTTTGTATATTTCATAGTATAACTGTCGTGCTCTTGTGTTTGGTAATTTTTCTGCAGCGTAACAAAGCAGCTTTTTCCACCGGGCATAAATGCGTGATATCGCTCGCGCGAGAAAACTGTTTCTTTTCGCCACCTTAGTATAGGGTGTGTCATTTTGGCATCGTGTACCAATGCTTCAATAAACCTATCTGTAGTCTCAGGGTCTACCGGCGCAGGCACATCGGATTTCGTGAGTCTGCTCTCTAAAATATCGTAGAGAACAGCAAGCTCAGATGCTGTCCCACTTTTACGCCACTCAACACTGTGCATCACAGGATATCCAGCATTATCCACAACTTTAAGGGTGTGTTGGTAGCATGTAGGCGTGATAAAATCGCATCTCAAGGTCGCAATATTTTTGTCTGCATCACGCAGTTCATACTGACTATACTCGGTTGCGTTTTGGGGTGTAATCTTAACCCACTTGTTTTTAGGGCTAAAATTTTGTACATCTTCAATGAGTTTTTGTATGTACTCATCTACGGGGCTCTCGGTCGATAAAAATTGATTTTTTTCATTCATGTCTGTAGTCTCCAGTCTGTAAAATATTTTGATTTGCTGCCTGCCAAGGAGAAAAATTGAGCGATACTCCGTGGCAGACAGTCTTGGTGGGGCAGACATAATCGTCTGCTTTGTGTAATAGCGCGAGGAGAAAGGATTCAAAGACCTCGCGCCGTGTCGTGATAAAGATTTACCTCCTGCTATCATCCTTATCTATATAAATAATGACATTTCACGCTATCACATAACTTTCGACTTACCACTTACCTGCACAGCTATAGACCCACTCAAAGCCTTCATAAGTATCTGCCAAAAAATAGATATCATCCCCCTCAAATTTTATATACCCTCCTTCCTCGTCTGGGTGTATCTCCTCTCCGGCAAAAAACGCTTCTCCCACTGTGCCGGCACTGCTATGTCCATAGTGTCCAAACTCAACAAGACAAGCGGGTTTTATCGTGCTAAGTAGTCGTGCCAGGTCTGACATTAAATCGAACTCATGCTCTTCGCCATAGAGCATAACCGTTTCTTCCGGGGCTGCATCAAAATGGTGCCTACAGCGGATAAAAAAGAAAATTGGCTTCATACAAAAAACCTCCTTATTATTTTATATTTTTATGTTAGTCGGATATAGTGCTCTCCGACGACACAAACACGATTATGACCAAGAGCACGGCTTGCTTCGAGCATTGCCCTGCGGTCAAACCAAACCCCCTTACGGTCTTTTCGGCAGTAATAGATTTCATCTTTTGGCAGTGTTTTTAATGGACGTGCATGCATCTTATATATCGCAGTTGCATAATCTGAGCGATATCCATGAACATCCGCTCCATTTGGAATTTTCTCAAAAACTTTTCCGGTGCCTGCCGTCTGCATTATGCCGACGATTTTGGAAATATCGCCAACTATAGGCGCCTTTCTGGGTCTACCGCCCTTAGACATTTTGTTGACGATGATATACCACTGCCCGTCAGGACCTTTTTCAATCTTATCGCCTGTCAGGGCACGTAATTCTGAACGGCGCAATCCTGTACTACGGCAAAATTCTACAAAATCAACATGGTTTACTTCTGAAAAATGTGCATCACGGATGGCTTTACCTCGAGAGCGTACAATGTTTTTTCGCAATCTTTGTGGTGTAGAAATATAATCAATAGCGGTATCACCGTAGAGTTTACAAAGTGCTGCAAGTTCTAATTTTATTGTGTATGCGCTCTTCCCCTCATCAATGCGAAGTTGCAACCACTCATCTGCATACTGACGAGCTTCCGCAAGCGTTTTGCATTTATATTTATTTTTCGCCCATGTCAGAAAATATCGTGCGTGTTTAGTGTACGCTCTGTATGTACTCCACGAAAAAATATACTCCTCTGCATCACCTGCAATTTTATGCGTGTGCTTTGACTCTCCGATTTTGAGCATATCTTGAAATGCAGCAGTCATCTGCTGTAGAAGCGATTTTTTATTTTTATGTCCCACGGCATATCCCTCCATTTGCGTCACTTATCTGTTAAGGCTAAAAGCATACCCACTCTTAGTTTGCCAAGTACGGCGAGGTGTTATGGACCACCCCTGCTGATATATCGCCATCAGCAGCGCATGACTGAGTTTTCATAATTGCCCTCCGGCGTTTTTTGAGCTCTTTTTTGTATATCCTCCTTTCAAGCTTGTGTTTTTAGGCTCAGTTTTTTTGCAGTTTTCTACTGCTTCAGTGTGGGTCCCGTCATGTGGGACCGTGCGATTTTTTTCTCTTTTTTTATCATATCTACAATAATATAATGACAGATTAAGCTGTGCTATAAGTAACTCTGCGGCGGACGCATTACATCACATATCAGATGCGTGCGTCCCGCCTACATTATTACGGGGTGCGGCGCTATCCGTTTACTCATACAAAAAATGATGAGTAACCGTATAGTACCGCCTTGTCACGTGGCGTGTAGATTTTTTAGACCATCCCATGCAAAAAGGATGTAACGTTCCATAAAACGAAACGTCACACCCCTTTTTTTGAAATTATCTAAAAAATCTCAACTCAATATTGAACGCGCTCGATTTTTGATGTATAATAACAGTTCGTATCATCAAAGAGGGAGAGTTTAGTATGCCAACAAAAATCGATATCCACGGCCAATGCGGTATGCTTATCACACGCAAGCATATTAGAGGCGCACAATACATACATCACACATAGCTTTTTATACAGGATACAACAAAAATATTTTGAAATTTTATTTTTACGGAGGATAACACAATTATGAAATACATTTATAAAAGAATTTTTGCTATATTGATAACACTTGCAATTTTAGGAAGCTGTGTCGCGTGTAACAATGCAACTACCAATACAAACACTGCAGAGGGAAAAAACACCCCTGCTGCTCATACTCATAAAATCGAGAACACGTCCGGAGCTCAGAGCACTGCCACTGCAGAGCCTACAGATAATACGGAAAACTCGTCTACAGCGAACCCCACCGCTTTGAGCACAGCTACATCCGATACACAAACGGAATCTCCCAGTACTGAAAATCCAACTAATGCAGATAAAACATCAACACCAACTGCAAAGCCAACCACACAGCCGGATGAGGGTTGTGTACACGATTGGTCCGGCTGGACCGTCCATAAGGACGCAGCTTGCGAAGCTCCCGGTGAAAAGTCACGTGTTTGCAAAAAATGTGGACAAAAAGATAACGCCACCATTGCTGCCACAAATCACATTTGGGACGAAGGCAAAACCACTGTTACACCCACATCATGTTCGGACATGGGCGTTATCAAGTACACATGTAAAGTCTGCTCTAAGACAAAGATGGAACAAATTACAGGTGTGCATACTTACGGAAACTGGTACTACGAGGATTACACTTATACAATAGACCATGGTTCTCTTGGTATACAAACAGTGAAATCTCATCGTAAACTTCGCTCTTGTACAAAATGTGGTTTTAAAGAGTATGCAAACATTCCAAAACACCCTTGTACTGTAGGAACTGTTACGCATAAGGAAACTATTATCAAGGAACCCGTATGCGACACTCCCGGTATTAAGCGAGTTCAATGTACAATTTGTGGATGGTATCAAGATATGGATTACACTCAAGCTGGTGTTGGACACAAGCTTACAGAGAAGAAAGTTCATCTTTCTGACTATACACAATATACAAATGAACTTGATGCAACAATTGTTACTTGTTCTGTATGTGGAAAACAATCCGTAGGATATCACTATGGCAAAGGATATAACGATTATTATCGTTGGAGAGTGCCTATTGTGATTAATCCCGGTACTGCTTATGTCGGAACTTACCCTGTAAATGATGATTTTGCGTGGGTAAATCATCCCACATGGCAGACTGTTACTCGTGATTACGTATACGATGCAGCTGGCTATGTAAAGCAATTCACCGTATACTGGCACGATAAAAACGGAAAGCGTTATAGTGCCATTGTAAAATGTGGCGAAGGTGAAATCGAGGCGCTTTTTGCAAGTGTAGGCACATATCCTTCAGCAAAAGTTACTCGTTGGACACTTCAAATCAGCGGAACATGGCTTAGACCGTATATGATACACTATCAGTAATAATGCTACGATGCTACGATGCTGCGCATTTTAATAACACCTCAACTTGTCGCTTTTGCGACGTCATCCCGTCTACGTAAGTAGGCGGGATTTTTATATCTTTGCAGATGCTTCACATTGTTTATATAAAGTTTGGGGGACTTTTTTTGTCGTAGAGTTTAATTCTGTCTTTATTTTCATATCAAAACAAAAGGATGACAGTATCATGGCAAAATCTGATAATTTGTGCAAAGCAAAAGAAACAACAGCAACCATTATGGAGGGTGTAACAAGTCTTGAAAAATCAATGTTCTTTAATTACCCATCGTTAACCACAGTTAATTATCACTTATAGCATAGACTGAGGAGGCAACAATGAAAGTAATTAGTTTGTTTTCCGGTTGTGGTGGTCTTGACCTTGGATTTGAAAGAGCAGGATTTGAGATTCCTGTTGCAAATGAGTTTGACAAGACCATTTGGGCAACATTCAAAGCAAACCATCCTGCAACTCATTTGATTGAGGGCGATATTCGCAATATCAAAGAGGAAGATTTTCCGTCTGATGTAGATGGAATTATCGGTGGTCCTCCTTGCCAGTCTTGGTCTGAGGCAGGAAGTCTTAGAGGAATTGACGATGAAAGAGGTCAGTTGTTCTATGACTACATCAGAATTTTGAAACAGGTACAACCGAAGTTCTTCTTGGCAGAGAATGTGCCTGGTATGCTCGCAAGCAGACATGATGCCGCCGTTAAGAACATTATCGCGATGTTTGAGGAGTGTGGATACAATGTTTCTGTTACCATGGTAAATGCGAAGAACTATGGTGTTGCAGAGGAAAGAAAGAGAGTTTTTTATATCGGTTTTCGCAAGGACATCGATATTGATTTCATATTTCCAAAGGGTAGTACTGAGGATGATGACAAAAAAATCACTCTCCGTGACATCATTTGGGACCTGCAGGAAACAGCAGTTCCGGCAGCGCCGAAGAACTATGCAAACCCTGAGGCAGTAAATAACAACGAATATTTCACTGGTGCATACTCCACAATCTTTATGAGCAGAAACAGAGTTAAAGGTTGGGATGAGCAGGCATTCACCGTACAGGCATCTGGCAGACAGTGCCAACTCCATCCACAGGCACCGAAAATGGTCAAGTTCGATAAGAACGATTGCCGTTTCGTTGAGGGACAGGAACATCTGTACCGTCGTATGACTGTCCGTGAAGTTGCAAGAGTTCAAGGTTTCCCAGATGATTTCAAGTTCATCTATGACAAAGTAGACAATGCATATAAAATGATTGGTAATGCCGTTCCTGTTAATCTGGCATACGAAGTTGCTGTGGCAATCAAAGAACAACTGAAAAAAGCACTGAGTAAGTAAAAATATTTGACACGCTAAAGAACCATGATATAATTATTTATATACATTTTAGGAGAAATAAATGATGTTAGAGAGTACATTACGCAGTGCGTTAGATTGTATACTGCACAATTTTCGGTTATCTGAATACCAACAAAAGCAATGTCGAGAGTTTTTTAGCATGCAAAAGATTAACGATTATATCTATGCAGGTCATTTAAAATCGAAAATTTGCGTAGACATCAAAATTGCCTATCAAATTTTAGAGGAACTGAAGGGCAAAGGGTTTTTATATTATAGGCGATAAAACCTCGAAGCTTTAGCTTCGAGGATGTAACGCCCAAGTTAGCCCGACTTAAGTCGGGCATCGTTTTGCGAAATTTGTTCTATAAAAGCTGATATGGAACTACTCTTTTTAAAGTAATGAAAAGAGGTTAAGTTATATGGCAAATACATATAAATCAGGTAGTCACAATAAATATCTTCCACAGTATCATCTAATATTTGTTTGTAAATATCGAAGACAATTACTTAATTCACCTAATATAGCATCTGATGTAAAACGATTATCTTTAGAAATTACGCAGAAACACAATGTAGTAATTCATTATATGGAAGTTGATAAAGACCATATTCATTATATGATTGAAACAACGCCTAATATAAATCTTTCTAATTTAGTTAGGACAATGAAATCTTATGTTACTTATCATATATGGGAGAAGTATAGTAATTATTTAAGTAAATGTTTTTGGAAAGAAAAGACATTCTTCTCTGATAGATATTTCATTAGCAGTATTGGTAATTATTACTATTTTAGAGTTACGAAAACAAACTGGTTTAAGTCAGAGTCAGTTCGCAAAGAAATTTCATTTGAGTATTAGAGCTGTTCAAAGTTGGGAACAAGGTCAGCGTAATACGCCAGAGCATGTTCTGTATATGATACAGAAAATCTTAGAATACGAAGAAAGGAAGTAGACAGTATGTTCGAGATTATATCTAAAACAAATACTCTATATAACATTTTAGATACTGAAGATGGTGTCATAGAGTCATATTCCTACACAGATATAATCTCTTATTGTGAGTCTGGTGTAGAAATTAAAGGGGTATCTCTAATAGACGACTGTTACCTCTTTGAAATTGATGGATTAAAATGTCATCGAGTAATGAAAGGCTATAAGTTTAGACTTTATCCTAATAATGAACAGCAGGCATTCTTTCAGAAGTGTTTTGGTTGTTGTAGATTTTTATGGAATAATATGCTTGCTGATAAGATTGCTTATTACAAGGAATATGGAGAAAGTCTTGATACTCAACCACCTGCATATAAGTCAGAGTTTCCATTCTTAAAAGAAGTTGACAGTTTAGCATTAACAAGCGAATATCGTGACTTAAATACTGCTTTTAAGAATTTCTTCCGAGATAAATCTGTGGGTTATCCTAAGTTCAAAAAGAAACACGATAATCATAAATCATATACAACCTATAACCAAAAAGGCTCTGTTCAGATTGTAGATAAGTATGTGAAACTTCCTAAAATTGGCTATGTTAAGCTTAAACAATCTCAGCCAGTCTTAGGTTCTATTAAGAATGCAACAATTTCTCAAGTTCCAAGTGGAAAGTATTATATTTCTTTTAATGTAGAAATTTGGATGCAGGAATTACCTAAGTCTACAAAAGAAGTAGGTATAGATTTAGGTATTAAGGATTTGATAATTCTTTCGGATTCTACTAAGTTTGAAAATCCGAAGACATTATATAAATATGAACGTCAGCTTGCAAAGTTACAGAGACGGTTGGCTCATAAAAAGAAATTCAGCAACAACTGGTATAAACAGAAACATAAAATTGCTTTGCTTCACGAAAAGATTGCAAATATCCGTAAGGATAACATTCATAAAATCACTCACCAGATAATTGAAGAAAACCAATTCATTGTCAGTGAAGATTTAGGTGTTAAGACTATGATGCAAAATCATCATTTCGCAAAGTCAATTGCAGATGTTTCTTGGTATGAAATTACAAGACAATTGGGTTACAAGTCTGATTGGTATGGAAGAACGTATGTAAAAGTAGGTAGATTTTACGCCAGTTCACAGATTTGCTCTTGTTGTGGTTACAAAAATTCTGATGTAAAAGACCTCTCTATTAGAGAATGGGTATGTCCTAATTGTGGAACATTCCATGATAGAGATATAAATGCATCAGATAATATTCTTGCCGAAGGTAAAAGACTGGCAATCTCTAATAAGTCACAGATTGCTTCGTAAAGTATAAAATAATAATTGTAGGGTTGGGCGAACCCGAACATATACGCTTGTGGAGATAGTAGGTTACGAGGTCTATGAAGCAAGAATCCCCAGAGTTTTAGCTTTGGGGAGCGTCAACAAATCTTTACGAGGTATATTGCTTTGATTGTAATAAAAGTAAGGGTATTTTTCTGAACTCCGTAATGTCTTTTAATCCGGATATGCATTGTGATTTTTGTAATAAAAATTTAACAGTTGAGGATGATGTAATTGTATTATATAAGGTAATAAAAGTATAGCGAGTACCTTGTGCACAAAATTTTGCCCTCTGTCATAATATTAATATACCGATGATGGCGATTACGTTTCTTCGCAATGAAAAAACAGCTCCAGCGTGGGGCCAGAGCTGTTGTTTGGTGGTTACCCCACAATCAATTGCAAGATAACAAGTTCTATGTTGATAATGTTTGCTATCAACGCGTAGTCGCTGTCATCCTTGATGCAGGGTTTTAAAAAAGTAGTTAGCACCTTGTGCATAAAAAAACAAGCTCTGTCATAATTAAAATAGAAACGTGGTACCGAAGGTGGACGCTCCGGTACCACGTGTGGCTACCTTATCAGCAGCTGCAGAACGCCAACCGCTATGCTGATAATATTAATCATCAAGTCATAGTCGCTGGGGCGTTCGATACAAGGCTTAAAAAATTTAAGTATTTTCATAAGCACTATCCTTTCTTTGGTTTTGGCAATGAAAGGTATATTCAGTGCGTAAGTTTGCCAACTTGATTATACCACATTTTTTTACCTGTAAACAACTACTTATCAGCAGCTGCAGAACGCCCACCGCTATGCAAGTTTTGCCCCGCACGCGCGGGGGTTATCGCAACTACCTTATCAGTAGCTGTAGAACACCCAGTTTTGCCCCGCAACGCGGGGGTTATCGTACAGTTGTGATTGACTTGGCGGTCAGTCAGTAATCTCTCACTACAGGTGAGAGATTTTTTTATGAGTTTTTTTAAGATTATCCACTGCATAGCAATGCGCCAGCAATATGTCATAATTAAATTAAGCGCGGACATTAACCGCGACACATGCAAAAGTTATTAAATTTTTCCAAATGGAGGTTAAGAAAATGCACAATCAAAAAAGAGTATTCGCATCAGTTATAGCACTCATGTTATGCGTAGTGACACTCTTTACCGGTGCGCTCGCGTATACAGTACAGCAAGCAACACAAGGTTATCCTCAGCCCCCCACATATAAGGGAGGTACTAACTCAAGCAACCCATATACGAGTTTCACCGACCCATATTTAGTAGGGTATCGTTTTTCATGTTATCGAACAACGGACCCTGAGGTTGTTGCAGCAAAAGGCGGCACACCAGAGGAAATTGCAAACGCATACAGTATGCATAATGCGCCGGGTAAGCAACTTGGACATTCAATTAATATTATGCTTAATGCTACTGATTCATCAGGTGGTTCGCGTACTGACTATGCCAATAACTTTGGTCAAACAGGGCTAAAAATGCCGCATATGTTAACGAATGGAGAGGGAACAGACTTTTATAACAAGATTGCACTTGCACAAACTGAAATGGCGACTGATAAAACACTTGGAGATAAAAAGTTAACGCACTCTGCCGCAACAGGACTTGCTTTGTTTGATTATTCAGGTAGCTATAACGGTATGCTTGATAATGTAAGTGAAAGCTCAAGTTTTAATTTCTATGAGCCACTACGTCAACGAATAGATGCTGTTGCTGATGAGAAAAACCCCGTTTTAAACAGTAAGTTAGCAGGTGCAAAAGACCGTACTCCTGTTACGATTTACTCTGGATATTATACTCGTGATAGATGGAATAGAAAGTACTTAAATACATCACCTGATAGAGCAGAGGAAGCACAAAACCTTTATACATATATCTACGGATTCCAATATTCGCAGCCGATGAGTACCACAAGTCACGCAGGTAAAGATATGTCACCTAAATATCTTACCATTAGCGATATAGACTATGAGGGTAGTGATGTTGCGCCTTTTAACCATAATCCAAGTAATATAATTAATAGTGGAAATCCTAATTCTTGGGTAAATAAAAACCATACACTTATAGCGACATTGTGTGGACTTAAAGTAAGATATAATGAATACGGACCTGATTTAACTACTGAAGAGTTTGGTGTATATGACTACATTATAGTAGAACCAATCTATATGTATTACTATCAAAACACTCGTTATTATACAACAGTATCAGATACATCAATACTTCAAGCAGACTCACAACGTGACGTAACAGGCAGTGCTACTGATAACTGTTGGTCAAGAGTTTATTATGAAGGTCATGAATTGTCTGCTATATGCGGTTTGTTCCCTGCATCATTTGGTACAGCTCTTTATACTGAAACTCCATATTTTGGTGTTGATGGTGTATATAACGCTACCACAGAACGAAATTACAGTAAGAATGTTTGGACATATGACCCACATTCTTTAAATCATGATGCAATAAAATCAGACGCAAAATATACTTATACTAACGAAAAAGGACAAAAGGTTACTGCAAAAGTAAACCCAAATACTCATGCTTATGTTTTTACAAATACCAACGGATATACAATGTTCACCGGTGGTACTAAAAATGGTGCAAATCAGCGTGTTTGGTATGCAAGATTTGCTGAGATGTTCATTGCTCCTCAATTTCCGATAGAGAGTTTGCTTGGAGCAGGAATATTTATGTCGGGACCTGATAAGACACCTGAAATAAAGTATGAGGTTGTTTATCACGCGAACCCAAATAGCGGAAGTATGAATAATGCAGACGTAAAGACACAGGTTATTAATGAAAGTGCGAATCGTCTTGCTTTGTATTCTTAATATATATATATATAATAGGTAGACTTAACGCAAAATTTTTATGACGTATCAGTGTATATGTGACCAACTCTAAGCCCGTTGTCCCTATGGACTACGGGCGATTTTCATACAAAAATAAGCCTAAAAAGACAAAAAGAGACCCCATGCGTTTTACATGGGGTGTTCGCTACTTACAAAATCGAAACGTCGTCCTCAACTGGCGGCGCATTGAGTTCACGTAATTTGGCTATGATGTTTTTTAGCAAAAGGCAAGTGGTTTTTTTGCCATTAAAAGTGAGGGTTTTATTGTAGTAGCAATGTCTGTACGACTCGTGGTAGTCGCTGTCAAATTCAATCACATCTGTACCGAGTTGCACAGTTATGTAGGTACTCCAGTTTGTCTTTCCGTGACCCTGCCAAAAAAAAGAGTGTGAATACTTTTCAATTTCACGAGTAATATCTACAAGCTTTCCGATAGCTTCTTCGCGCTCTGCCACGCTCATAGAGATAATATTTTTTTCAAGACTGCGCTTCATAAGCAGCCTCCTTTCTGCCCCGGGGTTGAATTTCTTTAGAGTCCCGGCTGCCTTTCACACTAATAATGACAGAGTGCATATTTTTTGTGCACAAGCTTTTTTTACAAATTTAAAACAAAAAAACAGTCCGATACCCTTGTGTATAAAAAAATCCCGTCTGTCATTATTTATGTGAGCATCCAATAAACCAAAAATTCTACGGATGCAAGAAAGGAAATTTTTTTATGAGTATAACTGACCTTTTTTCACAAATTTTTACCCTAAAACACGAGATGAAGGACAAACAGCAGGAGATTACTGCTGTTGCACATGAGCTCGCAAGAACTTTGAGAAGATTGCCCCAAGACATGGCCCCCGAGGAAGACGCACTTTTCGTAGATTTACATAAAAAATACAAGAAGCTACAGACGGAAATAAAAATCATTCAAGAAGTTTACACCTTCAACTGCAACCTGGCGCGTCGTCAGCTTGAGCAAATTGATGACTACACTGTTGCTATGGGGCTGTCACTCCACGGTATCAATGGACTGTCTTGGAAAGAGACCGCAGCACATCTCGGAGTCCCGGATATCCAGGACCGCTGCTACGATTATCTTGAGAAGGGGGAAAATGTTTTTTTATGGTAGAGCATTTATATAAGGCTTGTAAAGAAGCCTCAGAATCCTTTGAACTCATTGTGGATACCCGAGAGCAGATTACAGAGCGATATGAAAAACGCATAGAAGCTTTTAAAAGTCTTGGAGTCACACCTATAAGACAAAAGTTGTACGCAGGGGACTACTCTGCTATCGCTAAAATCGGTACCCACACGATTGACTATACTACTCGAATATCCTTAGAGCGAAAAAAAGACTTGAGCGAGCTCATCACATGCCTGTCCGGCACAAGTCGACAGCGCTTTGAAGCGGAGCTACGCAGGGCATATCTATGTAGGTGCAGACTGTACATCGTCGTGGAAGAAGGCAGCTACGCAGACCTTGTCGCCGGAAACTTTTTTAACCATGTCGACCCCCAAAAAGTACTTGCCTGCTATCACACTTTTGAGCAACGCTACGGATGTCATTTTGTTTTTGTGCCTCCGGAGGTTTTTCCAAAATTTGCCCATGAGACGCTGAGACGCTTTATCATGGATGACCTGAAGCCCAAGGTTGAGGCTAAAAAATTGATAATATAATCCTAAGCCCTGCGCATAAAAGTGCGGGGCATTCTTCTTTTACACAAAATTTGCCCCAACTATCGCAAAGCGTTATCTCCACAAATTTATAATATTTATAAAATCATTATTTTAGGAGGATTAGCATGATTGCAACTACAACAAAAAATTTAAAATCTTATAAGGCTCAAGCACTGAGCGACTATGTTTCTCTGATGCCAACCGTTTCCGCAGAGAAATTTTACAGAGATGTCTTTCCGGCGGGAGCTCTTGCGGACGTAACCCTTAAGGAAAAAAGCAAATTTGCCGGACGAATCTTCAGGGACGGTGAACTCAGCCGATTCGTAAACAACGATTTAAAAGAGATTCTTAAGTGCAATGGTGAACAGTTTGCAACGATGAATTGTATAGCTTATGCAGGTTTTGGAGAGAACCCCCAAGAGTCACGAGAATTATACGCTATGATTTTTCGTGTTTTACTCCCTGATGAAATTAAACCGTTTTATATAAAAGCTTGCTTAGAGCGCATGGATTATGTGCCGGACTATAACTCCACGCTGAAAACTCATACGCCCAGAATCCGCCCAACATACATACTAACGGACCAAGCCTTCCATTTTGTGTATTTTTGCTACATTTTACGTAGCCCTATACCCATGTACTATCATATACATGACAAAATTCAGCATCTTTATGACGCTCTTTCTCGGGCCATACATCAGCTATGGGATTTATCTGAGTGGGACAACTCTCAAAAAAAGATACACTACATTTACGAGTGTAAAAAGCCAATGCCGGAAAGTATTTTCCAAACGTATCCAGTAGTCGGCTCAAAATTAAACGGCGGCGCTTTTACCGCCTATAAATCTGGTGAAAAATACAGCTTAGAAGAGCTAAATCTTTTAGTACCAAAAAACTGTCGTCTTGAGCTATACGACCCAAAAGTATCTCTTGAAGAAGCAAAGGAAAAATATCCTACCTGGTATGAACGCCGCATTGTACAGCACCGCAAACCTTCAAAAAATCGAGATTTCATTATCAAGCCGGAAGTTTACGCATGGTTTATGAATAAAGTCCGTGAAAATTTGGACACTATAAAACTCGGTGCGATGGAAGCCCTCGCTTCATACGCAGTAAAAACCGGCACATCGAGATATAAACTCATCGAGGATTTAGACGCGCTGCATGCTATGTTGTCAGCACGTTTCACAGAAGACGACATACTCGAGCACAAAGAGCGTGCTTTGGATTTCTATGAAAACTCGCCTCATATAATCATCAAATGGGGAACGAAGGGTATATCAAAATGGTCCGGGCTCGAAATCGTTCCCAACAAACGGAATTTCCGGACACAAAAAGAGCATCTCAAGCTGTTGCACAACTCTCAATCTTTCAAGGATAAAGTTCTTGAATGGTATAAAACCCATCCGGATGGCACTCAAACACAATGTAGCGCAGAGTTAGAAATCTCCCGCAAAACTGTTTCTAAATGGTGGCCTACTCGCCAAAAGAAGAAAAAAAGTAAAAATCCTTGTCCTCTCTGTGGTGCTGAAATGAAAAAAACTAAAATCGAACCATATTTTTGGCCTCAGAAGTCAAAATTTTATACACGTATTGACAGCGATTGTCCAAACTGTCACCTATACCTACAGGGTAAATCTTACCCATGCAAAAGACCGGCAGGATAGCACAAATAATCTATTATTTTAAAGGCGATTCAAGACGAGTCGCTTTTTTATATTTGCTTTTTGTAACCTCTATTGATAATAAATGGTGGAATATTATATATGTGAATGACAGCGAAATCTGTGCCTAAGTGTGGGACCGCCTAAATACAAAAACACAAGAATGGGACCACAACACACTTTGCTTTTGTTCGGTTTTCACATACTAAAAAAGCCTGAAAAGCAAAATTTGTATTGGGCACGATTGAGCGTGTCATGATGGCGAGGCGTGTCTGCAGGGCTAAAAAGCCAAAAAAGAAAAATGACCTGCATGTTTTTTTAAAGCAAGAGCGCCTTGCCTGTAACTACGATGAGCCAAGATTCAATACAAGTGCTTTATATATTGGTAAATAGCGAATCGTAGTAAAGTAAATGAATCGCAAATTTATTTGCGATTCTATAGTAAAAATTCACAGGCACTTATACAATTATGTTTAGTTTTATACCACAGTTTAATACACTTTAGTAACTATATTAAGCATTCATGTAACGCTATGAACAGTTGAGTCATTTGACATTTTACAATCCGATTATAAAGATGCTATAATAAGGTGAATTGCAGCAATTATTAAGTATTTTTGTCCGCTTTAAGGAGTTATATAGTTATGAATAAAGCAACCAATTTTGGTATCAATATAGCAGAAAAAGCAGCACTTATCTGGAATGTGGCAGACATGCTACGCGGTCCGTTCAAACCTCACGAATATGGGCTTGTTATCCTTCCTATGACTGTTGTGAAGAGATTCCACGACTGTTTACTTCCTACTCATACTAAGGTTTTGGAAACCTATGAGAAGGTCAAAAAATTTGAAGTCGTTGATGGTTTCCTTACTCGTGCATCTGGATATCAGTTTTTCAATACATCCAAATACACCTTTGAAACTCTACTTGCAGACCCCGAGAGCATAGAAGCAAACTTCAAGGACTACCTTGCAGGTTTCTCCGGCAATGTGCAGGATGTTCTGTCCAAGTTTGATTTTGACAATATTATTAAAAGAATGGTGGAGAGCAACACCCTCTACCTTGTAATTAAAGAATTCAATACACCTAAGGGATACCTTGGTGCAGATAAGGTTTCTGCTGTTGACTGTGGTTATGTATTTGAAGACCTCGTTCGCAGATTCAACGAATCCTATGGCGAAGAAGCAGGAGCACACTTCACATCCAGAGACATTATTTATCTGATGACTGATATTCTGCTTTCCGATACCAAGTTCAACGGTCAGAACATCACTGTTTACGATATGGCAATGGGAACTTCTCAGATGCTGTCTTGTATGGAAGAAAGAATTCGTGCCTTGGATGAAGATGCAACTGTTACCTGCTTTGGTCAGGAGTTTAACCCTTCCACTTTTGCAATTGCTAAGGCAGATATGATGATTCGTGGTGGCGACCCGAACAATATGCGATTTGGTGATACATTGTCCGAAGACCAGTTCAGTGGATATAAGTTTGACCGTATCATCTCCAACCCACCATTTGGTATTGACTGGAAGAGAGAGCAAAAGGCGGTTGAAGCAGAAGCAAAGCTTGGCGAAAGCGGGCGTTTTGCACCAGGACTTCCGAAGATTTCCGATGGTCAGCAGCTATTTGTTCTTAATGGCCTTGCGAAACTTGCTGATGATGGCAAAATGGCAATTATTCAGAACGGTTCTCCCTTATTCTCAGGTGACGCAGGCTCGGGTCCTTCTAACATTCGTCAGTATATTCTTGAAAACGACTGGCTTGATGCCATCATTCAGCTTTCCACCGACCAATTTATGAACACGGGTATTAGTACATATATCTGGGTGCTTTCCAAGGACAAGCCCGGCTATCGTGCAGGCAAAGTTCAGCTCATTGATGCTTCTCACTGCTACGAGGCGCGCAGAAAATCCATCGGAACAAAGAGAAACGATATCACCGACTATTGCCGTGAGCTTATCGTAAAGGCATACGGCGAGTTCACAGAAGGTATCTTTGGCGACAAAAACGGCATTTACTGCGAATCCAAGATTTTTGACAGCGTTGAGTTCGGCTATAACAAAATAGTTGTGGAAAGACCTCTGCTCGGAGATGACGGTAAACCTGTACTGAAGAAAGGCAAACCTGTTGCCGATGCGGCTCTGCGAGACACTGAAAACGTGCCGCTTGTAGAAGACATCGACGCATATTTCAAGCGCGAGGTTTTGCCCTACGCTCCCGACGCTTGGATTGATAAATCAAAAACCAAGGTGGGATACGAAATCCCTATGACAAGATACTTCTATGAGTATCAGAAGCCTGAGGAATCAGACGCAATATTGAAGAGAATTATCGGGCTGGAAGAGGAAATAAGTGTATCGTTGAATAATCTATTTCAAAAGGATTGAATATGGGAGCTATATATAGTTTTATTTTTGATTTAATAACGGACCCGTTGGGACTTCCGATTTCCCCTATTTGGGAATATATCATTCTTGTTGTGCTTAATGAAATAGCATATAGAATTGCGTGGGATGCTTCTCCCGGAGGTAGATTTGGTTCCGAAATACATTGGGCAGTAAGAATCCCTACCTTTGTGATAATATGGGCAATTACATATGCAATAATTGCAATAGTAAAATGGATTTTTGCGAATTGGATAATCATTTTATCAATATTAGGAGCAATTATCGTTATATCCGGCATTGTTGCAATAATTGTTTTGCGTAGAAGGAGAGGCAAACCGTGATGAGAGAAATGAAAGATAGCGGTATTGAGTGGATTGGGGAGATACCTGCTGAGTGGCAAGTGTCTAAAATTAAATACTTTTTCGATTGCCTTGATGGAAAGCGAGTTCCTGTTGATGCAGGGGAAAGGATTTCTGGTCCCTATCCATACTGGGGAGCGGGTAGTATTACAGACTATGTTAATGATTACTTGTTTGATGAAGAGTTGATTTTATTAGGTGAAGATGGAGCACCGTTTTTTGACTATACTCGACCAGTGGCGTTTCTTGTCAACGAAAAAATATGGGTCAATAATCATATACATGTGCTAAAACCGCATCTGAGTGTGTTCCCATCATATTTGGTACACTATCTTAACAATGTGGACTATAAAACATATATTAACGGAAGTATATTAAACAAGTTAACGCAAAGTAACATGAACACAATTGCTTTTGTTGTGCCTCCGCTTGACGAACAACAAAAAATCGCCTCCTTCCTCGACCGCAAGTGTTCCGAAGTCGACGCAGTTATCGAGAAAACCAAGGCAACTATTGAGGAATACAAGAAACTCAAGCAGTCGGTTATCACCGAAGCGGTTACAAAGGGTATACGCGGCGACCGTCCTATGAAGGATTCCGGAATTGAGTGGATAGGTGAGATTCCGGCTGAGTGGGATGTTGTAAGAATCAAGACGTTGTTCGATTACAGAAACGAGAGAAATGATAAACCTCTCGAAGAGGTTAATCTTATTTCGCTTTATACAGACTTGGGTGTTGTTCAACACTGCGATTTAGAAGCAACTACTGGTAACAAGGCTTCCAATGCAGATGGTTATAAGCTTGTATATGAGGACGATATAATCGTAAATATCATCCTTTGTTGGATGGGCGCTATTGGCAGGTCTGCATATACTGGAGTGACAAGTCCTGCATATGACGTGTATTCGCCCAAAGAAGGAACCAATACCAAGTTCTATCATCATTTATTCCGTACTCAAGGTTTTAATGGTGATTGTTACAAGGTTGGCAGAGGCATTATGGCAATGAGATGGAGAACTTATTCAGACCAGTTCAGAGCTATAAAGGTTGTTGCGCCTCCGCAAGAAGAGCAACAGGACATTGTTGATTATCTCGACAAAAAGTGTGCAGAAATCGACACTCTTATCGCAAAGAAAACAGCCCTGCTTGAGGAAATGGAATCGTATAAAAAGTCCGTAATTTATGAATATGTTACGGGAAAGAAAGAGGTGGAGTGATTTGAACAAAGGTAATTATCTGTTCTTGGGGATTGGAATCAGTTACATTGTTGTTGCTATCATCCAAGCTTGTGCCCCTGGGGTCCTTGGCGCAAATATATATGTAACGGTTGCATTTATTTCTCTCGAGTTAACTTTGCTCGAACTTATTAAAAGCACAACAAATGCATATTGCTCTAATTGGGAGCAATATGAAAAAACACGGAATAATTATATCGGTCTATTGCAAAGGAATATTTCTGTTTTTAAGCCTTATTCGTTTTTTAATGATGATACTAAGGTATTTGAAGATAAATTACAAACAGTACAAAACAGCAACAAAACGGATAAGTATAGAAAAAGATATTGTTTTCTAAAAAAGATGGTTCGTTGTTTAACCATAGTTCAAATTATTTTCTGCTCTGTTCAAATAATTGTAACTCCATTAAAAATTGTTCCCTATGACTTGATTACAACAAAAACAATTAATGTACTTTCTCTCTTATCTTTTGCTTTTATGTTTGTTTCATATTTTGTTTCAAATACAAGTATCTCGATAGATAAGGAAGAGCAAGACAAATTAGCAATTGAACTGAATGTTTCAAATTACTATCTTGATAAAATAGAAAGTATCAATGAATATTCAAAAAAAGATATTTCTCAAGATGAGGTTCGGAGGGGTGACTAATGATTACAACCGAAAAACGCTTTGAAGAGGATATAGAGTCCTTCTTACTGACCGAGCAAGGCGGTTATACAAAGACAACAGATATATACGACCCGAACGTGGGACTTTACGTTGATACGTTTATAGGCTTTATCAAGGCGACTCAGCCGAGGGAGTGGGCTCGTTTTGAGAATACTTGCCAGAGTGACCCTGTTCGTAAGTTCTGCATTGCATTCAATAATGCTTGTGATACTTATGGTCTGATTACTGTTCTTAGACACGGTTTCAAACACAGAGGTATTACTTTCCGTGTTTGCTATTTCCGACCGGAGTCCAACTTAAACAAAACGGCAACTGCCCTTTATGAGCAGAATGTTTGCAATGTGGTTCGCCAGTGGCATTACTCCGCAGACAATAATAAATCCGTTGATACGGTTCTTGTGTTCAACGGTATTCCTGTCTTTGCTCTGGAACTTAAGAATCAGTACACCGGGCAGAACGTGGACAACGCGAAAACGCAGTGGATGTATGACCGTGACCCGAGGGAGCTTTGCTTCCAGTTCAACAAACGAATTCTTGCCTATTTCTGTGTAGACCACACCGACGTGTTTATGACAACCAAGCTTGCCAAGGGTGATACATACTTCCTTCCATTTAACCAAGGCTCCAACGGTGCAGGTAATGATGGTGGCAAGGGCAATCCTGCGAATCCGAATGGATACCCGACTGCATATCTCTGGGAAGATGTTCTCAGAAAAGAAAGTGCTTTGGATATCGTGCAGAAATTCATTCACTGCAAGGATAGCAAGACCCTTATCTTCCCTCGTTTCCACCAGTTGGATGTTGTTCGCAAACTTATCGCTGATGTTCGCCAGAACGGAACCGGTGTAAACTACTTGATTCAGCACAGTGCAGGTTCTGGCAAGTCAAATTCTATTGCTTGGACTGCATACCGTTTGGCATCCTTACACGATGAAAATAATAAACCTGTTTTCTCTTCTGTAATCATCGTTACTGACCGTACCGTGCTCGACAGACAGTTGCAGGATACCATTTCTTCCTTTGACCATACCCTTGGTACGGTTGAAACCATTGGTGAAGGCAAGACATCCAAAGACCTGAGAGATGCTATCAATAACGGTAGCAGAATCATTGTTACCACATTGCAGAAATTCCCTGTGATTTACACTGAGGTTGAGAACACCAAAGGCAAAGGATTTGCTGTTATCGTGGATGAAGCACACTCTTCTCAGACTGGTTCTTCTGCAATCAAATTGAAGACTGCTCTTGCTGACACCGAAGAAGCACTCCGCGAGTATGCAGAGTTGGAAGGCAAAGCAGAAGATGAAATTGATAAGCATGACAGACTGTTGCAGGAAATGATTGTCCACGGCAGACACAAGAATCTTTCCTTCTTTGCCTTTACTGCCACACCTAAGGGTCAGACCTTGGAGATGTTCGGCACAGAATTTTCGGACGGTTCTTTCCATCCGTTCCATGTCTATTCTATGAAACAGGCAATCCAAGAAGGATTCATTATGGATGTTCTGCAAAACTATATGACATACCATACCTGCTTCAAGATTGCCAAGACCATTCCTGACAATCCCGAAGTTCCTGCTTCTCGTGCTGCGAAGGTAATTCGCCGTTTTGAAGAGTTGCATCCTTACAATATCTCTCAAAAGGCACAGATTATCGTTGAAACTTTCCGTTCCACTACATCCAAGGCGATTGGTGGCAAGGGTAAAATGATGGTCGTTACCGCTTCTCGTTTAGCGGCGGTTCGCTACTACCACGAGTTCAAGAGATACATTGAGGAAAAGGGATACACCAATGTTGATATTTTGGTGGCATTCTCTGGTTCTATCAAGGATGGTGGTGAAGAACACACAGAAAGCAGTTTGAATGTTCGCAAGGATGGTTCTCATATTTCTGAAGAACAGACCAAGACAGAGTTTCATGACAATTTTAATGTACTTATCGTTGCGGAAAAATATCAGACCGGTTTTGATGAACCTCTGCTTCACACAATGATTGTCGATAAGAAACTCCGTGGTGTTAAATGCGTTCAAACCCTCTCAAGACTGAATCGTATTTGTGCAGGAAAGAATGACACTTACATTCTGGACTTTGTAAATACTGCCGATGATATTCAGGAAGCATTCCAACCTTTCTATCAAGAGACATCTCTTTCTCAGGAAGTGAATGTCGACCTGATTTACAAGTTGCAGAAGGAACTTCACAATTATAATATTTACTCGGATAACGATATTGAAGCATTCTCAAATGTCTATTACTCAGATAAGAAACAGGACAGCACAATGATGGGCAAGATGACTTCTGTCTTGAAACCTGTTGCAGACCGATACAACAAATTGGCATCTGATGAGCGATACAATTTCAGAAGACAGGTGCGTTCCTATATTAAGTGGTACGGTTATATCTCCCAGGTCTGTCGTACGTTTGATGCAGAAATGCAGAAGGAATATGTTTTTTGTTCCTATCTTATCAATTTGTTGCCTGCCGAGTCTACACAGATGCTTGACCTGGAAGGTGCTTTAAAGCTGGAATTTTATAAGCTGAAGCAAACATTCAAGGGTGTAATTGGCCTTATGGACAAATCCGGAGTATATGACCCTGCAGGCAGAAAGGGAAAAACCGTTCCCGAGCAGAAAGAGCCGCTTGAAGAGGTTATCCAGAAAATCAACGAGATGTTTGCGGGCAATTTCAGCGATGCGGACAGAGTGTTGCTTTATGCGCTACATGAAAAACTCGTAGGCAATGAAACACTGGCACATATTGCTCGAACATCTGACCCGCAAATATTTGCAGAGAGTATTTTCCCGAAAACCTTCGATGAAGTGGCGCAGGACAGCTATGTTGAACAAACCGAAGCTTTTAGTTCACTTTTCCAAAACAGAAGCAAGTACAATGCCATCATGTCAGCTTTAGCAGAGATACTTTATCGAGAATTCAGAAAAAAGAAATAAGTATTTAGATACTTTTTAATTCGGCTGATTATATCCTCCGGGAAGAACCCGGAGGATTTTCTGCCTCACATTAAGCGCTTTCATTGCGCTGTTTTATGCTTTCAATGTACTCGGGCGCCTGCACCATTGCAATCCTACCCCAAGCGTTAAGCATTAAAGAAAGCGTTGGCGATAAATCTCTCTCACTAAATATGCAGTTATCGCAATTGAGTCGTATTTTGTTGTCTTCGGTACTGATAGTGATTGTATATCCATCTTCGTTGGTGAGCGTAGTAACCATAAACAAGTACTCCAGGGTATCTTCATTCCATGCTTCTTTGGTAGCAAATCGATAAAAATACAGATAATCCTCGAGAGCAAGGATGTCTGCTTTAGCAGCAATTGCTTCAAGCGCATAGTGGTGATTGAACATATCTTGATGAAGAGCAAGACTCTTCTCCAAAAGATTGTCAGCATATTCAGAGTTGGTGGTTGTTGTATTATTCATGATAATACTCCTTTCATGTTTTATTTTTAGGCGTATTGATTTGCCTGTGATTAAATTGTACCATGTGGCTACGGGGTGTCAGATTGACTTGGGGCAAAATGTGTGTAAAGCGAAAAAAGTGTGACAATTCAGCCATTGTTCGCTTATTCCCGTAGATTTTTCGGAGACAATGCGGTATAATATTTAAGAAATCGGGGTGAACACTATGTATCCGGATGACTACCTGAGTTCCTATGAAATTGTCGAGGAAGCTGATGGTCGAGCAAAAATAATCTCTAAAATCAAAGCTAATCGTTGCAGACATTGCGACCAAGATTCTGTCCTGAGCAATGGAACTGTAAAGAAAACAGTTTATGATATTGATAGTCGTACTGATGAGATGATTACTATTGAGGTGGAACACTATCGCTACCGCTGTAAAAATCCTGACTGTAAAGAAAGCTTCACCCTGGATGTTCTTCCTTTTAAGTGCTTCCCGGATACTCCATCTGAGGGCCGTACAAACAAATCTAAAAGCCGCGATATTCTAAATAGCGCCATGGATTATTTGCTCCTCGGGTCTGATGAGAACGGAAATCCTGTTACTGTATCTGCCGCAGCAAAAAAATATGGTTATGACCGTAAGGTTTTATCTACCGAATTACATTCTCGTGTAAACACAACCTTGAATGATTATATTTTATCTAACGAGGCCTGTGAACAAGCTGCCCTTGTCCCTTTTATGTATCGTGGTGTTAAGAGGTGTGCAATATTGGGTTACACCAGAGATGATATAAATATGCCTTTAAGACCGGTATTATACGATATCCGCGATACGTATGACCATGAAGATTTACTTAAGTATCTTAAAGATTTTTGTTTTCAAAATTTAATTACTCCAAAAGTGACCTACTTAGAAATGAACGCAGATTTTATTGATATGATACATAATTTTTATATAGATGTGTATCAAAAAAAGTGTGATTCAATTTTTATAGGTATAATCAAATTATCAGTAAAAGAAAATATTTTCTCAACATCTGCTGGTAACTTATCACATGATTTTGGCTTATTGGAGTCGTTCTATTTTTATATGCGCAGATTAGAGGCCTTTCTCTATGACAAGATTTTAGAGGAAAGCGATGATGATACTGCCTCCGAAATTTTGATTGATGCCGACTTTGCTCAAAACGACAGTAGTTTTTATGACATTCTTGATATATGGAAAGACGAACTTATACCTGAAATCGTCGCCAAAAAATTACAACCACTTTATGAAAAATTATATACTTTTGCCGATTTGATAGACATCTCTATGACACATTATCGTGAAGACGGTGTATGCCCTGAAGATGAGCTTGGTTTTGTGCAATATTTCCACAAACGAAATGTAGATTTTGCAGAAATGCGATATCGGGTACATCTTCTTTCCAAGAACGATAAAAACGTATCCTTCCAAAGTCTCATAACCGGTCAATACAAACCATCTTCTCGCAAAACATTGCGTAGTTATTATATTGATTTAAGAGACATCAACGCACTATTCAGAGACTAAACAAGCAGTGGAGGCATTCGTCTATAACCTACGCAATTGTGTAGGTTTGGATTCTGATGTTGTGCACAAAAATTTACCCTCTGTCATAATTAAAATACAAATATAAAATGTATGCCGGATTTTCACTATATTATACACCGGCAGAAAGGAGATTTTTTATGATTACATTTACTGAGATTGAGGGGTTGGGTTACAACTTATACACCATAATGTACGCTGTAGAATTAGATTTAAAAGACGAAGACCTTTGCATCGACGACGTAAGCGACTATCGTCTTGGTGTCGAGTGCATGGGGTCATGCGGTTATCCTATGGATAGCCTTAGCTATGACAATATCGTCGAGCAGATGGAGGAGCTTGGTTTTGAGTTCGTCGATTGGGATGAGGACCTTTTTGAATTCGATAAGAGTCAATTCTATCGCGGTTTTGGTTGCTATGCACTGGAAGCATTTGGTAAGACTGCACGTGAAATTTATTTAAATTAAGCCAAAAAAAAACAAGAAAAGAAGAATTATCAGCTATGTGATGATAAATGTTGCCTCCAGACATCTTTTACTACATGATGAGATGCACCCAGGCGCCGCCCGATTTCAGGAGATTTTAAACCCTGCGCCCGCATCTCTTGTGTAAGCCGGTCAAAACGTTCATACTGGCGCTCCTCCGGCAAACGCATTTTGGATAACTCATCCGGATTTATACCTAAAAAGTACGCGACAAGACACACCTCAAAAAAATTATGACGGGAGCCGGCAAGCAGTTTTGACAGCTGCCACATTTCCGCAAAGCCAAAAAGATTGATGGTTTTATAATTTTTCTGTATATCGTCATGTAGCAGAGTAAGATGACAAGCCTCCCCACGCGCAGAGCAATATTTAGTCCCCTCAAGCCGCGAACGCAAAAAAGCTCCAACAGGTACTGTAGACTCCATATCATAAGATGATGATAGCACTGCAGCAACATATTTTGCAATTGAACTTTCCAGTACATTGTCATAAAACACTGGCGTTTCATCATATGGAACAACGACTTCCGCCGGATAAAAAGCAGGCGACAACTTACTTCGCAGCGAAAATTCAGTATCGTGTAGATAGCACCCATGTTTATGACAAATTTGGATTTCCGGCAGTTGATGTATCCTATGCCAATATGTTTCACCATATTTTTCGCGGTCCTCTTGTGTACAAATCGGACAGAACCGCAGGAAACGCCATCCCAACTTACGTGTACTTATCACGTTGTTGAAAGTTTTTGTATCTCCACAAACAAATAATTCCATAAGCTTTTTTCTTTTTCCGGCAGGTGCAAAACGTGCGTAGTAATCAAAAAGAGTATGCTGTTGTATCACATCTCTGATGTCCCGCTTCGCGGTAAGGTGTGACATGGCGTCCTCTGTTAGTGTATTAAAAAATTCCACTGACGGACGCTCCAATCGATTACGAAAAAGGTCTTCTGCTACGCTTCTATGTGTGACATATCCTGTGTATGCAGCATACCGCGCCAGACAGCTATATACAAGCTCATCAGGATACAGCTCGGGAAATATACCAATCATAAAGGCACCTCTGTGACAGGCAGGCGCTCTTTTAGTAGACTTATAAACGACAGTTCTTTTTCTTTCGCTTCTATGAGTAGTTTTGCCAAAAGTCCTTTCTCAAAAACCGTTGTATCACTCTTTTCAGGCAAATCCACTTCAGCAGCTTTTTTTGCAGCTATCTGCTTTCTGGATATATCAATATGAGTGTGGAGCAGACCAAGTCTCTGCCGATATGCAGCATTAAGAGTATCAAGTGTAACTTTTTCGCTACCATCTAAAATTGAAATTTCCTGTGCATCGTGTATGAGTGTGACCACATTACTTGTGATGCCACCGCTATGCTCATATAGCCATTGGATGATTCCATCTGTAAGAATCATTTCCCCGCTTACATATCTATACCTATATAATGTCGTTACAAACCCTGCAAAATCTGAGTCAAACGGTATTTCATTGATGCTTAGTCCCAGAGAACGCCTCGCCAGTTTGTAATCCTGCTCAAAAAAAGGTGCACTTTCCGGGGTTCCAACCATTGCTATTGAAACACCACAATTATTTATAAGCTGTGTTAAAGAACCTATGAGATTTTTTCCATTTTTAGAATTTGCAATATTTTGCACTTCATCTACTACGAGTAATCCAATATGATTAAGACAGGCGTTACTGACAGTGCCTATTAAAAGGTCTGTTGTAGCATGTGTTCGTATCGCATCTTGATAGTATCGCGTCTCAAGTGTCTCATCAATTGTGCGTAAAATTGACAAAAAAAGACCTTTTATACTACTGTCCCATGGGCACTGCACTACAAGAACGGGGATGATTTTGCAGTGTGGCGATTCAGTTTCTATAATTTTGTGTCCACCTACGAGAGATATAGCTCTACATATCGCCGTTGATTTTCCGATGCCGGACCTGCCAATTATAGTAAAACTATCACTACCGCCAACAATACCTGAGTAAGACTGTCCATTACTCGCTCTGTAATTTTGACTACGTTGCTGCACTGCAATTTTTGTGTTCTTTTTCTGCAGAGAGCGTATAAGTGCGAGATATAGCTTGCTATATATCTGTGTGCTCATCTCAAAAGGATAATAAATTTCATATATATTATTAAGTGCTATCAGTCGCTCTGCTGCAGAAGCATAACATATATTTGTGTCATACTCAGGTGCGATAGCAAGTGTTTGCCGCAGTTCTCCTCCTGTAATCATTGGGGGAATGGATTTCAAAATTGTGCTCATCATATACTATCTCCTCTACGTCTTTGTTTTTCGGTTTTGTGTGTCTGACGGATGCCTTTAAGATTGACATCGCCGCTATGCCCACGAGTACTGGCAATTGTTTCGATACTGGCAACAAGTTCCACCAATGCTTTATCTTTTTGAGTCTGAAAACCCTTCTTTACTGCATGTTGCTGAGCTTGCAGTTCCATTACCTCTTCCAGAGAAAGGTTATCGTAGACTTTGAGTATCAGTTCAAACTTTATGTATAAACCTTTTTCCAGCAGATAAACGTAGCTCATGTCATCAGGGTTATATGCAATCGTCGCCTTACCTCCATTTAGATATCGTTCGTTAAAATTACCATCACAGTGACGGTAGCGTTGTTTGTGTACGATAAGTCCGCGTCGTGTAAATTTCCCCTCTGTTCTGGGTAGTAGTGTGAGTCGAAGCTGCTCTGCATCCATGGGTATCAAGTTTGTACCCAGTTGTGTAAAAGACCACTGCCAAACCGAATTTGCAGTTGGCTGCACTCCGGCAGAAACCATCTCGCGTGTTAAATAATGTTCTCCCATGATGCGGTTATTGTTGTAGTATAAAATGCAATGTAGCAGAATCTTTTCAAAATCATTCATTGTAAGGCAGGCATCTTTTCGGTAATCGTGTCCGCCACGCTCCTGAAAATCCGGTTCGATAACACCTTTACCTTTTAAGTGTGGCTTGAAATATCCCTGTACCAGATGAAAAGCATGTTCTACAATGCCTTTAAGTTCAGGTCTGTATGGCGGTAGGTTTACCATACGAACACCCAACTCTGTAAGCTGTTCAAATGTGCTACCGACATACTCTTTTCCTTTATCGGTAACAAGAACTCCGGGGAGTGCATCTTTTACAGGCCACTGTTCCGGAGTAATGGTAATCCCGTGCTTAGCACACCACTCCACTTTATCAGCGACCACATTTTGCATCAGTTTTTGTAAAGAATAGAAACCCCCCTCCCACGACAAATAATATCCACATATAAGACTGCTGTAGGCATCCACTGCTAATGTTAGAATGGGACGTCCAACTACCTGGCCACTTTCATTAATCAGGTAGATATCTAAAATCGTAGAGTCAAGCATAGCAGTGCCAACTGCAGGTGCGAAATCAGAAACTGTGCCAAGTAGCGGACGACAATCGCGTTGATATGAGGTTTTTCCTTCTCTTGATATAAGTGCAGTTTGTATCTTACGCGTTTTCTGATAAAAGTATTTGAAGCGATGAATTTGCGGATACTCAGACAGTAACTGCCCCGTAGCATCTGTGTATCTTTCCTTTAGCATCAGATTATATGCAGTCACAAGGCTGTACTTTCGCTGCGTGTAGTAAAATTTGTTGAGCGCCCATCGAAAATTCTTTTCATCTGCAGTAAGCTCACGCTGCTTTTGCTGTAAAGACGGTGCCAGCACTTCAATTCTCTGATAAGCAAGGTACAAGCATAAAAATTTTCGTATTGTCTGCTTACTGAAGCCATTGAGCTCTGCCATCTGCGATATCATTGCCGACCTTCGCGCCTCGTTATGTATAAACGGAAGCACCGGCGCAATTAACGTGTATCTTTCATGCATCACTTTACGCTGCTCCGGAGTAAGTTTCTCCATTTTAGGCACATCAGACAGTACAGATTCATCACAAGGTTCAAAATTTTGCAAATCCTCTGTAGACACCCACCTTGGCATTGTTCTTTTCAGGCAGTCAACTATTAGCACATTGCCCTCAATCGCAAGCACACGAATAATTATCTGACCATTTTGCAAGAGTTGATTTTTTTGATACTTAAGCATCGATTACCAGCCCCCAATCCGTTACGCCTCGTGCTGCCCAGTATTCTCTGGACGCATCGAGCATTTTTATCTTCTTAGGACGATAGATATGTGTGCGTTTGATACACTCGCGTACCATCATATCGCCAGTTGATGTAGTGCATACAAAATCTGTTGTGTATGAGCCATCGGTAAGCTCAAAATCAGTTAAGGGCACATTGCATCGGAATGCTGTGATGTGCTCATCCTCCTCAAGTTTGTTGGCATAAGCCAACTGTAATGCGCTGTAGGTCTTGCAAACACCGGTATGCTTACTGAACTTAATCTTCTCGCAGCGCTCTGCGTGACTCTTCTCGTTTCTCATGATGTCCTCCTTGTGGTGGGAATGTAGTGGGAATACGGTGGGAATAAAATTCCCGTTTTTGCCACAAATTCCCCGTTTTTGTTTTGATTATCCCGCTTTTGCCTTAAAATCGCATCGAAAACGGCAAAATTTCCCCGTTTTTGTCCCCGTTT
>JAZQCX010000178.1:0-16398 GCA_045546495.1 Acetatifactor sp. | reverse complement strand
AGTATGAAAGGCGGTCACTTTGTTGTAGCTGCAATGATGTGCTTTGGGCTGGTTTACCTGTCCAATATTATCGGTGTGGCAATTACATTTGTCATCGGTATTTTTAAGGGCGGTCAGGTGCAGAATGTGATGATGAACATTACAAGCACCGTCAGTCTGCCGTTTATTGTTATCCAGATGGTAATTTTGGCGCCGATTTATGAAGAATACATCTTCCGTAAGCTGCTGGTGGACAGAATGTCGCGTTACGGTCAGGGTGTTGCGGTGCTGATGTCGGGTCTGATATTTGGCCTGTTCCACGGTAATCTGAATCAGTTCGTATATGCATTTACGCTTGGTATGTTCCTTGCGTTCCTGTATGTTAAGACGGGAAATATAAAAATTACAATTGCCTTACATATGATAATCAATTTTGTCGGTGGTGTCGTAAGTACGCTTCTGATGAAAGCGATTGATATAGAAGAATATATGCGTGTGACGCTCAGCGGCGATGCAAATGCGCTGATGCAGTATTATGCGGACAATGCGTTGGCGTGGGCTTTATACGGCTTGTTTGGCCTGTTTGTGTTGGGCATGCTGATTACAGCGGTTGTGCTGTTTATCGTATTTTTCGTAAAGAAGCGATTTAAGCTTGCGACAGGAGAGATTGTACTGCCTAAGGGAAAGAAGTTCAGTACCGTCATTTTGAATGTGGGCATGCTTGTGTACTGCCTGTTCTGGGTGGGCTATATTATTTACCAGCTGACGTTGTAAGGGAAGGAAGAACGGATGTATACCTTTGAAAACAGAATCAGATATAGCGAAACGGATAGTGAGGGGAAGCTGACAATGGCTTCCCTTATCGACTATTTCCAAGATGTTACCATTTTTCAGTCAGAGGATATCGGTAAGGGTGTTGATTATCTGAAGGAGCAGCATCTGGTGTGGGTGCTGTCGGCGTGGCAGATTACGGTAGAGCGTTATCCTAAGCTTTGCGAGAAGGTGACCATCGGAACGATGCCCTACGACATGAAAGGCTTCCTGGGGTATCGTAATTTTGCACTGATGGATGAGCAGGGCAATTATATTGCAAAGGGAAACTCTATCTGGAGTCTGCTGGACACTTCTACGGGAAGACCCTGTCCCGTGCCGGAGGATATACTGGCGGCTTATCCGTTGGAGCCTAAGCTTGAAATGGATTATGCACCCCGTCGTGTAGCTGTGCCGGAAAACGGAGAAGAGCGGGAGCAGATTACGGTAAAAAAGCACCATCTGGATACCAATCATCATGTAAATAACCAGCAGTTTGTAGCCATAACCATGGACTATCTGCCGGAGGGCTTTTGCATCGGGCAGTTGCGTGCCGAATATAAGAAGCAGGCGTTTTTAAATGATATCCTGATTCCGTATGTAGCGGAAGCGGAGGATAGAATTGTGGTAGCATTAAAGGATGAGGCGGGTGCGCCTTATGTAGTTGTAGAGTTTACCGGGAGGAAGAACGGATGATTCGACTGGGTGAAAAACAGAGTCTTGTAATCGTAAAACAGGTGGAGTTCGGCGTATATCTTGCGGTGTCCTTTGAGGACGCGGCAGAGCATGTGTTGCTGCCCGTTAAGCAGGTGCCGGAGGGCAGTCAGGTAGGAGATAAGCTGGAGGTATTTATTTACAGGGACTCTAAGGACAGGCTGATTGCCACAACGAGAGAGCCTAAGCTACAGCTGGGACAGGTGGCTGAGCTGACGGTTGCGCAGGTTGGTAAGTTCGGCGCATTTCTGGACTGGGGGTTGGAGAAGGACATTATGCTGCCCTTTAAGCAGCAGCGCGGCAGGGTGAAGCAGGGCGATAAGGTGCTGGTATCCCTGTATATTGATAAAAGTAACCGCCTCTGCGCTACCATGAATGTGTATGAGAATCTAAGAACCGACAGTCCGTATAAGGTTGAGGATAAGGTGACGGGGCGCGTCTATGAAGTGAGTGATAATTTCGGCGCTTTTGTGGCGGTGGATAATCTGTATTCCGGATTGATCCCCAAAAAGGAGCTGTACGGCGAAGCGGAGCTTGGGACAGATGTGGAGGCCCGCGTGATTGCCGTGCGCGAGGATGGTAAGCTGACTTTGAGCGTCAGGGAAAAGGCATATCTGCAAATGGATAAGGATGCGGAGAAGATTCTTTCCCTGTTGGACAGCTACGAGGGTTCCCTGCCCTTTAACGACAAGGCTGCGCCGGAGGTCATCAAATACGAAACCGGCATGAGCAAAAATGAGTTTAAGCGTGCGGTCGGAAGGCTTTTGAAGCAGGGAAAAATTGAAATCGGCGAGAAGACCATTCGCCGCAGATAATGCCATTCGGTTGAAGAGCTTTT
This sequence comes from Acetatifactor sp., assembly GCA_045546495.1. GTDB lineage: Bacteria > Bacillota > Clostridia > Lachnospirales > Lachnospiraceae > Acetatifactor. The sequence continues at coordinate 14,057 of JAZQCX010000178.1, read as the reverse complement.
GCGATAATTTTCCTGCCGGATTCTGCGGGTAGAAAGATTGCGAAAAATGGTGTGGAAATTTGGCAAAAGCAGTGGTATAATCATAGTAGAAAGAAGCAAGTGCTGAGCGGGCGACATGTGTTGCGCGGGAAAGCGGGAAGGAGGCATCTGAATGGATATAGCAGGAGTATCGATGGCGTTGGCGAATGTGCAGTTGCAAAGTCAGGTCGGAACGGCGGTTTTGGATAAGGCATTGGAGACAAATGAGTCCTTGGGTGCCGGAATGGTACAGATGCTCGATGCGGCCGCTATGGAGCAGAGTGTAAACCCTCATGTGGGCGGAAATTTTGATATGCGCATCTGATTTTCGGAAAAAGAATTTGGAGAGCTGCCTGATTGAAAAAATCAGGCAGCTTTTTTGTGAAAATTCATAAAAAGCTATTGCTTTTTTTGTAATATTTTTGTAAAATTTGTGGTATGGAACGGCTGAGACAGGGATTTATAGGAATCGGCCGCAGGATGAAATGAAAATGAGGGGTTACAAAGGAGCAAGGATATGATATCGAATCAGATTTTGCAAAACACATTGGAGGGTCTTAAAAGCATTTCACGTGTAGAGCTGTGTGTCATGGATGCGGACGGTAACGAGGTTGCTTCTACTGCGGACATGAAAAGCTGTTCAAAGGCGGCGGTGGAGTTTGTGTCTTCTCCCGCTGACTCTCAGGAAATACAGGGATACCAGTATTTTAAAGTGTTTGATGAACAGCAGCTGGAATACATATTGATTGCCGGTGGTGCGGGCGAAGATGTATATATGGTAGGAAAAATGGCGGCTTTCCAGATTCAGAATCTGTTAGTGGCATATAAAGAGCGCTTTGATAAGGATAATTTTATTAAGAATCTGTTGTTGGATAACCTGCTTCTCGTGGATATTTACAGCAGAGCAAAGAAGCTTCATATTCAGGCGGATGCGCCTCGGGTGGTAATGATTCTGGAGTCTGCAAGCGGCAGGGACAGTAATGCTCTGGAGCTTACAAGAACGCATCTTGGGGCAAACGGTAAGGACTTTGTTACGGCGGTAGATGAAACGAATGTTATCGTTGTAAAAGAATTGGTTGCCGGAGACGGTATGAAGGTGATTGAGAAGGTGGCAAAATCCCTGGCTGCTTTCCTGCAGAAGGAAGGAATCAAGGGAGTACGCATTGCATACGGTACCGTAACCCAGGAAATTAAGGAAGTCAGCCGCTCCTACAAGGAAGCTAAGATGGCATTGGATGTAGGAAAAATTTTCTTTGATGACAGAAAGGTAATTGCTTACAGTGAGCTGGGAATCGGTCGTCTGATTTATCAGTTGCCCATTCCGCTGTGCAAAATGTTTATCCGGGAAATTTTCGGCGGAAAGAGTCCTGATGATTTCGACAGCGAAACCCTGACGACCATCTATAAGTTCTTTGAGAACAGCTTGAATGTGTCGGAAACCTCGAGACAGCTGTTTATTCACAGAAACACGTTGGTATATCGTCTGGACAAGCTTCAAAAAAATACGGGACTTGATTTGCGTGTTTTTGAGGATGCCATTACCTTTAAGATTGCGCTGATGGTTGTGAAGTACATGAAATATATGGAAACCACAGATTTCTAAGCGGTAGGAATTTTAAATCCGTGACAAATCTGTGAGCGGACTTTTGGTGTGCATTTTTTGCCTTATACTTTGGATTGGAGAAAAAGATGACAAAAAAGGAACTACAGAGAAAAAAGAGAGAAGAGATGATAGAAGAAAAGGGCATTATCTATTTGGATAATGTCAGCAAGGTGTACTCCACCGGTGCGCCGGCGCTGGACGGAATTACGCTGAGCATCGGAGCCGGTGAGTTTGTCTTCATTGTAGGAGACAGCGGTTCCGGTAAATCGACTCTGATTAAACTGCTGCTGCGGGAACTGACGGCTTCCAGCGGCAACGTTTATGTTATGGGAAGTGATTTGGCGAAGCTGAAGCATCGTAAGATTCCGCTGTTTCGCCGTAATCTCGGTGTTGTGTTTCAGGACTTCCGTCTGCTGAACGACAGAAATGTATATGAGAATGTAGCGTTTGCCCAGAAAATCGTAGAGACGCCTTCTCCGGAAATCCGTAGGAATGTACCTGCCATTCTGGCAACGGTGGGACTTGCGGGAAAATATAAAGCGAAGACATGGCAGCTTTCCGGCGGTGAGCAGCAGAGAGTTGCCATTGCAAGAGCGCTGGTAAATAATCCTTCCATCCTTTTGGCAGACGAGCCCACAGGTAATCTGGACCCGAAGAATTCCTGGGATATTATGCGCCTGCTGGAGGAGATTAACGAGGCGGGAACCACGGTTGTAGTGGTAACCCATAACAGAGAAATCGTGAACGCCATGCGTAAGCGCGTTATTGCCATGAAAAAGGGCGTAATCGTCAGTGATGAAGAGGGAGGAGAGTATATCGATGAAGATTAGTACGTTTTTTTATACCCTGAAACAGGGCTTCGTCAATATTTTCCGGAATAAGTCCTTTTCTCTGGCATCTATTGCAACGATTTCAGCCTGTCTGTTTCTGTTTGGCGTGTTTTATGCCATTGTAACAAATTTTCAGAACGCTGTAATGAAGGCGGAGGAGGGAGTGTCCGTTACTGTATTTTTCCATTGTGAGGCGGATGACTGCGAAAGCCATGCGGAGGGTCAGATTCCTTCCGATGAGCGGATTCAGGAAATTGGTCTGGATATCAAAGGGCGCGTAGAGGTGTCTGATGTAAAATTTATTTCTGACGAGGAAGCCTGGAGTTCCTTTGCGGCGGAATTTTACGGAGAGAATTATGCCCTCGGCTTCCCGGAGAACCCCTTGGAGGGCGAAGATAATTTTGAGGTATATCTGAGCGATGTCTCCATGCAGGGTGCGCTGGTCGGATGGTTACAATCCATTCCCGAGGTGCGTAAGGTGAATTTCTCGGAGGTGACGGCGGATACTTTGAGCGGAGCCAATCAGCTCATCGGCTATGTGTCACTGGGAATTATTGTAATTTTGCTGGCGGTAAGTGTATTCCTGATTAAGAATACGGTCACCATAGGTATATCCGTGCGTTCTGCGGAAATCAATATTATGAAGTATATCGGTGCAAAGGACTTTTTGGTAAGAGCACCTTTTGTGATTGAAGGTATGCTGATTGGTCTGATAGGTGCGGTGATACCGTTGCTGTTGATTCACGCCATTTATAACTATGTTCTGTCCTATGTGGTAGAGAGATTTGCTATTTTAAGCGGTTTTATGAATCTGGTAACCATAGAACAATTATTTGAAGTTCTGACGCCTGTGTCACTTCTTGTCGGCGTGGGTATCGGCTTCCTGGGAAGTATTACATCTGTCAGAAAGCATCTGCGTGTGTAGTGTGAAGCGGTGTTTTCAGACTTGGAAATGAGGCATATGAAGAAAAGAATCGGTCGGACGTTATGCGCCATACTCGGTGTTGTATTTTTAGTGAGTCACACCGGGATAGAAACAAATGCAGTGACGCTCTCCTCCATTACATCCGAGAGCATTCAGGAAAAGGAAAGCCAGATTGCTTCTGCAAAAGAGGAAAAGAAAAATCTCCAGAGCGGGCTTACGGATTTAAAAAATCTGAAGAAAGAGCTGGAGAAGCAGAAGACGAATCTGAAAAATTATGTTGCGGAGCTGGACAGCGCTTTACAGGAAATCGAACAGAACATTGCGGAGCTGAAGCGCCAGATTTCCGAAAAAGAGGCGGAGCTTGCGGAAAAAGAGGCGGAGCTTGCGGAAGCGTTGGCAATCGAAGAAAGTCGGAAAGAATCTTTGATTCGCCACATAAGAATGATATATGAGAGTGGTAATCCCCATGCGGTAGAGCTGATGATGCAGTCTGCAAATTTCGGAGATTTTCTGAATAAGGCGGACTATGTGGAAAAGGTGGTATCCTACGAACAGGGGCTTTGGCAGGAGTATAAGCTTGTGCGGGAGTACGTTGAGCTGTGCAAGGAAGAACTCGAATTGGAGAAGGAAATTCTTGATGAGACCAAGGCGGGTGTAGAGGCGGAGCAACAGAACCTGGAGACGTTGATTGCGCAGAAGGGCGAGGAAATTACAAAGTACGAGTCCGATATTAACAATAAAGCAAAGGCGATTAAGGAATACGAGGAAGAAATTAAGGCGCAGGAGGAAGAGATTGCTGCGCTGGAGGCATTGATTGCCGAGGAGAAGAAAAAAATTCTTGCAGGCAGCGGTGTGGTGCTTACTTATGATGGCGGTGCATTTAAGTTTCCGTTAGCGTCTTACACAAGAATATCGGATGATTACGGAGAAAGAATACATCCCATTCTTGGCGTAAAGCAGTTTCACAACGGCGTAGATTTTGCGTCGCCAAAGGGAACGGCGATTTATGCGGCATATGACGGAATTGTTGCGGCGGCAACCTATAGCTCCAGTATGGGAAATTATGTTATGATTGACCATGGAGACGGTCTGTACACCATTTACATGCATGCTTCTGCCTTGTATGTAAAGAAGGATGATATTGTGGTGAGAGGAGAAACCATTGCGGCGGTGGGAAGTACCGGAAGATCAACCGGTAACCATTTGCATTTCAGCGTCCGCAAGAACGGTGCTTATGAATCACCTTGGGATTATTTGAATAAGTAAAGGGAGATTATATGGACGAAAACGAGACATATTTTGATCATATATCAGGAGAACCGCAGGGGACAGCGCAGCCGGGAAGACGCACTCAAAAGGCACCCGGAAACGGCTCCTTTCTCGGAGGTCTGATAGCAGGACTGGCGGTATCCATTCTGATTGTGGCGGTCAGCAGTATTTTTGTTATCCTGTACAGCTCAGGAAAAGTCAGAGACAACCGGGAAAACGGCACCGTAATGCTGAGCGGAGATTCCGCGATTGACGCATCCGTTGTGGAAAAGTTGCAGACTCTGGAACAGATTGTGGAAAAGTATTATTATCTGGGCGAAGTTACGGAGGAGGAATTCCACGACGGCATTTATAAGGGAATGATGCAGGCGTTGAAGGACCCTTACTCCGAATATTATTCCGAGGAAGAACTGAATGCACTGCTGGAGCAGACAGAGGGTGTTTATTACGGAATCGGTGCGTATGTAAGCCTGGATACATTGACCGGGTTGCCGAAAATCAGCGGAACGATTGCAGGTTCGCCTGCGGAAGCGGCTGATTTGCGTGCCAACGATTTGATTTATGAGGTGGACGGTACATCAACCTACGGGTTGAGCCTGACGGAGACGGTAGCCCTGATTAAGGGGAAAGAGGGTACCGATGTAAACTTAACCATTATTCGTGAGGATGAAACAGACTATCTGCAGTTTACGCTTACAAGACGAAGAGTGGAAGCTCCTACCGTAGAGATGGAGATGCTGGAGGATAATATGGCATATATCCGCATCACCGAGTTTGATGAGATTTCCATTGACCAGTTTGCGGATGCCCTGGCTACCGCAAAGGGCTCCGGTATGGAAGGCTTGATATTGGACTTGCGCGATAATCCCGGAGGAAGCCTGAATGCAGTTGTAGAAATGGCGCGGATGATTCTGCCTGAGGGAATGATTGTTTATACGGAAGATAAGGCGGGAAAACGGGACGAATTTACCTGTGACGGGAAGCGCCAGCTGGATGTACCGCTGGTGGTGCTGATAAATATGAACTCTGCCAGTGCTTCGGAAATTATGGCAGGTGCCGTTAAGGATTACGGTATCGGTACGTTAGTGGGAACGACGACCTTCGGAAAGGGAATCGTACAACAGGTTATGCCCTTCAAGGATGGCTCGGCTGTAAAAATTACAATCAGTGCCTACTATACCCCTAACGGTAACAATATTCACGAAATCGGCGTGGAGCCGGACGTAGAGTGTGAATTTGATGCAGAGGCTTACTACGGTAGCGAGGAGCATCCTGATAACCAGTTGGAAAAGGCAAAGGACGTGCTCGGAGAACTGATGGGAAGATAAACATTTTACGAGGTGAATGATAAAAAGCAGATTAAAATCCTCTTGGAACAAAGGCCGGGAGGATTTTATGATGTGCTTTGAAACGTCAAGGTCAGCAGTTGTGTGAAAGACTTCGGGATAATCTGCGGCTGAGGAATGATACATAGGAAAATCGGAATGGTAAATGAACGCACGCGGGTAAGCGAATGGCGGAGAGCGCGTGAATGTATAAAAATGTCAATACACAAGAAGGGATGATAAGAGAATGGAACTATGGAAAGATAAAGCTACTAGAAAACAAATCAGTTTCAGCTACATGGTATTTTTTATTAACGGTATGCTGGCACTGTCCATCGGGTCGCTGTTGCCCTTTATCAGGGATGCGAGAGGACTGGATTATGAATTTTGCGGTCTGATTGTGAGCCTGCATTCCGTGGGCAATCTGGTATCCAGCTTTTTCGCGGGAACCTTTGCAATCAGCCTTGGCAGAAAGCGGAGTATTCTGCTGTTTAACGCTTTTTTTGCCATTGCGTATCTGCTGATTGTCATTGGCGGCAATAACATTTGTCTTGTGCTGGCATTCTTTATGACGGGTCTTGCGAGAGGCGCAACCAGTAACTTCTGTAATGCCACCGTCAACGGACTTGCGCCGGGTAAGGTAGGCCCCTCAAACGGTTTGCATGCCATGTTTTCCGTGGGTGCATTCCTGTTCCCGATTCTGTTGACTTTGTTGACGGCAAGCGGCGCACAAAATTGGATTTATGCGGGCTACTTTATGTTGGCAATGGGTATTCTGAGCTGGTTGCTGTATGCCATGATGCCGGTGGATGAGGGACTTGTGAAAAAGAAAGAAGGGGATCAGGGAACCTTTGCGTTTTTTAAGGAGCCCATGTTCTTCCTTTGCACGGCAACTCTGTTCTTCTATCTTTGCGTAGAGCAGGGCGTTATCGGCTGGATGGTAACCTATTTTGAGGATACGGATTTGATTTCCGAGAACCTTTCCCAGATTACCGCCAGTGTCCTTTGGGTGATGATTCTTGCGGGCAGACTGACTACGGTATGGCTGTCCGGTAAGGTAAGAAAGGGAACGCTGCTTCGAATTATGGGAATCGGACTGGTGCTGTTTTTCATTCTTCTGATGACATCGAGAAATACTGTGGCAATTGTAATCGGTATCATGGGCTTCGGTTACAGCATGGCGGGTATTTACCCTACGACGGTTTCCTTTGCGGGACATATTAACCGCAAATATCCCATGTGCTGGAGCTTCATGTTGACTATGGCAAGTATGGGCTCCATCCTGATGCCCTCCATCATCGGTAAAATCGCCGAGGCAGCAGGCATCTTCTACGGTATGAGCTCTATTGTTGCGGTAGTCATCATTGATATGGTGTTAATCTGCTGCCTGACGGCGTACATGCGCCGAAAGGGGCTGGAGTAGGCGGCCGCAGGGAGCGGCTTTGCGGAATACCCTCCCCTCGCTTTGTCCGCTCGGGAGCACACCGGAATATTGGGTCGACAAATGTGGAATTTCTAATATGCTTACTTTGGAATTTACGATAGTTCGTGGTTTTTATGAGCTGGGACAAAAATAAGAGCTGTATTCGCAGTCGACGGACGGATAAGCAAAAACATGCTTCTCCTTCCGCCGTCTGCGGACACAGCTCAATTTTTGTTCAAGACCATAAAAACACGAACCTTATTCCAAAGTCGCGCACATAAGAAATTCTCCCATTTGCTTCCCAACAACATTCCGCGTGTGCTCCCGGGTCGGACAAAGCGAGGGGAAGGGCTGAGCAACGTTTTACTCTTCAAGCAACATCCGCATTAAGGCGTATATATCGCCGCCGTTTACTTGGGAAATAACGGTGGCGGGGGTGCCGTCCTCAGTAAGGAGCATACGCCCGTAATCCGATTCCGATGTGCCGACGCTGACAGTTTCTTCTGCGGAGGTGACAATTAGCTCCGGGCACAGTAAGACGGCGGGGATGACCGGGTCGGACAGCTTCCTGCTGGAGGAGGCCATGGACTTGTAATCGGTCAGGAAGGACGCGGGGGTACTCTCGCAGGACGCAAGCTCGTCCCAAAAGGCGGGAGGAATCAGCATGGAATCGGCAATTTCGCCGGTGCAGATAGTCTGCTTGGGGAAACTGCTGTTAAGGCAGACCTTTACGGCGTCCGCATCATAAGACCAGTTAAAGCTACTGTCGTCACTCAGCTTTCCGCCCATATAGATGATTCCGGCAGTATTCTCTGCGAAGGTGGCATCTGCCTGACAGGCGAGCGCCACATTTGTGGCGGGACCGATACAGAGAATGGTAATCTCACCGGGGTGATTCTTTACCTGCTCCGTCATAAATTCTGAAGCACTTATGCTTTCTGCTTCCGTTTCGGAATATCCCCACATGGGATGGTACAAATCTCCAAGGTTATGATAATTTTCGGGAGAAACATACTTATCAAATTGCGTATATACATCGCCTGCGTAATCCAGTTTTGAAGCGCGCTCGGGGTTGAAGCCGCAGAGAGGCTCGTCCTGGCCGATATATACGGGAATATCTGTCCGCCCGACCTTTTCCAGCTGAAGCAGGGTGGCGTTAGTGGCTACGGCTCCGGGTTTGTTGCCGCCGGAAGCGGAAATGCCCAACAGATCTACATATCCTAACTTATCTGCCTGCAATAAAAAGAACAAGGCAAAGGCATCATCATTCAAATAACTCATGTCACAATCCAAGATGAGTTTTGCGGAGGCATCCGTGACAATGTTAAAGTCGGAAAGAGAGGTTTTGTGGGAATAAGGAGCCGGCGTTGCAGTAAGCGTGGAACTTTCGGAGGCGGAAACAGAGTTGCCGCTCTGTGAACTTGTCCCATTACCGCAGGCGGTTATGGATAGGGAAAATATAATTGTAAATACGAGAAGCGTAAGTTTCTGTTTCATGGTAACTCTTTCTGCCGGTAATATGCGTTGGCCTTGGCATGTTGTAATGTTGAATGTGCTGCAGTGCCGAATGAGTTGCGGCGTTGAATTTGCTCTGATACGGGATGTGCTGCGTCGTACGTGGGAGGCTGTTTTGTGCTTGACTGTGCAGTCGGCGTCGCCATGCCGCACGGATAGAAAAACGGGCTGTCGTTTCCAACAGCCCGCGGTAATCAAAGCATTTCAGCCGCTAATTTATGCTGTAAATCAGCGAATACCGTATTTTTCGATAATGTAGTCCATATCCTTGTCACCGCGACCGGAAAGGTTAATCAGGATGGAACCCTTACCCATCTGCTTTGCCAGCTTCATACCGAAAGCAACTGCATGAGCACTCTCGATTGCGGGAATGATACCCTCTAATCTGGAGAGCTCGAAGAATGCGTCGATAGTCTCATCGTCGGTGATAACATCATATTTTACTCTGCCAAGATCATGCAGGAATGCATGCTCGGGACCGGAGGAAGGATAATCCAAACCGCTTGCAACGGAGTAAACGGGAGCGGGGTCGCCGTTTTCGTCCTTCAGCATGATGCTGTTGAAACCGTGCATAATACCCTCGGAGCCATACTATAAGCTTGCGGCGTGATCGCCCAGAGGGGTACCTCTTCCCAGGGGCTCGACGCCGTAAATCTCAACAGGGTCATTCAGGAAGCCTGCGAAAAGTCCCATAGCGTTGGAGCCGCCGCCCACACAGGCAACAACCGCATCCGGCAGTTCGCCGGTCATGCTGAGGAACTGTTCTCTTGCCTCGATACCGATGACACTCTGGAAGTCACGGACCATCATGGGGAAGGGATGGGGTCCCAGTACGGAGCCGATGCAGTAGATTGCATCGTTGTATTCCTCGCAGTAAGCCTTAAAAGCGGCATCTACTGCTTCCTTCAGGGTCTGCAAGCCTTCCGTAACCTCGATAACGTTTGCACCGAGGATTTTCATTCTTGCAACGTTGGGGGCTTGCTTTTTTATATCTACGGCACCCATGTAAATATCACATTCCAGACCGAAGTAAGCGGCAGCGGTTGCAAGTGCAACACCGTGCTGTCCCGCACCGGTTTCTGCGATAACCTTTTTCTTTCCCATGAACTTAGCCAGCAGTGCCTCACCCATACAGTGGTTCAGCTTATGTGCGCCGGTGTGGTTCAAATCCTCACGCTTCACATAAAGCTGTACATTGCCGAGCTTACCGGAAAGACGCTCCAAGTAAGATACGGGAGTAGGGCGTCCCTGAAACTCTCTGCGGATACGACGAAGCTCGCTGACAAATTTACTGGATTTACAGATGGTGAAATAAGCCTCATTGATTTCCTTCATGGCATTTTGCAACTCGGGAGAAACATAAGAGCCGCCGTACTTTCCGAAAAAGCCGTTCTCGTCCGGATAATTTTTAAAATAAGTGCTGAAATCGATGTTATTGAAATTCATGATAATTTCCTCCGTATCGTGTCAAAACGGCGTTTTCGCCTAACACATTAAATCCCTCCCATTGTACTACCGAAACGCGGTCCCTGTCAACAAAACTGCGGAAACTCAAGGAAATCGTGCTTTTCTTTCGCAGGAATTTGGTGTACAATTCCTATATATTGCTGTGCTGGGGGAAAGAGTACGAAAGCAATAGAGACAATAAACGAGTGGAGGAAATGTTATGAGGAGAAGATTGACAAAGAAATTATTGTGTTTTGTGATGGCGTGCATGCTGATTATCGGACCTACGGTAAATGTGCATGCGGCAGGTGTTATTACGGTGGATTTTGATGTGCTGGAGAGTGGTCCTTACTGGTATTATGACGCGAACGGGAACCCGGGAGAAGGTGCTGCACCTGCTAATAGGTCTTTTGACGTTACCAGCGGTGGGCCGAAACTTTATGCGGGTTATTCTGCTAAGCTAATTCATTGTACGGGCAGCCCTATCGGAGCTGAATACGCTAAACAATTATTTAATTCTGGCACAATTGTAGACACGGAAGGTACGCTGGGATATGCTGAAAACGGAAGCACAGGAATCATAGAAAATGGCACATTCGGCTATGTTACAAACAATGGAATCATAGAAAATGGCACATTCGGTACTGTCCGGCTGGAGAACGGCACTATTAACGGTGGCACCGTTACCGGGAAGCTCTACTATGATCCGGCACTTTCAGGTATCATTAATCGTGTTACCCTTGCACAGGGAGCGTCGATTGCAAAATTCGCTGATGGTAATTACGTTGATACGGTAACCGAGCCCGGTACCTATACCCTTAACAGCAGTACAGGTGAATTTGAGGAGTGTGCGGCGTCTGATTCAACGGGTACACCGGAAGAGCCAAGCTTACTTGAGAACTCAAGCCTGCAGGACAGCTATGAAGATAGAATGTCGGCTCTTATAAGCGGAGCACAGACCGGGGAAACCGTTGTAATCGACTGCAGAGAATGGGATTCCTTACCTGCTTCCGTTGTTTCCGATATGCAAAAGCATAATCAGGTATCCTATGAGTTGCAGTACGATTTCTGTGGTGAAAGGTTTAAGGTGACGGTTCCTGTAGGAGCGAAGTTTTATGACGCAAATATTTCGTGGTACGGTCCTTATAAAATGGTAAGCCTGTTTGGCAGAACCATGATGGAATAGCGCCGGGCTTTTCCGCACATACATGCGTCCCCTAATATACGTACGGAGGAATTGAGACCAATGAAAAAGAGAGTTTTTGCTTTAGCGTTTTCAACGGCATTGCTTGTGGCAACACTTGCAGGATGCGGTGGAGGGACTGCGGAAGCGGACGACGCCGGAAATAAAACGGGGACATCCGCTTCCGCGGATGCGGCTTCGGCCGTTGCGCAGCCGGAGAGCGTACCGAAGGAAGCGGTACATGAGCATAGCTTTGTTTATACATTTGATGGAGAAGGCGGTCATAAGATCACCTGTGTTGATGCGGAATGCGATTATTCGGAAGGTGAAGCATGTTCTTACGATGACGGGTATGTTTGTGAATTCTGCGGAAATAAGCATGAGCATACGGTTGTGTATGCTTCCAATGGGGACGCTACACATGGAGAGACCTGCGAAGCCTGCGGCTATACTGCGGTGTTGGATTGTGCCTTGAACGAGGAGTATGTCTGCGGTGTGTGCGGCTGGACGCACGAACATGATTGTATCCCGGTGCCGAACGAGGATGCGACCCACACCTTTTCCTGCAAATACGATGTCTGTACGTACTCTTATGCGGAGGAATGTGAGTATTCCGGCTATGAATGTGTTTGCGGAAGGGTATACCCTTGGGAAGAGGATATCAGATACTTTGATGAGAGCAAAAAGGGAACTTATTACGCCCAAAAGGAGCTGAACGTTTACCGCTACCCGAATGCCGACAGTGAGGTTATGGATACACTGAGCGTGGACGAAGGGGTAAACTGTGTGGGAAGTGTTTTTTACGGTTCCGGTGCAAATTATGAGTGCTACTATATTACGGAGAGCGGCGGTTGCATCCCCGTAAAATTCCATCAGTCCACCAGCCGTTGGGATTTGCGGATTGCGAAAACCTCTCAGGTGGTTGCCCGATGCGGCAGCAATTACACGGTTTACGACAGCTACGATGTTGCTCTGCAAAGCATATGCGGATGTTCCTGGAGCACGGTAAAACAGTCATGGACCTATAACGATTACAAGAGTCAGGGGCTGCCCTTTATGAATTCCTACAGCCAAAATGGGATAACGGTTGCCACGAAGGACGGAAGTGTTCCGTATAATTGCAGTATGAACGGTGCGGAATATTATTTTGAATAAGAAGGGAAGTGTTCGGTATTCTGAGAAGATTCTGTCGACAGGTGTAAAGTGTATATTGATAAAGAGACATAAAGCGTCTATAATTAGGGGTGTTTTGGTGGCAGTTGCATTGGAACTTTTGGAAAAACGTCAAGGAGGATATATAAATGAACAGAGTTTTGAGAAAACTTGGATTATTATTGTTTTGCGCGGTTTTCGTGTTGGGTGTAACAGCCTGCGGAGGTGAAGAGGCGCAGGAAGGAAGAGTTTCAAAGGTGTTGTCGAGTTCTTCAGAGGCGGGAAATGCAGATTCTGCGGACAAGCAGGATGCTACTGTGCCAGAAGCTACAGCAGCTCCCACGCCGGAGCCTACAGCAACACCGGAACCCACACCTACGCCGGAGCCGAAGGTGGAGATTCGCAGCTTTACGGAGGTTGGCATTGCGGAGGAGAAAAACGGTTACAAGCAGATTGTGTCCAATCGTTTTTGGTTAATTGACGGTGAATTTCCGGATAAGGATGCAACTATAGCAGAGGTCTTTTTCTCAATTCCGGAGGGACAAATTGCAACATGGGAAGACTTTAAGGAAAATGCGGAATTACTAAAAACGCCGAAGAGCTATATTTTTTCTTATACAAAATCGGGAACGCTGGACGTGGAGTTTTGTCTGGAGCAGATGAATTGTAAAAAGTCGTATTTTATTGGAAAATTTGGGGAGGATCAATCTGCTTGGCCGGTAAAGTATAACGATATGCATGGTGAGGTATCTGATTGGCAGGGGTACACCATTACAGAGGAAGAGTTTGCAGCAGTTTTCGAAGAATTCGTAAACAATTATTCCATCACGGACTATCAGGCGCTTTTTTGCTCGGACAAGAAAGCAAATCATCCGGAGCATACGGAAATGCAGTTGAAATATGCGCTTGTAAACGGGGCATTTATGTATTGGATTTTTTCGGACGAACCTCGCGAGAACTATGAGGATTATTTGGCAAATCCGGACAAATATTATGTGAAACAGTACTATAATTATTAAAATTTAGCGGCGTCTGTGTACCGAAGGTTACGGGCATTGTGGTGGCGTGGAAATTATTTCAGGGTACAGAACAAACATTCGATTTTGTTCTGTACTTTTTATTTGTATTCTGTTATAATCGATTCAGACACTGAAATACTAACAGGGCGGATGCCGAAAACGAAATAAGTCGGATCGTAGCCATGTCGTTCTGTGAGCCAAGGAGTTGTAGCTAAGTGTTGTCTTCCTAAGCCCGCTTGGCCTCCGACTTAGAACAAACATTCGATTTTGTTCTGTACTTTTTATTTGTATTCTGTTATAATCGATTCAGACACTGAAATACTAACAGGGCGGATGCCGAAAACGAAAT
>JAZQCX010000177.1:0-4655 GCA_045546495.1 Acetatifactor sp. | reverse complement strand
TTTCCCTGCTCTGCCTGTAAAACATTACGCTTGTTCTGCACAAAACCCATCACAAAAGCCGACAATCCTGCCACTGCCGGAATAATGAGAGTTGCGCCGAAATTCTTAATGGGAATTGCCGTCAGGTCTGTTCCCTTCTTTACCGCTTCCACAACACCCATCAGAAGTGCCAGTTGAATGAACAGCGGAATTAAATCTGCAAAAGGGTTATACTTTTCCCGCTTAAAAATTTTGTACTGCTCTTCGGAAATCAGTTCCTGATTCCCGCAATATGTCGCCTTAATATGATTCAGCTCCGGTGCCATCCGAACGGTCTTAATGGAGTTCTTCTGTACCCATACCGCCAACGGCAACAGAATAATTTTAGTAAGCAGGGTAAACAATAAAATTGCCACCCAATAATTATGGGAAAAGGTGTGACATAAATTAATGAGCCACACCAATCCATCAACAATTGCGTTAATCACAGTATTCACAGTTATTCTTCCACATCCTTCAATTCAATCTTTTCTTCCTCTTCGCCATCCTTTTTCTTACCCTTGAAGAATTGGAAAATTTTGTGGCGGAAAATGGTAAACGCTGCACCCAGCGCAATCAGCACACCTGCAACACCCTGAATAATATAGGTTACCGCGGAAGGATCAATATACGCGTGCGCATGCATCGTAAACACGGTAAAAAAGCAACTGAAGAAGTACATAAAAGAAACCATTTTTCCAAACATTTTTTTCATTTTTTCTCTCCTGGCTGTTTTATAAATTTAAAAGGCACAGTTCTTTTGCCTTATTTTCTAATTTTCTCTAAAATACTCCTGTCCTGTAGGTACAAGCGCTGCATCGTCGGATGCATGTCCGGCACTTTCATACTCGTACATAAACTCATCAAACACAAAGTCATAATAAATATATCTTCGCGTCCGCGCTTCCCCTTCTTTACTCCGGAATATTTCTCCACCGCTTTTTCCCTGTAGCAAACCGGAAAACGCTTCCTGCAAGTCCTCGTAGGAAACCGGAGCCTGCGAAACCTCCATATCATGGTGTTCACCGATTCCTTTTGCAAAGAAGATGGGATTTTGTCTGCCCTCACAGGCTTCCACATCTTCCTCGTGTCCAAACTCCTCTGCAAATCCATGATCCGCCATAATTACAATAACGGAATTGTCATACACTCCTGCTGCCTTCAGCTTGTCCAGATAAGCACTGGTAAGGGTAACCGTCGCCTTTAAGCTGTCTCGGTAAGTACCGTCAGTAATAACATTCACATTCTCATCATTTACAAAAGGAACATGCCCGCCCTCCACATGGAGCAGTTTAAAGCACTTCTCATCTGTAAGAGAGATTTCATTGGCGGTAATTTTATCGTAGAAATCCTTATTTTCCGTAATATACGCGGGATATTCATCATCCTTTTCCCAGAGGGATGTAAAATATCCTGTTTTAAATACACAGTACGGCTTCAACCAGTACGGTGCATATCGCACGCCGACTAATTTAAGTTCCAGCCTTGCAAAATCAAAATAGGAGCCTACTCTCACATTTCTGGCAAGTACATTACTGAACCGGAAAACACTTTCATCCTCGTAGGGCATTTCCGTCACATACATTCCCAGACGGTAACCCTCCTTTGAAAGTGCGTCCAAAATCGGAGAATTTTTATAGGACTCCGCTTTGTATTGCTGAATGGTTGTTTCGTTTTCAAACCACTTTCCCGAAAGGATATGCGGCAGCGCAACCCCCGTACACGGGTAAGCTCCCAGCATATTTTCGTAATAGGTAAAATCCTCAAAAACATCCTTATATTCCGGTCTTTCTTCCATAAGCTCACTCAAGGTCTTTGCATCTACCGAATCGAGCACAAGAATAATAAAATTTTCCTGCCCGGAAAAAAGGTACTCATCCTTCGTGGTACTGCAGGCATCCAGTTTTTTCTTATAGGAGCCCGTCATCATCAGTACACTGACGGAAGTGACCGCAAACATAAGAAGCATGCATATACTTACCAGCCTGATTGCTTTTGCAAACTTCCCGCCGCGCAACAGAATTGCCAAAAGTACAACTCCGATTGTAACAACAATCCACAGAATACAGGACTGCGCTATCTCGGCACTGTAGTCGCTTAACTTCGGCACGGAACCATCCATAGGAGGTAAATTGTCTACCATAAAGGTTCCCTGTACATAGGTACAAAGAAACAAAATACACAGAACCGGTAAAAGAACCATCCTGTACACCCGCGGGAACAATACACAAATTCCCCAGAGCACTGCTGCCGAAAAGAGCACGGCACCCACGAAGATACCGAGCATCATCGGCATCAGCTGATACAGGTCAAACCAAAACTCGTCAATATTATAACTATATATTTCAATCGGCGCATAAACAAACAGCATAAAGAACAGTGCAACAACCACACAGATTCCCGCCCATAGCGCCGCCTTATCGGCTTTCTTTATTTTTTCTGTCATTTCCCTGCTCTCCAAAACCTCTGAACCGCATCCGCACTCTGTACCTTCCCGTACAAAGCCCGGC
The DNA here is from genome assembly GCA_045546495.1 of Acetatifactor sp. Classification (GTDB taxonomy): domain Bacteria; phylum Bacillota; class Clostridia; order Lachnospirales; family Lachnospiraceae; genus Acetatifactor. The sequence goes on along the minus strand of JAZQCX010000177.1, from coordinate 2,127 downwards.
AAGTATTAAACCAATACCTTCGCGAGGAATTCTTTTAATCGCGGATTCTTAGGATTTCCGAAAAACTCCTCGGGCGAACCGCTTTCCGCTATCCGACCGTCATCGATGAAGAACACCTTATTGGCAACCTCTTTTGCAAAGCCCATCTCATGAGTGACGATAATCATGGTCATTCCGTCCTTTGCCAGTGCCTTCATCAGTTCCAGCACCTCCCCTACCATCTCAGGGTCAAGTGCGCTGGTAGGCTCATCGAACAAAATCACATCCGGATTCATTGCAAGGGAACGAACAATGGCCACACGCTGCTTCTGCCCACCGGATAACGTGGAGGGATAAACATCCGCCTTGTCCTCCAGCCCGATTCGCTTTAAGAGGGACAATGCGTTCTCTCTGGCACGTGCTTTAATGGCTTCCTTCGTATCGGTGACGGGAACCAATGTCTCCCTTGCCGACTCCTTGCGGAATAAATTCTTTATGCGAAGCATGGTATTCTTACGCTTCGCCTTTTTTAAATCCTGACATTCCAGATACACCGGTGCCAGCATAATGTTCTGGATAACCGTTTTGTTATTGAACAGGTTAAAGTGCTGGAACACCATACCCATGTGCCGTCTGTGCACATTGATATCCACCTTCATATCAGCTATATCTACGCCCTTGAAAATAATCTGACCGCCGGTAGGGTCCTCCATACAGTTTAAGCACCGCAAAAAGGTACTTTTTCCGGAGCCGGAGGGACCTATCATTACGACGATATCACCCTTTTCAATGGTGGCGTTTATACCCTTTAATATCTTTGTATCTCCGAATTGCTTTTCCAGATTAATGACTTCTATCACTCTTACGCAGGCTCCTTTCCATGATTTTAATTCCGGCACTGATAATCAATACAAGTACAATATAAATCAGCGCCATCACCAGATAAGGAACCATGAACTCGTAGCTGTTACTTCCGATATAGTTAAATGCCACATATAAGTCTGCAGCACCTACGAAGCTCACTACCGAGGTCTCCTTAATCAGTACAATAAACTCGTTTCCCAAGGTGGGCAGTATATTTTTTACCGCCTGGGGAAGCACAATCTTCAGCATGGTAGTACCGAAGCTTAAACCGACTGCTCTTCCCGCTTCCATCTGACCGTGATCCACGGACTGAATACCGCTTCGCATAATCTCAGAGATATACGCACCGCTGTTTAAGCCGAATACCACAATTGCCACATGAAAACCGGTCATACGCATTCCCATCAGCGGGAGCAGAACATAATAAAACACCAGAAGCTGCACGACGATAGGGGTTCCACGGAACAGCCCAACGTAAAAGCCGCAAATGCCGTTCAATATCCGGGGCAACAGCTTATACTTGGGTACAACCCGCACCGTTGCGATAAGGGTACCGATAATAATACCGATAATCAAACCGACTACCGCAATAATTAACGTATTTTTCAGTCCCTCGACCACCTTAACATAGCCGTTGTACTCTATGAAAATTTCAATAAATTTGTCCAGCTTTTGCCCGAAATTGCCCATGGATACCTCTCCGTCAGTGCTTCCTCATAGTATAAAATCTTTTATTTACTGCATTGCATTGATTGCATCAGTGATACACTTTGCAGGTGCAGAGTCAATAATAACATAGTTAATGTTGCCGTTTAACATATCCTGTACAGCCTGGGAACCGTTTGCATAACCTACGCTCTCTACCGCATAGCCTGCGAAGCCCCATTCTTCATCACCGTCAACATAAAGCTGTCCGGTGGTACCGTTCTGTACACCGATTTTAGTGCTCTTATCCTTGCCGTTCAGAATTGCCTCTACAGAAGCAGCATCGGTACAGCCGTCAAATTCCGTATTGTCGGAAGTAACAATCAGCTTCTGGGATGCGCCGTAATAAGACTCAGAGAAGTTTACGTACTCCTTACGCTCTTCCTTAACGGTCAGACCTGCCATAGCGATATCACACTTGTGCTGTCCTACGCTCAGACATACTGCATCAAAATTCATGTTCTGGATTACAAGCTCCTTACCCAGATACTCAGCCAGCTTCGCTGCGATTTCCATATCAATACCGTAGTAGTCCTCACCCTTGGTAAACTCAAAAGGCTCGAATGCAGCGTTGGTAGC
>JAZQCX010000176.1:0-10734 GCA_045546495.1 Acetatifactor sp. | reverse complement strand
GCCCTCAAAGCCCATGCGCTCCGGAATCAGACGCTTCAGCACCTCAATCTGTACCGGTCCCATTACCTGCACATGGATTTCCTTTGCTGCCTCCCTCCAGGTTACATGAAGCTCCGGCTCTTCCTCTTCCAGCTGGCGCATCTGCCCAAGCACCTTCACCGCATCCGTTCCCTCCGGCAAAAGCAACCGATAGGTCATGATGGGTACAAGAGTTGGCAGTTCCCGCTCTCCTTCCGCTCCCAAGCCCTGTCCCGCAAAGGTGTTTTTCAAGCCTGTTACGGCACAGACACCACCTGCAGGAACTACATCCACCGCCTGAAACTGCGCTCCGTCATAAATCCGCAGCTGGTCTGCCTTTTCCTCCCATACCTCCTCAGCGGTTCGGGCGCTGGACGCGTTATTTACAGGCATCTTCACCTTCAACTGCCCTCCGGTGACCTTTAAGTGCGTCAGTCTGTTTCCGGACGCATCTCTGGAAATCTTATAAACTCTGGCACCGAACTGTTCCCCGTACTTCGGTGCTCTCATATAGCTCCTGAATCCGGAAAGCAGCTCTTCCAGCCCTTCCAGCTTCAGTGCCGACCCAAAGTAGCAGGGGAAAACCTGTCTTGCCCTGACCGCCGCCGCAATACTGTCCTTTGAAACCGCTCCCGTCTCCAGATATTCCTCCATCAGCTGTTCGCTGCACATGGCAAGCTGCTCCGCAAACTGCTCCGTGCCCTCTGCTTCGGAACCGAACCTCAGACAGTTGCCGTCCAGTCCCGACTGCAGCTGTGCAAGCAGCTTCTCCGCATCCGTTCCCGGCTGGTCCATTTTGTTTACAAAAAGAAATACGGGAATGTTGTACGCCGCCAGCAGCTTCCAAAGAGTCTTTGTATGTCCCTGAATGCCGTCGGCCCCGTTAATTACAAGCACCGCATAATCTAAAACCTGTAAAGCACGCTCCATTTCCGCAGAAAAGTCCACATGTCCCGGCGTATCTAACAGGGTTATTTCCAAGCCCTCACAGGAAAGCTGCGCCTGTTTTGAAAAAATCGTAATTCCCCGCTCCCGCTCCAAGGCAAAGTTATCCAAAAAGGCATCCTTGTGGTCTACCCGACCCAATTTCCGCAAATGTCCGCAGGTATAAAGCAACGCCTCCGATAATGTGGTTTTTCCCGCATCCACATGGGCAAGAATCCCCATGCAAAGCCGATTATTCTGCATTCTTCCAATATCCTTTCCAAAAGCCTTTCGGCGTCATTTTCAAAAAAAGCTTGACATTATGTACCGACCCGCAATATATTACTTCATGTAAACGTAACCGAATTTCCCGGTTACCACATAAAACCGCTAGGGGAGCACATCGCTGAGATTGAACGTTGCCTTGCACCGTTCTAACCCTCACTACTTGAACCGGATAATACCGGCGTAAGGAAGCAAAAGACAAGCGCAGCACAACCGTGCTGTTTGTCTGTGATGTCCCCTCCTTAGCCAAATTAAGGAGGATTTTTTTATGTCAATCAAAACAAAGCAACTCGCATTTTCTGCCATGGCCATCGCACTTGCCACAGTTATCGCAACCGTCATCAAGCTGCCCAGTCTGCCAAACGGCGGCTCCGTCACCCTGTTCAGCATGTTAATCGTCTGTCTGGTGGGCTACTGGTACGGTCCCAAGGTGGGCATTCTTGCCGCCCTGACCTACGGTATTCTCCAGTTTGTCACCGGTCCTTATGTGGTACATCCCGCTCAGGTTCTGTTGGATTATCCCCTTGCCTTTGGTGCACTGGGACTCTCCGGCTTCTTCTGCAACAAAAAGCACGGACTGCTTACCGGGTATCTGGTGGGCGTACTGGGACGTTTCGTGTTTCACCAGATTTCCGGTCTGATTTTCTACACCACATATGTAGGGGATTTCACAGGAAACGCCGCAGCAGTCTGGGCATCCACCCTCTACAATTTAAGCTACCTGCTGCCGGAGGCAGTTATCACCGCCGTTCTTCTCCTGCTGCCGCCGGTAAAAAATGTTATGGGTAAGCTGAAGAAGCTGGCATGTGAATAGCCTGTCCCATGGACGCAAAACCTGCGCCTGCCGTACTCCGGCGGGCGCGCAATTCATTCTAATACACACCTAAGTGGAAGGAATACAAAATCCGCTCCTTGACGGGCTTTCCCGTAATTTTAGCAAGGGCATCGCTGTAATAATCCAGCTGGGTTTCATATCGCTTCCATAAAGCTTCGAGGTCGGGAACAACATCGGTCTTGTAATCCAAAAGCACCAGTCCGTCCTCCTCCTCAAAGAACACGTCAATGATTCCCTGAATCAATACCGTTTCCTCCGAAGGGAATTCCTCTCCCAGCATTCCGGCGGAAACTCCCATAACAAAGGGCTGCTCTCTGTGCAGTCTGCCCGTTTCTTCCGCCCGTTTCATACGCTCTGCCAGATCCGTTTCCAAAAAGCGCAACAGCTTTTTCCGGCTCACGGCCTCGAAATATTCTTGTGACAGGGTTTTCTGCTTTACCAAATCCCGCAAAAAGGCATCCAGACTCTCGCCCCGCTTGGTTTCCTCCGGTACCATCACCCGGGAAAACGCCAACAATTCCATCACTCTGTGATATGCGTTACCGCGGACGGTTCCGCTGACCTTTTCCTCGCCTCTGCGGAAGGAAGGAATATAGGGAACCACTTCCTTTTCCTCAAAGACATGATATGCCTCCTCATCCTTTCCCGCCATGGCCGCGATTTTCAGCTCTGACACAGTCGTTTTCGTATATAGACCCCGCAAATTTCCATAGGCATACGGAGCGGACAGACGCTCCCTCAGCTGCTGTAAGGCGGCATCATCCGTATAAAGCTCCGCCTCCCTAAGCCGCTGCCTTCTGTCTGCCATATCAAGCTGCTCCTCCAACTGCTCCGAGGAAAGCTCACTGCTGTCCGTTACCGTCACCCGGATTCCGGATTCCTTTAACACCGGCCACAAAAAATCAAGATAGCTTCCCGCATCCATAAAATCAAGATAACCGAAGCCGCTGTCCATGTTTTGCCAAAGCTCCCATTTTTCCGCTGCCTTGGAACAGCTTGCGGTTAAAATCAGCTTCTCCTTTGCTCTGGTAAAGGCGACATAAAGAATCCGAAGTTCCTCCGCCAGACTGTCCTCCTGCAGCTTCCTTGCAAGAGCAAGTCTCCGCAGTGTTTTATTCCGAACCCGCCTTTCGGGATTGACATAATCCGTGGCCAGTCCCAGGTCCATATCCGCAATCAACGCCTGATTGGTATCCTGCATATTAAACCGTTTGTTCAGTCCCGCCACAAAGACCACCGGGAACTCCAAGCCCTTACTTTTATGAATACTCATAATGCGGACCACATCGGCATTTTCATCCAGTACATCCGCCTCACCGTAATCCACATCATATTTTTCCAGTTGCTCCATATAGCGGATAAAATGAAACAGTCCGAAGTAGCTTGTCTTTTCAAAGTCTGCCGCCTTGGTAAACAGCATTTCCACATTTGCCCTGCGCTTACTTCCCGCCGGGAGTGCCGTCACATAATTCAAATAGCCAAAATCCGTAACAATCTTCGTCAAAAGCTCCCGCACCGGTGTATACGCGGTCATTTCACGATACCGGGCAACCATGTCCAAAAACTGTTGCACACGCTGTCCCAGTGCCACACACTCATTTACCCCATACCGCTTCAATGCCTCGTACAGACTGCATCCCTTGTTGGTGCTTCGTATCAGGGCAATTTCCTCTTCGGTAAAGCCGCCGAATAAGGATTTCATGGTTCCGAACAGAGAAATGTCCTGCAAAGGATTATCCAAAACCCTTAAAAACTGCAAGAGCTCCTGCACCTCCGTTGCCGCAAAATAACCTGTTTTAGAGGTAACATATGCCGGAATGCCTTCTGCCTCCAGCACCTTCTTAAAGGTCTCGTCCCAGCCGCTTGTGGCACGGAGCAAAATCACCATATCTGAATATTTCGCACTGCGAAGCTCGCCGCTTGCCTTATCCCGAACCGGAAATTTTCCGCACAGACTCTTGATTTTAGCCGCAACTGCCGCAGCCTCCAGCTCTCTTGCATTTCCCTCCTCGTCACTGCCCGGCTTCTCCACCAGCAGAAGCTCGCTTTCATTGGCCTGTGGCTCGGGATTTTCCGGATAATCCGCTCCCAGATACAAGGCTGCCCTGTCGTCGTAAGGTACCCCTCCCGTCTGCCCTGTCATAAGTCGCTCAAAGACACGGTTTACCGTATCCACCACCTGACGTCTGCTTCGGAAATTTTTTGCCAAATCGATTCTGCGGCAGCATCCCGTTTCTCCGTAGGTGTTATATTTTTCCAAAAACAACGCCGGTCTCGCCAGTCGGAACCGGTAAATGCTCTGCTTTACATCTCCCACCATAAAGCGGTTAAACACGCCGTCCTCCTCCCCGGAGACAGCGCTCAGTAGAAACTCCTGAACCAGATTACTGTCCTGATATTCGTCAATCAGAATTTCCGCAAAATGCTTCCGATACTCCTTCGCCACGGCTCCGGGTACAATCTCACCGTTTTCCCGCTTTAACAATATATTCAAGGCGAAGTGCTCCACATCGGAAAAATCCACTACCTTCTTCTCCCGCTTCTTTTCACTCATCCGCCTGTCAAATTCCAGCACCAAATCAATCAACGTACACACCGGGCCCCTGCAGGCAGCATTTTGCTTTGCGGCCAGCTCCAGAGGTGTTGCAAAAACAGTTCCCGAAAGCTCCTGCAGCTGATCTTTTACCTGATTTCTGATATTCTTTGCAAGCTCCCGCTTTAACGGTGAAACCGTATCGTCCTTCTTTGTGGAAAGACGGGCAAAGACTACTCCCGCAAGTCGCTGCTCAAAGGAAACCAAATCCTCACAGCCTGCACAACGCTCCAACTGCTCCAGTTCCTTATCAATCAGCTCGCCATACATATAAGGCCCGTCGGGCTCCTGACAGAGAGCCTGTACCCGGGTAAGCTTCTGTATACATCCCTCTAAAATTCCCTTTAAATACTTTAAAAGATAGCTTCCGCAGGCATCCTCACAAAGCTCCTCTACCGTACCTGCGCCGTAATCCGACTTCCTGCTTTCCAGCCATTCCTCCGGCCAGGGAAAGCTTGCGGCATAAGCAGACAGATTCAGTATGTACTGCTCTAACCGGCTCTCCTTCCCACCGGGGCAGAAATACTCCACACAATACCGGAAATCTTCTCCGCCCGCCCCGTAGGAGTCTTCCATAAGCTCCTTCATAACATCCTGTTGCATCAGCTTAATTTCGCCCTCATCCGCAATACGGAACGCCGGGTCGAGACCAATTTCATTAAAATGATTCCTGAGTAAAAACAGGCAAAAGCTGTCGATTGTGGTAATCTGGGCATGATGTAAAAGAGTTGCCTGCTTCTGGATATGCTCGGACTCCGGATGCTCCAGCAGTTTATCCTGAATCCCCTTCGCAATCCGCTCCCGCATCTCCGCCGCCGCAGCGTTGGTAAAGGTCACCACAAGAAGCCTGTCGATATCAACAGGCTTTTGTTCATCGCATACCATGCGCACAATCCGTTCCACCAGCACCGCCGTCTTTCCGCTTCCTGCGGCGGCAGATACCAAAACGTTGCAATCACGCTGCTCTATTACCTTTTGCTGCTCCGGTGTAAATGAAATCGCCATTCTATTCACCCTATCTTTCCAGCATCTGCAAACTTTGTGCCGCAGGCACAAAGTTGCGTGTGAAAAATCTATTTTTCACACTTTACCATGCGCTCTAATGCTTCCTCTCTGCTCATATTCTCCAACGAACGCTTTTCGCACCCCGGCATAGCGGCTTCAAAGCCGCATACCTTCTTAAAGGCGCACCAGGTACAGGCATTATCCGCACCCTTTTCGTAAGGATTCAGCGATATCTTTCCATCCAGAATTTCCCTGCCGATTTCCGCAATTTTCCGACTTACATAATCAGATACCGTCTTTAAATCCTCCCCGTCCAGTACCGCAGAGCGGGCCGAAAAACTTCCGTCCTTCTTTCTTTCCACAGGGATCACATCCGACTTGTCTTCCATCTCTCCGTCCAGCTTTTCCACGATATAGGGGTCACTGTTTACAACGCCGCTCATTCGCAGCTGCTTTTGGATTTCCTGATCCAATTCCTCGTCGGAAAGCTCTACCGGTGTCTCTACGGAGGGGTCTTCCACACGATAGTACAAAAGTGCCGCCGGTACCACTTCCTTATTCGGATGCTTCTTTTTCTCCAGCTCCATTGCCGCATTCATGTAAACCACAAGCTGAAGCTGCAAACCGTAATATAATGCCACCAAATCAAACTGCTTGCTTCCCGACTTATAATCGATGACCTTTACATAAACATGTTCTTCGTCCTCTGCCACATCGATTCGGTCAATGCGCCCCTGCAGACGCATCCTCTCATCCTCGGAAAGCGCCACACTGATACTGTCCAAATCATCCGCATAACGGAAGGAAAGCTCATAAGCATCCGGCGTAAAGCTACCCTTTTTCAGCTGCTTTTGCAGCGTCAGTACAGTTCGCGTCAAAATCCGCCCCATCCGGGTAATGGCATACTCATTTCTTGCGCTGCTGTACAACACCGTATCCCCGTAGGTGGCTGCAAAGGTTTCCAAAGCCTCCTTCACTGCCTGTTCCCCGAACTCCTTCGGAAAGTCGAACCAGGTATAATGATTTTCTGCAAGCTTTCTTGCAAATTGCTCCAATACGGCATGATACACATTTCCCATGTCCACATTCTCAAAGGAAAATTCCTGCCGCTCCCGCAACGTGAGACCATATTGCAGAAAATGCCTGTAAGCGCAGGCTGCATAGGTCTCCAGACGGGTAACACTGTTTTCCAGATAGGTTCCGTAAAGCGCTCTCGCCACCACCTCCGAAAGTCCGGTATCCTGATATCTGCGAAACGCCGCTTCCGTCAGTCTTCCGCGCTCCGGCAGCAGTTCCTCGCCGCTGTAAGCGGTATAAATGGTAAAGAATTCCGGCTCCTTATCCTCCGCAAGCACTCCCGACACATACTCTCTAAGCTCTTCTGCAAGAATTCCTGCACCCTCTTTTGGAGTTACAATCTGCTCCAAGCCGCTTCGCATCTGCGGATACTCCGCTCTCAGCTCCGGGAACAACCCTTTCATCGTTTCAATCAGATATGCGGGACGAATGGATTTCCCCGCATTGTTCACCTTCGAATAGGACAAATAGAGCTTTTCGGAGGGCTTTGTCATATTCAGGTACAGATACAGTCTCTGAATATACATCTGCTGTCTGGGGCTGGGCGCAAGCTCTAGCTGGGATTCTCTCAAAAATTCCCTGTCCATATCGGAAATAATACCGCCCTTAGATACATTTTTCGGTATATTTCCATCGTTGACCCCCATAAAAAACAGCACCTTCACCTGCTTTAAGCGGGTTCTCTCCATATCTCCCACAACCACACGGTCCACATTCTGAGGGATGGTTCCCACTTCAATTTCGCCAAAGCCTGCCTCCAGAATATCTGCAAATTCATCCAACGTAATGGTTTCATCCCCAAGCAGGTTTATCACCTGCTCCATAAGCTCCATCACAAGGCGATACACCTGCGCATACTCTCTGGCTCTGACCGCATTTCCTTCTGCAAGGAAACGCTCCTCCAACGCTGCCAGCTTATTCTGTACCCGGTTCTCCACCAGGAAGTCATACAGCCGGTTAATATAGTCCTTCACCTGCTCCGCAGGCTCCATATGAAGCATGTCTACCTGAGCCATAAAACGCTCTCGCAGGGAGTTCAGGCAGCTTAGCGCCTCCTCGTCCCCCTCCATCTGCGCCGTCTTATGGGTAAACAGGCGGCTGAATTTCTTATACCCGCGTATTCCCGTCTGAATACAGTAATTTTCCAGCAAATCCACCTCATCCGGCGTCAAATCCGACAGTCCGCAACGAAGGTAATGAAACACCGCCTCGTAGGAAAAATCCTTCCGGTAAAGCTCCAGCGCACTCTTAATATATTCCAGAACGGGATTTAACACAATGCCTCTGGTACGGTCAATAAAGACCGGGATCTCCATTTCCTCAAAGGTCCGCTCCACGTAGGGCGCATATCCCTCTAAGTCTCCGATTACCACCGCAATATCCCGGAACGCCATGCTTTCCTCTCGGATCAGCCTATGGATTTCCTGACCAATCTGGTTCACCTCATCTGCCGGAGTCATGGTCTCAAACATGCGGATTTCCTGCTGCTCTCCCTCAAAGGGTTTTGCCTGATAGCGGAACAGGTTACGTTCCAAATGCATAAGCGCCGAAGATTTCTGAAAACGATTCAAAGCGTTATATCTGAAATCACACCGGTCATATAGGCGTTCCTGCCATTTTTTCAATTCGTCCGAGAATTGCTGCCCCGCGCCGTTTCCGCACAGCTCTTTGCTATTTTTCTGCGCTTGCGGGTTGCTTCCTCCCGCTTTTTGTTCATCTTCTTTCACCGCCGAAAGCACAAACACATCCCGCTCACGCTTCACGCCCGCTTCATCGGCCAGTCTGCTCAAATCTGCCACGGTCTTCTTGCTTAAATGGAACAGCTTCTGCTCCCCGTCAAGCTCATAGGGGTTCTCGTCTTCTCCCAAGGTGATTGTCATCACCACTTCCTCACAAAGCACCATCAGTTCCCGGATAACCCGGTTCTGGATAGGCGTAAAACCCGTAAATCCGTCAAACACCACTACACTGCCCGGAATAATTTTAGACTTAGGCAGGGAACGGCAAAGCACATCTAAGGTTTCCTCTGTGGTGATAAAATTTCCGTGAATATAATCCACAAAGCCCCTATACAAAACCTCTAAGTCTTTCAGCTTCTGCACCAGCGCACCGCGGTTTTTCGCATAATCAATGAGCTTCTTTACATCCTCCGTACCGATACCGTACTGCATAAACTCGGAGATGGCACTTTTCACCTCATGAATATAGCCCTGCCTGTGCAGGAAGCTTCCCAGTACGGGCAGCTGCTCTTTTAAGTCCGCTGCCACCTTCTGCAGCACAAGGCTCTTCCCCGTATCATCCAACACCGGAATTTCCTCGCCCCCTACCTCCGTCAGAATCCGGTGACTTAATCTGCCGAAGCTTAACACATCAATATTCATGATGCCGCCTCTGGGATTTAAGGTTACCAACTCCTTTTGCGTCTGCATGGTAAACTGATCCGGCACAATAATCAAAAAGTTCTGTGCCGGATTTTCCTGCGCCCGCTCTATGATGTCTTCATACACGTACCGGCTCTTTCCCGAACCGGATGCACCAAATACAAACTTCAGACCCATGAATCTGTCTCCCGTTTCACTAAATATACGGCATCATCTCACTGCAATCCTTCAGCACCAAATGGGGCTTATCCTCGGATGATGCCAGAATTTCCTCCGTGGTCTCGCCGCTCATCACCAAAATTCCCAGAATTCCTGCGTTCAGACCACTTTTGATATCCGTATAAATCCGGTCTCCGATGACCGCCGTTTCTTCCTTTGCGTAGCCGTACTGCTTCATAGCAAGCTCAGGCATCAGCGCGGTGGGTTTCCCAATCACCACCGGCCGCTTTCCCGTTGCATTATAAATCATCTCGCATACACTGCCGCAGTCCGGCACACTGCCGAATTCCACCGGGCAAACCAAATCAGGATTCGTTGCAATATAGGGAAGCTCTCTCGTTAAAAGCAGACGGCTTACGTCCTCCAGCTTTTGAAAAGTCAGCTCCGTATCGAAGCCCATAACGATACAGTCTACTTCCTCCAGCTTGTCCGTCACCGTAAAGCCGTTCTTACGAAGCTCTTCCTGCAGGGAACGTGTTCCGCAAACATAGAGCCGCGCCCCGGGATGATGCAGCTTCAGATAATAGGCCGTAGCCTGAGAGGAGGTAATAAAATCCTCCTCCGTCGCCTCTATCCCAAGACGCGCCAGCTTCTTCACATAATCCGCCACGCTTTTGGAAGAGTTATTTGTCATAAACATATACTTCTTCCCTGCACTGCGAATCCGCCTAAGAAGCTCTCTTGTAAAATCATAAAGCTGATCGCCCAGATAAAGGGTTCCATCCATATCAAACAAAAACAGGTTTATCTTTCCAATCACTTCAGGACTCATATTTTCTCCCCTCTGCTATCCAAAAACCACTACTGATACGGTATCATTTTTCACGCAAAATGGCAACCGCTTTCCCATCAAAACAGGCCTTATAACCTCATTATCAAACGTGCTCTACCCGCACAAATTTCCGCTTGCCGATTTTCAAAACATCTCCCTCCTGTACGGGCTCCTCCAGCGCTTTTACAACAGCTCCGTTCCGTTTTACACCGCCTTGCAAAATCAATCTGCGAAATTCCCCGCCGCTTGCCACATATCCAAGCGCAACCAACGGTTTCACACAATCAAACAAGGTTTTACAGGTCGCCTCCACGGGCAACACATCCGTCTCTGCGGGAATCTCCCGCTTCGTAAAAGCTTCCTGAAAGAATTTTTCCGCAGCAACCGCTTCCTTCGCTCCGCAGTACAGCGTTGTAATCTCTCTTGCCAGCCGCAGCTTCACATCCCTTGGATTGACACCGCTTTCCAGCTGCGCCCGGACCCTGTCCAATTCCTCCGGCAGAATATCCGTAGCCAGCTCAAAGTACTTGAGAATGAGGCTGTCCGGCACCTGCATCACCTTGGTAAACATATCTCTGGCATTTTCATCCACTCCGATGTAATTCCCCAGACTCTTGCTCATTTT
>JAZQCX010000175.1:0-9504 GCA_045546495.1 Acetatifactor sp. | reverse complement strand
GAGCTTGCAAAGAAGTATGATGTGCAGTTGCCTATCATCGAGCAGGTAAATGCTGTTTTGTTTGAAGGCAAGAGCGCGGATCAGGCAGTAAAGGAACTGATGCTTCGAGATAAGAAAATTGAGATTCCCGCATTCCCTTGGCCGGAAGTATAAACTTTTTATGAAATGCTTGTCTTGCGGCGTGCGAATATAGTATACTGCATGGTAAGAGGTTTTTGGAACTTCATAATTCGGAGGAGTATATGAAAGAAACTGTAGTACAGAAGAAAGGGTGGAAGCCCACGGTTGCCGATTGGTTTACCCTGATGCGGATTTTGGGAGCGGTGGTACTTTTTTTCCTTGCGCCCTTTTCCTTGGTTTTTTATATAATATATAGTTTGTGTGGAGCAAGCGATGCGGTGGATGGCTGGATAGCGAGGGCTACCAATACAACAACCGAGGTTGGCGCGAAGCTGGACAGTATTGCGGATTTGCTTTTTTATTCAGCTATGGTGATTAAAATCATGCCTACATTGATAAGAATTTTACCCATGGCGTTGTGGTACGGTGTGTTTAGCGTGTTGGCGGTGAGGACACTTTCTTATCTGACTGCAGCGATTAAATATAAGTGCTTTGCGTCTATGCATACATGGATGAATAAGCTGACGGGGCTTTGTATGTTCTGCATGCCGTATTTGCTGGAACAGACTTTTGCAGTAGGATATTGTACCGCAACCTGCGTTGTGGCGGGGCTGGCATCTGCGGAGGAGTGGCTGATTCATTTGTTCTCCAAAAACTATAATTCGCAGGTAAAGACCATATTAAAGGCAAGAGGATAGTACATAATAATTTACAAGAAATAGGAAAGCAGACATTTACCGGAGGACGGAAAATGTCTGCTTTTTGGTTCGTGGTAATGAATTTGTTATATCATAATGAGAAAGAGACTTTTAGTCGCGATAAATGGAATCCATAATTTCCTTTGCCATCTTGGGCTTATTCATGGTGTAGATGTGGATGTCGTTTACGCCGTTTTCCTGTAAATCGCGAATCTGGCGGATGGCGTAATCGATACCGGCTTTGCGCATATCCTCCGGATTTTCTCCGTAGATTGCGATGATATCTGCCAACGCCTTAGGGACACTGGAGCCCGCAAGGGTGATGGTGGTACCGATTTGCTTTGCGGAGGTAATCGGCATAATTCCCGCGCAGATGGGAACTGTAATTCCCTTCTTAGCAGTTTTCTCTAAAAAGCCGTAGTAAAAATCATTGTCAAAGAACAGCTGGGAGATAAAGAATTCCGCTCCCGCATCCTGTTTTCTTTTTAGGTTATTTAAATCGGATTCCATACTGAAGGATTCAAAATGCTTTTCGGGATAGCATGCCCCGGCAATATGGAAGTCAGTATGTTCCTTCAGGTAAGCAATCATATCGTTGGCGTGGGCAAAGTCGCGAGAAGCAAACTGTTCGTCACTCATATCCCGGGGACGATCCCCACGTAGCGCCAGAATATGTTTAATGTTATTTTTTTTCAGTGCGTCACAAATTTGTAAAAGCTGTTCCTTCTTGCTGCCTACGCAGGTTACGTGCGCCATGGCATCAATGCCGAGGGTATTCTGGATGTAGGAGGCAAGCTCAACGGTCATGCCGCTTCGGCTGCCGCCGGCGCCGTATGTAACACTGATAAATTCGGGAGAAAGCTTCCCCATTTCATCTAAGATTTCGTACGCTTTTTCAAATTCACCGTCCTTTTTCGGAGGGAATACTTCAAAAGAAATGTTACGCTTGTTTTCGGATGTAGCAATCGCCATGTTTTAACCTCTCGTTTTCGGGAAATATGAATAATTTTCTTGATTTTGAAACAGGAATATCGTAACATGAAAAAAGGCGAAATTCAAGAAAAAAGAGAGGTTTGGTACAGATATGGAACAAAAGACATTTCAGGGAACGGGAGAATATGTGGCAAGTGATGAATTAATGGCCAGTGTAAATATTGCAATCGCCCTGAAAAAGCCCTTGTTAATCAAAGGAGAACCGGGAACCGGAAAGACCATGCTGGCAGAAGCGGTAGCCAAGGCTCTTGGGAAAAGGCTGCTTATCTGGAACATTAAGTCAACCACAAAAGCGCAAGAAGGTCTTTATGTTTACGATACCATCCAGCGTCTGTATGACGGACAGTTCGGAGAAGAAGGGGTGGACGATATTGCACGCTACATTAAGCTTGGTAAACTGGGGGATGCCTTTGAGAGTGACGAACAGGTGGTGCTTTTGATTGATGAGATAGATAAAGCGGATCTGGAGTTCCCGAACGATTTGCTCTGGGAGCTTGACCAGATGGAGTTTTACATCCATGAGACGAAGCGTACCGTAAAGGCGAAGCATCGTCCCATTGTGATTATTACCTCCAACGCTGAGAAGGAGCTGCCGGATGCATTTCTTCGACGTTGTATTTTCCATTATATTGATTTCCCCGGTCAGGAGCTGATGGAGGAGATTGTGAGAGTGCATTTTCCGGATGTGGAAGAAAATCTGTTGAAGAATGCCATGGAGGTATTTTACAGTATCCGGTCACTGCGTGATATCCGTAAAAAGCCCAGCACCTCTGAATTGATTGACTGGATCAATGCGTTGCAGGTAGGTGGAATTTCTGCGGAAACCATCAAGAGTAAACTGCCGTTTATCGGTGTTGTGGTAAAAAAAGATGAGGATATGTCTTTGGTAAAGCAGAGTCCTGATTTGTAAGGAGCATCCATGTTCATAAAATTTTTTGATTCCCTTCGGAGCAAGGGACTTCGCGTGACCCTGGGCGAATGGCTGACCCTGCAGGAGGCACTGGATAAAGGTCTTGTAGGCAGCTCTCTGACACAGTTTTACTATGTGGCGCGGATGATTCTGGTAAAAAGCGAGACGGATTTCGATAAATTTGATATGGCATTTGAGGAATGTTTCAAGCCCGTGCAGAAGGAGACGGAGGTCGGCAAGGAGATGCTCCGTTGGCTGGACAAGTCGGATATGGTGGAGCTTGCCCATGAGGAGGCGAGAGCTCATCTGAATCAGATGGAAGAGATTCAGGTGGATAAGGAGCAGGTGGAGGAAACCTTTAAACAGCGGTTAAAGGACCAGAACGAGGAGCACAACGGCGGAAGCTTTTGGATCGGAACCATGGGAAAAACCTCCTTCGGTAACATGGGCGGCAATGTGGGCGGCGTCCGGGTAGGCGGTCAGACCGGCTATCAGTCGGCGTTTTCCGTGGTGGGTGCAAGGAAGTACCGTGATTTCAGAGACGACCGGGTTTTAGATAACAGGCAGTTTCAGCTGGCATTCCGTAAACTGCGTCAGTTTTCCAGCAGACTGGATATTCCGGAGACAGAGCTTGATATTGACGGAACGGTAAATAAAACCTGTAATAACGGGGGCTGTCTTCAGATTGTAATGCAGAAGCCGAGAAAGAATGCGGTAAAGCTGTTACTGCTAATGGATTCCGGCGGTACCATGATTCCGTACAGCAGTCTTTTAAATGATTTGTTTCAGGCGATTCACAAATCCAATCATTATAAGGATGTAAAGACCTATTATTTTCACAACTGTATTTACAGTAAGCTTTATAAGACGCCGGAATGCGAGAACGGTGACTGGATTGATACGGACTGGATGTTCCGGAATGTAGACAGTGATTACAAGGTAATTATTGTAGGAGATGCGGCAATGGCACCGGAGGAGCTTTATTCCGACACCGGAAATTACAGAGGTCCCAACGGCGGCTTATCCGGTTACGAGTGGCTGAAGCTTATGAAGCGGCACTACAAGAAAATTGTATGGTTAAATCCAAAGATGGCACCGGGGCATGCACCTTGGCGGGAGGCGGAGACGGCTGTAAAGGAACTGTTTCCCATGTATAAACTGACCGTGGACGGATTAAATCAGGCAATGAGTAAACTGATGGTGAATAAATAAAAGATAGAAGGAGTAAATAACAATGACAGTTTTTGAGGAATTAAAGGCAAGAGGACTTTTGGCGCAGTTGACTGACGAGGAGGAGATTAAAGAGTTAATCAATAACGGCAAAGCAGTATTTTATATCGGCTTTGACCCTACCGCAGACAGTCTTCATGTAGGTCATTTCATGGCACTTTGCCTGATGAAGAGATTACAGATGGCAGGCAACAAGCCTATTGCGTTGATTGGCGGCGGTACGGCTATGATCGGAGACCCTTCCGGCAGAACCGATATGCGAAGCATGATGACAAAGGAGACCATTGATCATAACTGCGAGTGCTTTAAGAAGCAGATGAGCCGTTTCATTGAGTTCGGTGAAGGCAAGGCGATGATGGTAAACAACGCGGATTGGCTGCGCGATTTGAATTACATTGAATTTATCCGTGATATCGGCGCACATTTCTCCGTAAACCGTATGCTTTCCGCAGAATGCTATAAGCAGCGTATGGAGAAGGGCCTGAGCTTTTTGGAGTTCAACTACATGATTATGCAGAGCTATGACTTTATGTGCCTGTATGAGAAGTATGGCTGTAACATGCAGTTTGGCGGTGATGACCAGTGGAGTAACATGCTGGGCGGTACGGAGCTGATTCGTCGTAAGCTGGGTAAGGATGCTTATGCCATGACTATTACCCTGTTGTTGAATTCCGAGGGAAAGAAGATGGGGAAAACCCAGAAGGGTGCTGTATGGCTTGACCCGGAAAAGACTTCTCCTTACGAGTTTTATCAGTACTGGAGAAACGTTGGAGATGCGGATGTGTTGAAGTGTCTGCGGATGCTGACCTTCCTGCCGCTTGAGAAGATTGAGGAAATGGATAAATGGGAAGGCAGCCAGCTCAATCAGGCGAAGGAAATTCTTGCATACGAACTGACAACTCTGGTACACGGAGAAGAGGAAGCTACCAAGGCTCAGGAAAGTGCAAGAGCGCTGTTCGCAGGCGGTGGAAGCAGTGCGGATATGCCTACCTGTGAATTGACAGGGGAAGACTTTACGGAAGGAACCATTGACATTCTGGGTGTACTGGTGAAGTCCGGTCTTACCGCATCCCGTTCCGAGGCAAGACGTGCAGTGGAGCAGGGCGGTGTTACAGTAGATAACGAGAAGATTTCCGATACCAGAACCGCATACGCACCGGAGGCATTTGCGGGAGACGGCATTATCGTAAAGCGCGGTAAGAAGAACTTTAGAAGAATTATTATGAAATAAGGTTCGTGTTTTTAGGCGTTGAACAAAAATTGAGCTGTATCCCCTTGCGGGCACAGCTCTTATTTTTCTTCCTGCTCATAAAAAGCTCGAACTATTGTAAATTCAAAAGTAAGCACATTAGAAATTCCAAAGTACTTTATGCATGAAATCAAGAGGGGTGCATATACATATAGCAGGACACTTTAGGAGGCTGCTATATGGAATATGCGTCAAATACATACGATTTGTATCGGGATATACAACAAAGAACCGGCGGTGAAATCTACATCGGCGTGCTGGGACCGGTGCGTACCGGGAAATCTACTTTCATTAAGCGGTTTATGGAAGAGATGGTGCTTCCGTTTATGGAGGATGAGCATGCAAGAAACCGCGCTCAGGATGAATTGCCCCAGAGTGCCGGCGGAAAGACGATTACGACTACAGAGCCGAAATTTATTCCTAACGAAGCGGCACAGGTGGTTTTGAACGGAGATATTGCCGTGTCGGTTCGGCTGATTGACTGTGTAGGGTATATGGTGGAAGGTGCGGCAGGACATATGGAAGAGGATGCGGAGCGGATGGTACATACCCCTTGGTTTGACCATGAAATTCCCTTTACCCAGGCTGCGGAAATCGGTACCGATAAGGTAATGAACGACCATTCTACCATCGGGCTTGTAGTAACCACAGACGGCAGTATCGGTGAGATTCCTGTTTCGGCGTATGAAGAAGCCCAGGAAAAAACCATTCTGGCACTGAAACGCTTGAGAAAGCCTTTCCTTGTATTGGTGAATACGAAGAAGCCCTACTCCGAGGATGCTAAGAAGGTTGCGGCGGAAATCGGTGAGAAATACGGCGTGATGGCTGTTCCGGTGAATTGTGAACAGCTGAAAAAAGAAGATATCCATATGATTTTGGAAAAGGTGCTTTATGAATTCCCTGTGGCAGCAATAGAGTTTTATATGCCCAAATGGGTGGAAATGTTGCCGGAAAGCAATCGGCTGAAGCAGGATTTGCTGGAGAAAATCCGTCTGATGATGAAGGATTACAACACCATCCGTGATATTCTGGAGAAACCGGTAACTTTGGAAAGCGAGTACATAAAGCGATGCAAGACTGACTCGATTAAGCTCTCGGACGGCGTTGTAAAGATTCAGCTGGACGTAGAGGAGGCCTGCTACTACGAAATGCTGACGGAGATGGTGGGCGAAACTATTACCGATGAATATCAGCTCATCAGTATGCTGAAGAATTTTGCGGCCATGAAGCATGAATACACAAAGGTGTTGGATGCAGTAAATCTGGTGCGGATGAAGGGCTATGGTGTGGTGACGCCGGATAAAGAGGAAATTGTACTGGAAAAGCCGGAGCTGATTAAGCATGGTAATAAATTCGGCGTAAAAATCAAGGCATCCAGTCCGTCCATTCATATGATACGTGCCAATATCGAAACGGAAATTGCTCCTATCGTGGGAACCCAGGAGCAGGCGGAAGACTTAATCCGCTATATTAACCGTACAGATCGCAATGAGGATATCTGGGATACCAATATTTTCGGAAAAACAGTGGAGCAGCTGGTAAATGACGGCATTACGGCAAAGGTTGCGGTAATCGGCGAGGAAAGTCAGCTGAAGCTTCAGGATACCATGCAAAAGATTGTAAACGACAGCAACGGCGGCATGGTCTGCATCATTATTTAGAACCGCTTCCAAACGCTGTTTTCGTCTGCCGACCAAGGGCACCTGCCCATCACTCCGGCCGCGACCTGTTCGCTTCGAGAGCATGCCGGAATATTGGGTCAGCAAATGTGGGATTTCTAATGTGCTTACTTTTGAATTTACGATAGTTCGAGCTTTTTATGAGCCGGGACAAAAATAAGAGACGCGTTCGCAGTCGGACGGAAAAATGAGCGAAAGAGTATGCTCCTTTTTCCGTCTCCTGCGGACGCGACTCAATTTTTGTTCAAGCGCATAAAAACACGAACCTTATTCCAAAGTTGCGCACATAAGAAATCCTCACATTTGCCTCCCGACAACATTCCGGCGTGCTCCCGAGGCGGACAGGTTGCGGCCGAAGCGTGTTCAGGTGAAAAACACCGCTTTTGGTCGGTAGGCCGGCGTATTAGTCCGGTTCGAAACAAAGGAATTGCATTTTGTGGCAATTTTCTGTATAATAATAGCTAAATAGGAAAAGTTGTATTAAAACTTCGGAAAAAGAATAAAATTGTGAATGAATATTTGAAAAAAGTATCGCAGCCGCATTGTCTAATGGGGTTGCTTATATTTTAAAAATGAAAATAAGAAAGGTGTGAATGTTATGAATCCAATTTATGAAAAACTGATGAACTGCTATCGTTGTGTACGGGAGAAAACGGATTTTGTGCCTAAGGTTGCCATTGTTCTTGGTTCGGGATTGGGAGATTATGCACAGGAAATCAAGGTGGAGTATGAGCTTCCTTACGGAGAAATCGAGGGCTTCCCGGTATCAACGGTTCCGGGACATGCAGGAAAGTTCATTTTTGGTTACATTGATGAAATTCCTGTGGTTTGTATGAAGGGACGGGTACATTTTTACGAGGGATATCCGGTGACGGATGTGGTGCTGCCCGCAAGACTGATGAAGCTTTTGGGTGCGGAGATTTTGTTTTTGACCAATGCGGCAGGCGGCGTTAATACCTCCTTCCATGCGGGAGATTTGATGCTGATTAAGGATCAGATTGCGCTGTTTGCACCGAATCCTTTAATCGGTCCCAACATTGACGAGCTTGGTGTCCGTTTCCCGGATATGAGTACCGTGTACAACCCGCAGCTTCAGGAGTTGATTAAGAAGGCAGCGAAGGAAAATCACATTTTCCTACAGAAGGGTGTATATGCCCAGCTGACCGGACCTTCCTTTGAGTCGCCTGCGGATATCCGCATGATGCGTACTTTGGGCTGTGATGCAGTAGGTATGAGTACCGTTGTGGAGGCGATTGCGGCAAACCATATGGGAATGAAAATCTGCGGTATTTCCTGTATCAGCAATCTGGCGGCAGGTATGACCATGAATCCATTGACGCACGAAGAAGTACAGGAGGCTGCGGATATGGCAGCTCCCAACTTTAAGAAGCTTGTAACGGAATCTGTAAAGAGTATGAAGGAACTGCTGGGATAGGATGTTTGCTTTGTCTGAATGGATGAAGTGGTAAAGAAGTTGAAGAAGAGAACCGCGGATGGACAGCGGAAGAACAGCAGAAGAACAGCAGAAGAACAGTAGGGAAAAGAACAGATATCATAAGAACAGGTGAGAAACATGACGGAAACGGAAAAACTGATTCTGGCGGCTTTGGATGCCAGAAAAACGGCATATACTCCTTATTCCCATTACCGGGTAGGGGCAGCGCTACTTGCATCGGACGGTGAAATTATCTGTGGGGGCAATATCGAAAACGCCTCCTACGGAGCGACCAACTGCGCGGAGAGAACGGCTGTGTTTAAGGCGGTCAGCGAGGGAAAAAGAAGTTTTAAAGCCATTGCCGTTGCAGGCGGTTTGGAAGGAGAGGAACCGTCGGATTACGCTTATCCCTGCGGTATTTGCAGACAGGTGCTTTCGGAGTTTGCGGAGAAAGACTTTAAAGTAATTGTTGCAAAAAGTGTTTCCGAATATCAGGAGTATACATTAAAGGAGCTGTTACCGTACAGCTTCGGAGGGGAGTCAATCAAATGAACATAAGATTGTACAACGCAAGAATTTTGACCATGGAGAAGAATATGCCCGTTTTCGAGGGGGAAATATGGGTAAAAGAAGATAAGATTTTTCGGATAATCCGTAAAGATGCGGCAGGAGATTCCGTGCAGGAGGTCGGCACAGAGAATGGAAACGGTGCGGAGTGCAGTGTGTGCGGCGAAGAAGGCGCATGCAGTGCTGGAAATGCAAAGAGGAGCATGGGAGAAGCATGCGTGACTACGGAAACCTGGGACGAGGAGATTGATTGCAGGAGAAATCTTCTGATGCCCGGCTTCAAAAATGCCCACACCCATTCGGCAATGACCTTTTTGCGCTCTTACGCGGATGATGTGCCTTTGCAGACCTGGTTGAACGAAAAGGTCTTTCCCATGGAAGCAAAGCTTACCGGGGAGGATATTTATCATCTTACAAAGTTGGCGGTACTGGAGTATCTGACCTCGGGCGTAACCGCGATATTTGATATGTACCTGACACCGGATACAGCGGCGAAGGCATGTATGGATACGGGTATGCGTTGCGTGCTGGTAAGCGGTCTGAATAATTTCAGCTCCTCCATTGAGCAGGTAGAGGAGGAGTACTCAAAGTGGAACGGAAAGCATCCGTTAATCAGCTATCAG
>JAZQCX010000174.1:0-26368 GCA_045546495.1 Acetatifactor sp. | reverse complement strand
GCGCGGTGACCCATGTGCTGGTCAATGACCCGACTAGGGGATATGGGATTTTTATTGAAAACATGCTGGAGCATTGAGTCCAAGCTGGACAGGAGTAAAATGAGGCGATACAAGCTTGCTTGTATGAGCCTCATTTTTACGAGTGGACAATTTGGCGAAAGCCAAACATGAGCAAGACCGCAGGTCTGCGAATGGGATTGGACGTAGTCTGGAGCAAGCTTGCTTGCAAAGGTGTCCTTTTCGATGTGCCGACATACGGCGAAAGCAGTACATGAGCAAGAAGCGAAGCGGATTGCGAATGGTGCACGGCTTACGAGTGGACAATTTGGCGAAAGCCGTACAATGAGGAAAGGCGAAGTTTTTTTCGAAGTGGCTTTGTTGGAAATATTAGAAATGATTATGATGGATTGTATGTAATGAGTTATAAGGAGTATTTGAGAAGAAAAGCAATTATAATGTTTGCGAAAAAGACTTTTTGAAACAAAACACAGAAACAAGCGTCTTTATTTCAAAAACATAATGACTTTTTGAAATAACTTATTATAAAGTTGAATTTTTTTGCAACATCACACAGAATAATTCAATAAAAATTGACTTAAAACAATTTGTGTCATATAATCTTATTGAAAAAAGTTTAATAATGTTGCAGAAAAATTCAATAGAGGTAATGCAAATGGAAATTAAAAGAAATTATTATTTAGATAAATTAATAGCTAAAAAACATAATGGATTGATAAAAGTAGTAACCGGTATGAGACGTTGCGGGAAATCATATTTACTTTTTGAATTGTTTAAGAAACATTTATTAGCAAGTGGTGTACAGAAAGACCATATTATTGAGATGGCATTTGATTCATTTGATAACAAAAAGTTTCGAAATCCGGAAGTTCTTTATCCATATGTGAAAGAAAAACTGGTAGATGAACAAATGCATTATATTTTATTTGATGAGGTTCAATTACTAGGTGAATTTGAAGCAGTTTTAAATGGATTTATGAGAATATCCAATGTAGATGTTTATGTTACCGGAAGTAATGCAAAGTTTTTGTCAAAGGATATTATTACAGAGTTTCGTGGCAGAGGTGACGAATTACACATGGGACCACTGTCTTTTGCAGAATTTATGTCTGTTTATGAAGGAAATAAGTATGATGGATGGCATGAATATGTTCTGTATGGGGGATTGCCACCGGTGGTTCTTCTTACAACAGAAGAGCAGAAGATTGAGTTTTTGAAGCGACTGTTTGAAGAAACATATATCAATGATATTATAGGTCGTCATAAAATTCGTAATAAGGATGAATTTGAAGAGTTGATTAACATTTTATCTTCAGGTATTGGCTCTTTAACGAATCCTAAGAAGTTGGGAGATACTTTTAAAACTAAGAAAAATAAGAAGATTAGTGTTAATACTATTAAAAGTTATCTTGATTATTTGTGTGATGCTTTTGTTGTTAACAGGGCAACTCGTTATGACATTAAAGGGAAAAAGTATATTGATACTCCACAGAAATACTATTTTAGTGATGTAGGACTTCGCAATGCCAGAATTAATTTTCGACAAATAGAAGAGAACCATACTATGGAAAATATTATTTATAATGAATTAGTCGCAAGAGATTTTAACGTAGATGTAGGGTTGGTGTGTGTTGCAGGGAGGGATAGTGCCGGGAAAGTGATTCGTAAGCAACTGGAAGTAGATTTTGTTTGTAATAAGGGCTCGAAACGTTATTATGTTCAATCAGCTTTTGCAATACCTGATAGAACAAAGATGCAACAAGAATCTAATTCATTACTTCGTATCGCTGATTCTTTTAAAAAAATTATTGTGGTCAAAGATACTCCCAGACCTTGGTATACAGAAGATGGTATTTTGGTGATTAGTATTTATGATTTCCTGCTGAATAAGAATAGTCTTGATATGTAAAAAATTGAAGAACAGTTAATAAAAAGGTGTGCAAAAGATGACGGAATGTTAGCAGAGTACGCCGGACAAGCGTGTCTATTCAATAAAACGGCATTTTCTCGCTTTGTGTCGTGTTGTTGATGAAGGCTAAGTTATATTCTGCAGATGAAAGGAGGAATCGTAATGGATCAAAAGAAAATAGGTCTGTTTCTAAAAGAGTTAAGAAAAGAAAAAGGCATTACGCAAGAAGCATTTGCAGAAAAATTGAATGTATCGGGAAGAACGGTTTCCCGTTGGGAAACGGGAAATAATTTACCTGATATTTCATTACTTGTAGCAATTGCTGATTTTTATGAAGTTGATGTCAGAGAAATTATTGAAGGAGAAAGAAAAAGCGAGATGAATGAAGAAGTGAAAGATGTGGCCAGTAAGATGGCAGATTATGCGGGAAATGAAAAAAGTAAAATGATGAAATGGATTCAAGCGATTGGATTTATAGGCGTTTTTATAATGACAGTAGCAATTGTTTTCCAGTGTATATCATATGATGCAACGGTTTTTCATAAGGGTGCACTAATTGCATCATGTGTATCTTTGATTATTATGGTAATCATTACACTATATGTAATCGGAGTACTTGAAAGGAGCAGTCGAAAAAAAGGATGGCTAATCATAATTAGAGCAGCAACAATTTTTTTGGCCGCAATTAGCCTCTTTTTCGTTATGGAAGTATTATTGGTGTTTGGAATAGGGCTTGTGGACTATTCCCTTCCCTTTAAAACAACGCAGGGAATTGAAAAATACAGTAAAGCAAATATGCAGGAAAGATATGGGGCGGATATGGATTCCGGATTTCTGATATTTCCGGAGTCGGTTGATAACGCGATTAAGGCAGAATATGAATCTGAACTAAAAACGGGTTTTTTTGATTCGGATGGCTTCTTTATACTTCAGGTAACGTATGATAAAGAGGATTTTGAAAAGGAGCTGAAAAGGTTGGCGGATATCACGTGTGAGATCCTATACGATGGGACTTCTGTCAAAAATGAGATTATGTATGACCAAGAGATGTATCACTATCCGGCTTATATTGCAAGTGATGGCTTTGATCATGTTTATGAATATGCATTGATTGATGAAACAAATTGCAGAATTGTGTATATTAATTTAAGTTATCCGGAGTATAGTAAGCTGCAGGAATATAAGGACTTTTTAAAAAGAGATGCAGGTGCGTATGATATCGATAACAGTACAGTGCTTGAAAACTTTACGATATACGCACATAAGTTTCCGGAATTGGACGGGTGGATAGAGTACTCAGATATGAAATAGTGAGGAGAGGAAGACGCGCGGCTTTGCCAAACAAAGCGCTTGCGGTGACGGACATGGAAATAAAACGTATCAATACATACACAGACAGCCGTTTTTCGCAGGCGGCACTAAATCAACACGGATGTTTTCTGGTGGATGGAATTCCTTATGAAATAGAAATTATTTCTGGCTTTGAGGCGGTTGTTCGAGGAGAAGAGGGACGTGTTTTTGAAGCGCTGATAAATGAATTTCGATATTACGCTCCGCATATCACAAAATACTATAGCGGACAACAGGTAGCTATAAAGGAATATGCGCCGGTACAAATTATGTCAATCGAATTGGATGAAATTCAACCCTCGCAGTTTTTCATTGACGAAGATAAGCTGAGCGCAATTAGCAACTTTATTCAGAAGGAAACGGATATTATCATCCAGATTGTTCCCTATCAGGGCAGGTATGTTTCCGTAGATGGGCATACGAGATTGTATTACGCATCCATGAAAGGGTGGCATATGATTCGGGCGGTGGTTTCCGAATCGGAGGATTGGGTACATAGGTTTGTGGAGGAGGCAGGAAGGAGAGGCATACATAAACCAGACGACTTAGTCTTATTAAAGCACGAGGAATATGAGGAAAAGTGGAATCAGTTCTGCGAGGAATTGTTAAAAGAAAAGAAAGGTTGATTTCCTCATACCTTTGAAAAGCCGTACTCCCCGGGCAGACAGGACCCGGGAGCGTATTACGGTAAAACAACACGAAACCGATCTATATAATCCCTGCGTGTCCGCAAATAATTCCCAGCAGGGCGGATAGGCAGATGATGAGAATCGGGTGTACCTTTTTTAGTGCCATGAAGAATGCCAATGCCGAAATTCCAAGGGAAAGATAGAGGGCAGGCTGCGTAAATACAGTGGGGGAAATGCCGCCCGGGAAAAGGACGGTGGTACCCACGGAGACTACGGTTGCTCCGATTAGCCCAACTACTGCCGGTTTTAAACCGGACATACAGCCTTTGATAAGCCGGCTTTTTTGGAACCTTTCGAAGCACTTTGCTACAATGAGAATAATAACGAAGGATGGCAGAACAACGCCTCCGGTAGCGCAGATAGAGCCCAATAAGCCGCCGGTTTGAGCACCGATGTAGGTGGCAATGTTGACAGCAAAGGGACCGGGAGTACTTTCGCTGACTGCAATAAAGTCTATAAGAGACTGTTCGTCAAGCCAGCCGTGAGCCAATACCGCTTCTTGAATCAGCGGTAGCATGGCATAGCCGCCGCCAAAGGTGAAGGCACCTATTTTCAGGAATGTCAAAAATAAATCAAGATAAATCATCTGTTAAGCCTCCTTTCCGTAAGAAGGGAGGAAACAAGACCAGTGACCGCACAGAGTACAATAACAAAAAGAACATTTACTTTCAGAAGCGCCGTAGAAATAAACGCGATGGCAATAATTGCGTAGGAAACGGCGTTTTTCTTTGTCTGGCGGAACATGTTTAAAAGCGCTTTCAAAATCAGTGCAAGAACACCGGCCCGGATACCCCAGAAGGCATATTGTACGGTGGAGTTATTTTGGAAAGCGCTGAGGACATGGGAAATTGCGTAAATGATGGTAAAGGACGGCAATACCATGCCGAGAGTGCCGAAGAAAGCGCCTGCGAAGCCTGCCACCCGATACCCGACGAAGGTGGAGGCATTTATGGCAATGGGCCCGGGGGTGGATTCGGCGATGGCAATAATCTCTAAAATGTCATCATCGGTAATCCATTTTTTATTTTCTACGGTT
Organism: Acetatifactor sp.; assembly: GCA_045546495.1. Taxonomy (GTDB): domain Bacteria; phylum Bacillota; class Clostridia; order Lachnospirales; family Lachnospiraceae; genus Acetatifactor. The sequence goes on along the minus strand of JAZQCX010000174.1, from coordinate 21,366 downwards.
TCCCGTTGAATCAGCGGAATCATGGCGTAGCCGCCGCCAAAGGTAAACAGTCCGATTTTGAAAAAGGTCAGGAATAATTGGGGGAAAAGATTGTAACGATTTTTCATGTGCTGTCCTTTCCATGGTTTGTTATTTCGGGTTTGCCGGAATGAAAAAAGTCAATATATATCATATAGAAACTGATTGAAGAAATCAATAGTATAAATTTCTTTCAAAATGCATAGAATGAGAGGTATAAGACTTTGCGCAGAGTACTTGGAAAAGCAAAGAGAAAACGGAGTACGTAATGCATAAAAGGAATGCACAACAGGAAAGGAATGCACAACAGGAAAAGAATGCACAACAGGAAAAGAATGCAGAAAGGGAAAGTAGTATGAAAAGGATAAAAAATAAGAGAAGACTGTACATGGGAATTGTGTTAAGTCTGCTTTCGATTACCTGTGGAGTGCTTGCCCTTGGTTTTGGGCAGGGCGACCGGTTTTTGGTTAGTGCGGGGCTCATGTTTACGTTGGCTCTGGTAAATTACTATGAAGCCTTTCGGAAGCCGGATGTGATGGAGAAAATTGTCGGGCAGACGGATAAAGAGCATTTGCTGCTTGCCATGAAAAGCTGTCAGTGCATGGCGCAGATTATGAACTATGTTCTGCTGGGAGCGACCCTGTTTAGTCTGGTTCTGTACGGAGGATTACGGAATACGGAGTTTTTGATTGTGGCAGCTACTCTTTGCAGTGTGCTGGTGTTGATGTTTGGAATCACTCTGGCAGCTAATGTATACTACGAGAAACGGGAGAACGGGCGAGGGTAGAAAGTGTGCATCTTGCCGCGGAAAAATGCATCTTGCTTTCGGTGATATTGCGAATTTTTGGAATCTCATTTATGTTAATGCTATCAAGGAAAAGGATAGGTGACAGAAATGGGATTTTTATTGTTGGCATTTTTTATTGCGGCAGAAGCAGGACTTTTGGTTTATACTCTTTGCAGACAAAAGGAAAGATTCCAATGGCGAAGAAACAGATTGATTGTAAGAATAGGTGAAATGCTGTTGTTTTTGGCGGCACTTCTCTTGCCGCAGGCGGCGTGGGATTTACGGTTTAAGCTGTGCTTCTGCATACTGTGTATCAGACTCGTATGGGCGGCAGTTATTTATTTTGTGGTTTATATGAAAATGCGCAGAGGGCTTGGTGAGACGGAGACGGAACGGCAGGCTGCGGATAGTGTGGAGAAGAATGCATTGGTTTCCGGGGAAGCAACCTGTAAGGAGCAGCAGCCGATTCGAAAAAAAGCAGGTGCCCGCGTGGCTTTGAGCGCAATTGGCGGTGTGCTTGTATTGGCACTTTCTCTTGTCCCGGCATTTGTATTTACCGGCTATGCAGGACTAAAAACCACAGGTATGTACGAGGTGGCACAGGCACGTGCGATTTTAGTGGATGACGCCAGAGAAGAGTGCTTTGAAACGGACGGCTCTAAACGGGAGGTTCCGGTGTACTTTTATTACCCTAAGGGAGAAAATACTGGTAAAAACAGTTTTCCTCTGGTAGTATTTTCTCATGGAGCGTTCGGTTATTACGAGAGTAATACATCTACATATATGGAGCTTGCCAGCCATGGTTATGTGGTTGTCAGTCTGGATCACCCCTATCACAGTTTTTTTACAAAAGACACCGAAGGGAAGACCATTACCGTAAATCCTGCTTTTTTGCAGGAGGTGATGTATGTAAACGGGGAAACAACTCCTGAACGGGAGATTTATGAGCTTTCTACAAAATGGTTAAGCATCCGTACGGCTGATATGGAGTTTGCGCTGGACAGCATTACGTCTTCCAAGGAACATGGTATAAAAGAGGAATTGTGGGTTACGGAGTCGGAAAAAGTAAGGCAGGAACTTGAACGTGTGCTGGCTGCAACGGATACGGAGAAAATCGGTCTTATGGGACATTCTCTGGGCGGTGCTACCAGCGTAACCGTGGGCAGAAGCCGCGAGGATATCGGAGCGGTAATCGACTTGGACGGAACCATGCTGGGAGAACAGCTGGGCTTCGAGAACGGAGAATACATCCATTATGAGGAGGCATATCCTGTGCCGCTTTTGTCGGTGGAAAGCCAGTCTCATCATGAGCAGGCAGATATGTATGCGGCACTTTATGTTAACAATGAGGTGTTAAAGAATGCTGTGAATGGTCACAGAATCTATTTCGCAGACAGCGCGCATATGAATTTTACGGACTTGCCCTTGTTTTCTCCTGTGTTGGCCGGACTTCTCGGAACGGGAGAGGTGGATGTGACGGAGTGCATTGTAAAAATGAATGAGATTGTGCTTCAGTTTTTGGATTATTATTTAAAGGGGCAGGGAGAACTGAATTTGTCGGAGATGTATTAGACCCGGAAATGCGCGGAATGAAGGAGCGGATATGGAAATTAAGGTAGTAAAAATCCCAAGAGAACAGCCGGAATGGATGGAAATCCGTTGCCACGAGGTAACGGAAGAGGTTCGTGAAATCGTAGGGTTTATGAAATCCAGGCAGGGTCAGGTAAGCGGTATGCTTATGGGAGAACAGCATGAGGTTTCCGTAACGGATATTTGCTACATAGAGGCAGTGGACAATAAAGTGTTTATCTATACTGCGAAGCAGGTTTATGAGACGCGTCAGAAGCTGTATGAGCTGGAGGACGTTTTACGAGAAAAATATTTTTTGCGTGTATCCAAGTCACTGCTTTTGAATCTGATGAAGGTGAAAGCAATCAAGCCTGCCTTAAACAGCCGTTTTCTGGCGATTTTACAAAGCGGTGAGGAAATCGTGATATCACGAAAATATGTGCCGGAATTAAAAAAGGCACTGAAGGGTGGTGCAAAATGAGCTGGAGAGAATTTTTGAATGATTTGATATCTACATATTTTACTTTGGTAACCTTAATTACAGCGTTGATGTTTTGCATGGGAATGTGTATTTACCCGGAGGAAAGCATCGGCTACAAGGCTTATGCGGCACCGTTGCTTTATGCAGCGTGCGGCTTGCTGCCGAATCTGTTAATGTATTCCAAACGGGAGATGTCCGTAAAGGAACTTTGTGTAAGAAAGGTGCTGCAGCTTGTGCTGGTGGAAGTGCTTGTGCTTACGGCAGCATTTTATGAAAGTGATGAACAGGTGAGAAGGAGTCCCCTTGTTTTCAATGCGGGAATGGGGATTTTTATTGTTTTTGTGTTGTGCCATGTTGTCAGCTGGATACAGGGGTGTCTTTCTGCAAAGAAGCTGACGGAGGCGCTTGTTATGTTACAACAGACCGCAGGACAGGAGAGCGGTGTTACTGAAAAAGAAAACAATGAATAATCGAATATTGTCGAAAAAGAGTGTGCATGTTATAATAAAACAGATATAGGTGTTTTTCCTGTGGAGTGAGTAAACCGCAGAATGGCAAGAGTCATGAAGGGAAAGGGAGTCATCTTATGGGAGGAAATACGTCTGAACTGAACAACACACAGTGGAAAGAGCTTGTGTCTGACAAGCTGTTTCATGCTGTGCTGAATCATATGCCGGATGCCCTGCACTGCTGTAATAGCGGTGAGGGCTACTCTTTTTTGTGGATGAGCGACGGCTTCTGTGGATTGACAGGCTATTCCAGAGAGGAGTTACAGCAACTTTTCGATAACCGGTTGATTGTGCTGATTCATGAGGAGGATCGGGAAGGCTTCCGGCGCTACATGTCGGATTTGATAGACGGAAAACAGGGCGGCTGGACTGACGAGGGCTTTGTATGCCGTATGCAGGCAAAGGACGCGACGCTCTGGATACGGTATTGCGCTACGGTTGCCCCGGTTGAAGGGGAGAACTATATTCAGGGAACGATTGTGGATGTGACCAGATATATTACTGAGAGCAGAAATCGTCAGAAGGCTTTATGTCAGGAGAAGCGCCTGAAGGGACAGTATAAGTCGGCAATCACCTCCGGTGCGAACTTTGTTTATGAAGTGAACGTCACGACAGATACTTTGGAAAAGATATCCTGTTATGTAAAGGGGGAAGAGGTACCGTATGATACCTATATAAAAAAGGAGGTTCCCTGCAGCTATTCCGAGTATCTGGATTATTTTGCGGAAAAAGCAGGTAAAGAAAGAATTAAAGATACCTATCGGATGCACACCATCTCTTATATCCGACAGTGCTTTGCAAAGGGTATTTATGAGTGGAGCGTGGAATACGAGACGAAGACTCCGGCCGGAAGAGAACAGCGGATTCGGCGACAGTTTGTTTTGACGCAGGATGAGGAAACGGGAGAGGTGCATGCACTGATTATCGGCAAAGAGGTCAGCGCAATGCGAATGATGCAGATACAGCATGAAAAGGAACTGCGCCATCAGCATGATATTATCAAGGTGCTGGCGAAGGAGTATTCCTCTATTTTTGAGGTGGATAAGAGTACAAGGCGAGCGAAGCTTGTGCTGAATGATTCTACGGCACAGAAATACGTGGATGAGATACAGTTTTATTCGGATCACGACGATATTATTGCGGCGTATTGTAATGTGGCGGTATACACAGAGGATGTACAGCAGTTTGTAGAAGATACGGCATTTGAGAAAATATTGGAGGAACTGGAGGCGGCAGGAGAGTATGAAATCCGGTTCCGGCGTAAGAAAGAAGACGGTTTTGAGCATATGCAGCTTCGTTACATATGGGAGGATGAAAACCGTTTTATCGGTGCGTTCCGTTGCATAGATGAATTGGTGGAATATGAAGTGGAGCATCAGCGTGAACTGGAGGGCTTGCTGGAGGAGGCTGAACAGCGCTTACGAATTGTTGATGGTATCTGTCAGGAATACGAGTCGGTGTTCTATATGGACGGAAAAACCGGTGAGGGTATGCCCTATGTATTGAACAGCTGTCATCTGCGTGAGGAGCACTTTAACTTATATGAGAAGTTTTCTTTCTACGAGTGTATGAAATATTACATCAGCGACCATGTGTGGGAAAGAGACCGCGAGATGCTGTGGGAACATATCCAGCCGGAGCTGGTATGTGAGGAGCTGAAAAAGGCAGATTTTTATACTGTGAATTATCGGGTAGATAACAGGGAGAACATTCTGCATTATCAGCTGCGTATTGTGCGGCTGGGAGATGAACAGGAACAGGTTTGGGCCTTTAGAAACGTAGACAGCATTGTAAAGGACGAACTGGAAAGAAAGGAACGCCTAAGGGTTGCGTTGAAAAATGCGAAACAGGCGGAGCGTGCAAAAACAGAGTTCCTTTCCAACATGTCACATGATATCAGAACCCCTATGAATGCAATCCTCGGTTTCCATGAGATTGCCATTGAAAATATAGAGGATAAAGCACGGGTAGCGGATGCACTCGGAAAGGCCAGCTCGGCAGGAAAGCATATGCTGGATATTATCAACCATGTACTGGATATGGCGCATATCGAAAGCGGTAAAATGGAGCTTGGGGAGGAGTGCGTGGATGTAAAGCAACGGGTGCCCCAGATAGAATCCATGTTCCGGGTGTTGATGGACCAGAAGGGAATTGAGTTTGAGGTAATAGATGAAACAAAGGTGCGTTATATTATTGGTGACGATACCAGATTAACTCAGGTTTTTTCCAACCTGTTGAGCAATGCGATTAAGTTTACGCCAAAGGGTGGTAAGATAACCTATCATATCATCGACAGACCTGCCGAAGACGGATGGGTGGAATGTGAGGTACATGTAAAAGATACCGGTATCGGCATGAGTGCTGAGTTTCAGCGAAACCTATATAATGCCTTCGAAAGAGAACGGAGTGCGACTCAGAGCGGCGTGCAGGGAACCGGATTGGGACTTTCTATTGCAAAGGGAATTGTGGAGCTGATGGGAGGAACCGTGACCTGTAAGAGTGAGCTTGGTAAGGGAACGGAGTTTATTGTAATATTTAAGGCGCGGATTGCCACTGTTGAGCCGAAGGATGCGTTGCGACAGCAGGAGGACTTGAATGTACTGGAAGGAAAGAGGCTTCTGCTTGTTGAAGATAATGATTTGAATCGTGAGATTGCAATAAGTCTGTTGAGTGCAAAGGGGTGCATTGTGGAAGAAGCGGAGGACGGTACCGTGGCAGTAGACAAGGTGCTGAATTCTGCACCCGGCTACTATGATGCAATTTTGATGGATATCCAGATGCCCATTATGGACGGTTACAAGGCAACTGCGGAGATACGTGCAATCGAAAACCGAGCATTGGCAAATATTCCGATTATCGCAATGACGGCGAATGCCTTCGAAGAAGACCGAAAACGGGCCTTCAGAGTGGGAATGGATGAGCATGTTGCGAAACCCATTGATATCAATAAGCTGACGGAGGTAATCAGCCGACTGGTGAAATAAGAAAAGAGAGGAGCTTACTCCTCTCTTTTTTGTGCTTGTAAAAGCGATTGCCTGAATTTCAGCGGGGAAGAACCGGTGACTGAGTTGAAAATCTTTTCGAAGTAAGTGATGCTCTCAAAGCCGCATTTATCCGCAATGCTCGTAATGCTTTCGTCAGAGGAACTCAGCAGGGTCTTCGCATAGTTGATTCGTTGTATGTTTATGTAGTCTGTCAGCTTCATGCCGGCAACCTCGTTAAAAATATTGCTTAGGTAGCCCCGGCTGACAAAAATGCTGTCTGCGATGCTTTGCAGGGAAAGCGGCTCGTGGAAGTGCTCCTTAATATAGAAGGTAGCCTCATTCACTTTTTTGTATTTCGCTGACATAACAGTGGGGGGCGGAGTAGCTGTGTCACTGCAGAAGGTACTGCATCTTGATATCAGCAGAAGCAGCTCCATCAGCTTTAGCTGTACCGCCACGTCGTAGTTAGCCTGCTTTGAGGACAACTCCGCAAAGATGTTGTCGAATATCTGCAGCAGGTGCTTCTGGTCCGCGGCAGATGGTTGTAAAACCGGAATGCTGAAAAAGGAAGAGAGCGGGGGCAGGCCGAGCTTGTGTAGCAGCGGAGCAAGATAATCCTCGTTCAACTGCAGGAGGATACGCTCGTGGAAGCCGCCGGGAACAGCATAGGCAGTTCTGTGGATGCTGCCGGAGGGAACCAAAACGAGAGAACCGTTTTCTACCCGGTATGTACTGTCTTCAATAAAGTAATAGCGTTCTCCTTCGAGAAGAAAGTAGAGCTCGTATTCCTTGTGGATATGAGCTCTTGGCATGTTTGCCGGATTTTTCTGTGCAACATGCGATATACGAAAGCTCTTTGTCTTTGTTTCACGTACGATTCCTTCCATATGTATCACCATACCTTTATATTTTTCGCATTGTGTCTCTGGGTTTGTTACTTTTTGGGTAAAAACAAATGCCGTTTTTGTGCACTTTTACCTATCGTTGTATTTGCATAAGTACATCGTTCGTTAAAATGAGCGGTGTGTGCGTGCACAAAGCAAAAAAGTTCATGTAAAAATGATGAATATTTTTTGAAAAGTAATCTAAGTCGTTGATATCTTTGTAGCAAATTATACCCTAAAAAGCTATAATTTTCAATGTGAGAAAGAAAAAAATCCAGACGTTTTCTGCATAAACAGAGGAAAATAGTGCGGAAAAGAACTAAAAATACAATTTTTCAGTGTAATATTTTTTGAATGTTCTCGCGATATGGGATTTTTTGAAAGGAACGGATATAGATGACGGGACAAGTAATATTCACATCCACCAGAGGTTTCACGGTGGAGCTTTTGGATAAAAACGCAAATTATGAAACCGAAAGTTATGATATTTACATAAACGGTGAGCGTTATCTGACCACGGAAAAGACGATTGAGTCTGTGTATGGACTGAAACCGGATACGGAGTATGAAATACAGCTTGTGCGGGAGAACGAAAGTACAGACAAGATGACGGTTCGCACAGAAAGCGAATTCGTAACACTGGATGTAAAGGAATTCGGAGCGAAGGGAGACGGTGAAACAAATGATACCGCAGCGGTTCAGGCAGCAATCTTCGCTTGTCCTCCGAAAAGCAGGGTGTATGTTCCGGCGGGAACTTATCGACTAACCCATTTGTTCCTGAAAAGTCATCTGCGGTTGGAGCTTGCCGAGGGAGCAGTCTTAAAAGCGATTCCGGATAAGGAAATGATTCCGGTGATGCCGGGAGCGGTGGAGAGCTTCGACGGAAAGAGCGAGTTTCGTCCGGCAGCGTGGGAGGGAAGCCCTGTAGATTCCTTTGTGAGCTTCCTGACCGGTATGTATGTAGAGGATGTTGTAATCTGCGGTCGTGGTGTGATAGACGGAAGTGCGGATTTTGACAACTGGTGGAACATGGAGTTTTACGAGAACAGCCCTGCAAGACCCCGTATGCTTTTCCTGAATCATTGTAAGGAAGTAACGGTGCAGGGAGTTACGTTCAGAAACTCACCTGCATGGAATCTGCATCCTTACTATTCGGAGGGAATCAGATTCTTGGATATTTCCATAGAAGCACCGGAGTTTTCGCGGAATACGGACGGAATTGATCCGGACTCCTGTGTGAACGTAGAAATAGCGGGGGTTCACTTCTCGGTAGGAGATGACTGTATTGCAATTAAGTCCGGCACCATGAATATGGGTAAGGATTATCTGACGCCTTCTAAGAATATTACGGTTCGCAACTGCCTGATGGAAAAGGGACACGGCGGTGTTACGGTGGGCAGCGAGATTGCGGCCGGCGTGAAGAATATTCTGGTAAAGAATTGCCATTTCGTCGATACGGACAGAGGTCTTCGTGTAAAGACAAGACGGGGACGGGGAAGAGAGTCCTATCTGACCGGAATTACCTTTGAAGGAGTGTTGATGGAGGGTGTAAAAACTCCCTTTGTTATTAACTGCTTTTACTACTGCGGTGCAGAAGGTAAGACGGAATATGTGGGGACAAAAGAGGCACTTCCGGTAGATGAGAGAACGCCCCGGGTGGGAAAAATCAAGATAAAAAATGTGGAATGCCGCGATTGCCATGTGGCAGGATTGTATTTCTACGGTCTGCCCGAGTCGAAGATAGAATCTGTAGAAATGAAGAATGTCCGTATTTCATACGCCAGAGAGGCTTTGCAGGGACGACCGGCCATGATGGCGGGCTGTGAGAAAATCAGTAAAAAGGGCATTTTTGTAAGAAATGCAGAGAAGGTAATCCTGAAGAACGTTGTTCTGGAAGGAAATGAAGGCGAAACCGTTGACCTGGACGGGGTTGATGAGTGGAAATGGGAAGCCAACATTTAATAAGTGGAGGATAACAGAAGCATGATTGTCAGAAAGTTAAAAGAAAAGTGGAAGACATACGCGCTGTACCTAATCATAATCGGATTGGTCGCGGTATGGATTTCGTCCAGCAATAAGAGCAATGATGCGCCCGAGGATAAGGCGTATCTGGCACAGCTGGAGGCGACAGAGTATATCGACTATGTTACATATGGCGAAGAAACCGTTTCCTACTCAGAGCTTGTGAAGGAATATACGGCAAAGGGGTATACCGGAACGGATGCGGTAATCACCTTGGACCCTTCGGCGGCAGACACCGAGGGCACCATGGAGAAGGGTATCGCAGGGTATGAGGGAGCAGCCCTGATGCTTGAAGAGAACATGAATGCGGGTTGGAGCTTCAAGGTTGAGGAAGCCGGACTGTACAGCGTCGTTCTCGACTATGCAGGTGCAAACGGCGACGGCTCTAAGATTCAGCGTTCCATCGTAATCGACGGTGCCATTCCCTGTGAAGAAGCTACTAACGCTTACTTCTACAGAAGGTTCATTGAGTCCGGTGAAGTAAGAATCAACGAAATCGGCGATGAGGTTTGGCCGAAGCAGGAAGAGGTTGTGTGCTGGATGACTCAGGCAGCGCATGATTCCAAGGGATTCGATCCGGAGCCCATGTATTTTTACTTTGACAAGGGTGAGCATACATTGGAGCTTGCTTATGTAGACCAGCCGGTTGCAATTCGTGAAGTGAGACTGGAAGGCAAGCAGGATATTCCCAGCTATGCGGAGATGCTTCAGGTTTACGAGGCAAACGGCTATAAAAAGGCTACTGCCGGAATGGGCGCATACATCGAGGGTGAGGAGTCTTCCTGGAGAAGTGATTCCATCATCAGAAGAGAGGCGAACAGTGACCCGAAAACAGTTCCCTTCTCGCTGTACAACCGTGTGTTGAATACCGTAGGCGGAAGCCGTTGGAACCGTGGTGAGCAGAGCGTAAGCTGGAGTTTCGAGGTTGCAGAGGACGGTTTGTACGAAATTGGTCTGAAGGTATTACAGAAAAAGAATGAGGGTATGCCTTCTTACCGTAAGATTACCATCGACGGTGAGGTTCCCTTTGAAGAGTTTTTGGAATATAAGTTCCCTTACAATAAGGAATGGTATGCGGAAACATTGTCTGACGAAAACGGTGAGCCTTATCTGGTTTATCTGGAGAAGGGTGTTCATGAGCTGACCCTGACCGGACAGATTGGTCCCATCGCTTCCGTAATTGAGCGTTCCACAAACGATATTTCCGTATTGTCTGATATTACGAGAGATATCACAAAAATTACCGGTCCCGAGCCGGATGCAAACTATGAGTACAATCTGTACAGACTGATGCCGGAGTTGTCCGGTGAACTGGCAGAGCTTGCAGACAGCATTGAAGTGTGTGCAGAGATTCTGGAGCAGATTACCAATAAGACTACTTCCAAGGAAAACAGTTACCGCGCCATCGTAGATACGTTGCGTGAGTTTTCCGCAGATGTGGATACAATTCCCAGAGCACTGGATGAGCTGGAAAATGCGCAGACGAATCTGGGAAGCTACATTACCAGTATGAATACAACTCCCATGTCCATCGATTACCTGCAGGTAATGGCACCGGAAGAGGAGTTTGTGGCAGAGCAGTCCAACTTCTTTGAGAAGTTCTATGTATCGGCAGTGAACTTTGCCCTGTCCTTCGTAAAGGACTACGATGCAATCGGAACTACCGAAGAGGACGGTGAGAACGTGGTTCTCGAGGTATGGATCGGACGTGGTGCTGAGTGGGGTGAAATTCTGAAGGAAATGATAGATGAGTCCTTTACCCCCGAAACAGGCATCCACGTAAACTTAAACGTAATGCCCAGCGGTCAGCTGACTACAGGAGGTGTTAACGTATTGATGCTTTCCCTGAATTCGGGTACGGCACCGGATGTGGCACTTTCGGTAGACTATAATCTGCCTTCTGAGTTTGCGTTCCGTGATGCGGCTGTGGATTTAACACAGTTTGAGGATTACCCGGAGGTAGAATCCTGGTTCTACGAGAACAGCATGGTTCCTTACAGATTCTGTGGCGGCGTGTATGCGTTACCCGAGACAATGGACTTTACCGCAATGTTCTACCGTAAGGACATTATCAATGAACTTGAGATGAAGCTGCCCGAGACATGGACAGAGCTTTACGAGGATGTACTGCCTGTGCTTTATGAGAACAGTATGGCATTCAATATGTCCGTGGACACCTCTGTGGCATCCAGCTCCCCTGCGGCGCTTCGCGGATTTACCATGATGCTTTTGCAGAACGGCGGATCCTACTATACTGCTGACGGAAAGAACAGTGCAATCGGTTCGCCGGAAGCATATCAGGCATTTAAGTCCTGGACGAACCTTTACAGCCAGTATGAAGTGGATGAAGAGTCCAACCTTTTCACCCGTATGAGAATGGGGGAGACGCCCATCGGTATTGCGGGCTATTCCGAGTATATCCAGTTCCTGACTTCCGCACCCGAGCTGTACGGACGCTGGGGAATCACCCTGGTACCCGGTATGGCAAATGAGGACGGTACGGTTTCCAGAGAGACCGGTTCCATTTCCAAGACTGCCAATGTAATTCTGGCTCAGTCCGATAAGCAGGAGGCGGCTTGGGAGTTCATGAAGTGGTGGATGTCCGAGGAAACACAGGTAAACTACGGCAGACAGCTTGAGGCAATCATCGGCGAATCTGCACGTTGGAATACTGCGAATGTAGAAGCCTTCTACAAGTTGCCTTGGAAGACCGAGGATAAGAAGGTGATTCAGGAAACCCTGCAGAATGCGCAGGAGCAGTACATTGTTCCCGGCGGTTACTTTACCAGCCGACATTTGATTAACGCATGGAACAGTGTGGTAGTGGAAAATGAAAATGCAAGAGATGCTCTGGAAAAGGCAGTCAAGGATATTGACAAGGAGCTGAGGAACAAGATAGAGGAGTTCGGCTTGCAGGATGCGGATATTATTCCACAGGGGGATAAAGAATGAAGACCAAAGTAAGAAGACCCAAGAGTAAAATGGATACTCGTAAGACAATTACAGGATACCTGTTTCTGGCACCCTTCCTGGTTCTGTTTGTCACCTTTACGTTGATACCCATTGCTACCGCTATGGGACTCAGTTTAACAAACTACAATCTGGTTCAGTCACCGGAGTTTATCGGATTGACGAACTATCGGAACCTGATTCTGGAAGATGATGTATTCCTTACATCGCTTGCCAATACACTGGTATTTGCTATTTTGACGGGCCCGCTGGGATATATAGCATCCTTTATTATGGCTTGGCTGATTACCCTGATGAATAAGGGACGTGGTGCATTTGCACTTGCTTTCTACGCACCTTCCCTTACCAGTGGTGTTGCAATGTCAACCATTTGGCTGATTATCTTCTCCGGCGACCGTAACGGATATTTGAACAACTTCCTGATGGATTTGGGTGTCATCGTAGAGCCGATTCTTTGGACTAAGGATGCCGACTTCCTGAAGTGGGTTATCGTGATTATCTCGGTATGGATGAGTATGGGTACCGGTTTCCTGGTATTCCTTGCAGGTTTGCAGAACATCGACCCGGCGCTTTACGAGGCGGCAAGAGTGGATGGTATGAAGAGCCGTCTGCAGGAGCTTCGTTATATCACCCTGCCCCTAATGAAGCCTCAGCTTCTGTTCGGTGCGGTAAACTCCGTAGTAGGTGCGTTCGCTATTTTCGATGTGGCGACCTCCGTTGCCGGAATGCCCAGTCCCAACTATGCGGCACATACCATTGTTGCTCATCTGTATGACTATGCATTCATCCGAATGAACATGGGTTATGCGTCCGGCGTTGCTATGATACTGTTTATTATTACGTTTGTTGTCGGACGAATTTGTTTCTACGTATTCCGTTCAGAGGAGGATTAATGATGGCACGCATAAAAGGTAAAAAAATCCATAGACGGAAAGTAAAAGTCGGACACGTAATTTTCGTGATATGTATGCTTGCGCTGGTGTGCTTTACCGCGCTGCCCATGGTAGCTATGATATGCCGTGCATTCATGCCGCTGGATGAGTTGTACCTCTATCCTCCCAGAATTATCGTAAAGAGACCGACATTAACCAACTTCTCTGATTTGCTGACATCCTTAACAGCATCAGAGGTACCCTTTACAAGATACATATTCAACAGCTTATTTACTACAGTAGTAACGGTGTTTTTGAGCATCTTTGTATGCTGTGCGGGTGCGTACGGATTGGCAAAGTTTAAGCCTAAGGGTTCCAAGACCATTTTCGCTGTCATCACCGCAGCGCTGATGTTCTCCAGCTACGTAACCCAGATTCCCAACTACCTGATTGTAACGGAGCTGGGACTGGTAAACAGCTACTGGGCGTTGATTATTCCCAAGATAGCAGTGGCATATAACTTCTTCCTTGTAAAGCAGTTTGCCGAGCAGCTGCCGGACTCCATTCTGGAGGCTGCGAGAATCGACGGTGCAGGAGAGCTGTTCACCTTCTGGAAAATCGCCATGCCGCTTTTGAAGCCTGCATGGAGTACTCTGGCAGTGTTCTCCTTTGTAAGTAACTGGAACGACTATTTCTCGGCACTGGTATTTATCAACAAGGATGCCATGAAGACCCTGCCCCTTGCGCTGCAGACCCTTGCAGGCGGTGCGGGTGTGGTTGCGAGAAGCGGTTCCGTAGGTGCTGCAACGTTGTTGACAACCCTGCCTACAATCATTGTGTTCTGTATCATGAGAGGTCGTGTAATGCAGACCATGACCTATTCCGGAATTAAGAGTTAATCGGAGGAAGAGTATGAAGCGAGTGACAAAAATAATTGCATCAGTGATGTCGGTTTTGCTGCTTAGCTGTTCCTTCGGGGACGTGGTAAATGCGGCCGGTGTCAGTATGGTGGCAGATGAGGAAGGCTTCTTTATGGATATCCCCACCACTTATGAGGTGGAGACTACCTATAAGAACCTAGGCGAGTACGGATTCCTGAACCACGCAGAGGATCTTTTCATGGACAGTGAGGATAATCTGTATGTGGCAGATTCCGGAAACAATCGTGTTTTGAAAATTTCTCCCGAGGGAGAGGTATTAAAAGAGTACACCGAGGCTTTCGGTACGCCCTTTAAAAATCCCAAAGGCTTGTATGTACATGAAGATGGTACCATCTGGGTTGCGGACACGGACAATTACCGCGTGACAAGAATCAATCAGGACGGTTCCGATGTGGAGATGTACACAAGACCGGAAAGTGACCTGCTGGAGGAGAGCTTCACTTTCTCACCCGGAAAGATTTATGTATCCCATACAGGTTACATGTATGTATTGAAGGGAAGCAACCTGATGAAGATTGACTCCCAGAACAACTTCCGCGGTTATGTGGGAGCAGCGACGGTGCCCTTCAGTCTTTCCAGACTTTTAATCAGAATGTTTGGTTCACAGAGCCAGATTGAGAGAACCGTAAAGCAGGAGCCCTCTGCGTATAACAACTTTATGATTGCTTCGGACGGTATGATTTACGGTCTGATGTCTAACGAGAAGTCGGGACAGATTCGCCGGTTGAATTCCGTAGGTACCAATACCTACCCGGATTTGGTGTACGGTTACCCCGTTTCGGTGGATGATAAGACCTATACAACGGTCAGCTTTTCCGACATTACGGTTATGGACAACGGAATCGTTACCATGAGTGACCAAAACAGCGGTTTGATTTATCAGTATACACAGGATGGTGAGCTGCTTGCGTTCTTTGGTGGTACCGGTGATAAGCAGGGTGTTTACCAGAACCTGGTTAGTATCGTACACGACAGCGAAGGTAAGCTTTATGTTTTGGATTATTCCGCTGCCAATATTACGGTGCTGAAGCCCACGAAATTTATCCAGCTGATTCATAAGGCAGTTTCCCTGTACAACGACGGAAACTATGATGCTTCCAAGGATTACTGGGAGCAAGTGCTTGAAATCGATTCCAACTATGCGATGGCACATTCCGGTTACGGTAAGGTGCTGTTTAAGGAAGGTAAGTACAAGGAGGCTATGGAGCAGTACGCTCTGGGTGATGATAAGGAAGGCTACTCCGAGGCATTTGCAGAGTACCGTCATGATATCTTCCGTAACTACTTCGGATGGATTTGTCTGGCAGTTGTGGTTCTGTTGGGCGGTACATGGATTGGCTTTAAGCGTGTAAAGAAGTACGTTGATGCCATAGCACACAGGATAGAATACGGAGGAAGTATATAATGAAAATGCTGAAAATGTCATTATTGATTTTATTTCATCCGGTTACGGCATTCACCTATATCCAGAAGGAGAGAGAGAATTTTAAGTGGTATCCGGTACCTATTCTGTTGGGACTGGCAATTATAGTCAGATTGATTTCCCTGCAGTTTACCCATTACCCGCTGTCCACCGTAGGTGTACGTACAAATCTGATTTTTGAGTGTGCGAAGCTGTTTGTGCCTCTGATTTCATGGGGTATTGCGTCCTACCTGATGACAACGATTATGGATGGAGAAACGCTGTTTCGGGAGTCTATGCTGGCATGCTCCTATGCGCTTGTTCCTTACATATTGATTATGATTCCGTTGACACTGCTTTCCCAGATTCTGGATATCAACCAGTTGGGACTGTTTGTATCGCTGGAAGGAATTGCTCTCGGATGGGTTGTTTTGCTGGTGATTATCAGCTTGAAAGTAATGAACCACTTCACCGGAAGCAAGACAGTGGTAATCATCTTACTGTCCCTGTTTACGGTGGCCATGTTGTGGGTTGCAGTTGCGTTGCTCTATACCCTTTGTGCACAGTTTATCGACTTTGTGCAGGCAGTGATGATAGAGCTGAGATACAGATTTTAGGGAAAGGAGCACATTATGGGAAAGAAAAAATGGATTGCAGCGCTGTTGGCTGTAGTGCTTTGCTTCACTGTCTGTCTCGGCGATATGGGAACTGCTCGCGTACAGGCTGCCCAGAGCGCTCAGGCAACGCTGGAAAATGACAACATTAAGCTGCAGTTGTTAAATGATTATTCCGAGGTTCAGATTACCGATAAGAGAACCGGACAGGTGTGGTCCTCCTCCATGAATGACCCGGGCTACGATATGTCAAAGGTCAATGCAAAGTGGAAAAAGAAGATGGCATCCCTGTTTTCCGTCAGTGTGACAAATCTGGCGAGAGGCTTCGGTTCCATCAATACCACGGACCTTGTAGGCTCCAATTACACTGCTGAAGAGTATCAGACGGCAGACGGTATTGGCGTAGCTTATGACATAGCGGATGTGGGCATCCGTATTGCACTTGAGTTTTCCCTGACGGATGACGGAATTAAAATCAGAATCCCGAAGGAGAAGATTGAGGAGTACGGTGAGACTTTCAGCTTAGCGTATGTAGATATAATGATGTTCTTCGGTGCAAAGGCGGACGGACAGGAGGGATACTTCTTCTATCCTGACGGCTCCGGTGCAATCATGAAATTTGATGATATGGCACACAACGGTGAAAAGTCCGTTACCTACGATGTTTACGGCGATATTACAAAGACAGAGGATTTAATCGGACGTTTTGAGGATATCGACCCTACCGTACTTCTTCCGGTATTCGGCGGAAATTACGGTGAGGAGGGCTATGTTGCTTATGTGACGGAGGGAGATGAATCCGCACAGATTAAGGTAACACCTTCCGGAAGTGTAATTAAAGCGAATTATATGTATCCCTCCTTTACTTACAGAAGAAGCTTCCAGGATCCCAGAGTTACGGCAAAGGTGGTTCAGACCTTTGATGAGGATATGATGAATGTGGATTATGAAATCTGCTACAGCATTCTGCCTAAGGGAGAGGCTGATTATGTAGGAATGGCAAAGGAATACAGAAGCTATCTGGTGGAAAACGGTCTTATGCACGACAAGATTTCCGCAGATGACTACACCCTGTCACTGGATTTATTCATGGGTATCAAGGAGGATGGTTTGATTTTCGACACCTTCCGCAGTGTGACAACCTTTGATCAGGCACAGGAGATTTTGCAGGATTTAAAGGCAAGCGTTAACGGAGAGATTGAGGCGGCACTGGTAGGCTGGACCTCCGGCGGCTACGGCTCCGAGCCCAAGTACTTCCCTGCAAGCGGTAAGCTGGGCGGAAACGGTGATTTGAAGAAGCTGACCCAGTATGCAAAGGAGAACGGTGTAGAGCTGTCCCTGACTGCAAATTTCCTGACGGTACAGGAGGAGATGGGTGGTTATTCCAAGAATAACGACATCGTGTACATGAGTAATTACCAGGTAATGACAAACAGAAGAGAATCTGTTTATGTAATGAGTCCTAACATTGCTTCCAAGAACTTTGCGAAGTTTATGGATAAGGCAGAAAAGTATCCGGTATCCGGCATCAAGCTGGAAAACATCGGACGGATGATGTATTACAACTACGCAGAGCGTAATCCGGTTTCTTCCGCAGAGTGTAAGCAGCTGTGGAAGGATATGTTAAATCAGGTAAAGCAGGAGACCGGAAGCGTTACGGCGGAAGGCGGAAACGGCTATGTACTGCAGTATGCGGATAAGGCCACAGAGATTCCTGTAACGGACTGTGGATATCAGATGACATCGGAATCTGTTCCTTTCTGGCAGATTGTTGCACACGGCTATGTGGATTATACAGGAGAAGCGCTGAACCTGAGCAGCGATTCCACACAGCTTCAGCTGAAGTGGATTGAGTACGGCTATCTTCCTTACTTTGAAATAACGGCAGATTCCGCTGAAAAGCTGATTCGTACCGATTATAACAATCTGTTCAGTTCTGCATATTCCGCATGGAAGGATGAAATTATCGAGACCTATACAATGTTGGAGGATGCGCTGAAGGATGTACGAGGCTCTGAAATAGTTTCCCATGAAGCAGTTGCAGAGGAAGTATATTGTACCGGTTATGAAAACGGAACCAAGATTTATGTGAATTACAATGACGCCGCTGTGACTGTTGACGGTGTCGAGGTTGGTGCCCGAAGCTATAAGGTCGTAGGAGGCAACTAAATGAAGAAGGAAAAAGTAAGAGTAAAACGTCGTAAGCTGTTGACGATGGAGCGAAGAAGAGTAGTGGAAGCTTACCTCTTCCTTGCACCATGGTTGATAGGAACTTTGATATTCTTTGTAAATGCGATTATCACCTCCATTCAGCTGAGCTTTAGTGAAATTGTTCAGTTGAAGGGCTTTGGAATGGAATATATCGGCTTGGCGAATTACGAATACATATTCGTATACGATATCAACTTTATGCCGATTTTTGTGGAGGTTGTGACGGATACCCTGATTAATACACCGTTGACCTTGGTATTCTCCTTGGTGATTGCCATGCTGATTAACCGCCCGAATCCCGGAAGAGGCTTCTTTAGAACCTGTTTCTTCCTGCCGGTACTTTTGGGAAGCGGTTATGTTATGCAGCAGCTGCTGCAGATTGATGCAACCGGTAGTGTAGGCGTAGGTATCGCACTTCCTACCATGCTGCAGGGAATTCTGGGCAGTACCTTCTCGGGTGTAATTCAGACCTTTCTGGACAGAATCACCTTGATTTTGTGGAGGTCCGGTGTGCAGATTGTACTGTTCCTGGCAGGCTTGCAGGGTATTTCTTCCTCCCTGTACGAGGCGGCAAAGTGTGACGGTGCAACCCCTTGGGAGGAATTTTGGAAGATTACTTTGCCTATGATTTCACCCATTATTCTGTTGAACTTCGTATACACCATGGTAACCAGCTTTGCGTCTTCGGACAATGCGTTGGTGGAATACATCGTTGACAAGGTATTTGTCAGCAAGGATTTTGCAAGAGGTGCCGCAATGGGCTGGGTATACTTCGCGTTTGCATTTGTGATGTGTGGTCTTGTATTTGCGGTGGCCGGCAGAATGGCAAAGAAAAAAGAGAGGTAGGTGGCGATTATGCGAATTGATAAGCTGGTTGTATCGACAAAAATCAAAAATTTCGTTGTAAAGTTTGCCTACTATCTGGTGCTTTGCAGTTTGTCCTTCGTGTTTATTTATCCGTTTTTGAAGATGGTAGTTACCTCTCTGATGGCGGATGCGGATTTGGTAAACATTACGGTTAACTGGGTGCCCACAAAGATTGTGTGGTCCAACTTTATGGTTGCATTTGAGCAGCTGGGATTTGGAACCTATGTGTGGAACTCCGTAATTATTACGGTGGTTGGAACGCTGGGGCATCTGTTCTCCTGTGCGCTGGTAGGATACGGCTTTGCGAGATACAGGTTCCGTTTGAACGGACCGCTGTTTGCGGTAGTTATCCTGTCCATGCTGGTGCCCATCCAGACCATTATTTTCCCGATGTACATCCAGTACAGTAAGATGGGGCTTTTGGGAATCATGAGAGGATATTTGCCCATCCTGTTGCCCTGTTTCTTCGGCTACGGTTTGAACGGTGCGTTCTTTATCTTCCTGTTCAGACAGTTCTTCTCGGGACTGCCCAAGGAGATGGAAGAGGCGGCAAGAATGGACGGATGCGGTGCGATTATGACATTCTTCAGAATCATGATGCCCATGTCGAAAGCAGCAGTTTTGGTAGCAACAGTGTTGTCTGTTGTATGGCATTGGAACGATTATTTTGAGCCCAAGATTTATATTTCCAATCTTGTGCATCAGGTATTGCCCAGCCGTCTGCCTGGATTGTATAAGCTGTTGAATATGGAGGATTCCATGGAACTGGTAGAAGAGATGGGTGGGTTCCTGTTCAACAACGCGATGCTGATGGCAGCGACCTTCCTGGTAATTTTACCTATCTTAATTATTTATGCCTTCCTGCAGAAGCAGTTCATGGAAGGTATCGAGAGATCCGGTTTGACCGGTATGTAAACGGATATATGCGACGGTGCTTGGGGTAGCATCGGATGCTTATATTATAAACTTATCATTCTATATAGGAGGAAAGAGATGAAAAAGAAAGTAATTGCAACCCTTATGGCTTCTGCAATGTGCATGTCTATGCTGGCAAGCTGCGGAAGCGAACAGCCCGCAAGCAGCTCTGCAGCAGCAAGCAGCTCCACAGCAGGAAGCTCTGCAGCAGCAAGCAGCTCTGCAGCTGTTGAAGAACCCACTCAGACATGGCCCGATGGACAGGTAATCAAGTGGTTGATCCGTGACCAGCAGGCAACTGATGACTACACTCGTTTCAGCGAGTTGAAGACCATCGAGATGATCGAGGAGGAGTTGAACGTTGATATTCAGTTCACCACCTCTAACGATGATGATCAGGTTCTGTCCTATTTGACAGGTGGCGCTGAGTCCTTTGACCTGATTTCCTGGAAGTGGAATGCGTTCTATTCCGATAAGGGTGGTATCCCCGGTATGTATGCAGACAAGATGATCATCGATCTGACCGATATGATCGAGACCAAGATGCCTAACCTTCAGGCAATCTTCGAGAAGTATCCTAACGTAAGAAAGGATATGATGAGCGACGACGGAAAGTATCTGTATTTCCAGAGAATTAACCCTATGCAGACTTCTCAGGAATTGATGGCTAAGACCTCTACCGGTCTGATTATCAGACAGGACTGGTTGGACAATGTTGGTCTGCCCGTTCCCGAGGATATCGATGACTGGTATACCGTATTGAAGGCATTTAAGGAGCAGGATCCTAACAACAACGGTGAGGCAGACGAGATTCCTTACGATGCAAGTAACGGCGGTCTGATGCTGTTCGAGGCTGCATTCGCTATGGATGCTGCGCAGTACATCGATCCCGACACCGGAAAGGTTGAGTACGGTGCAAGAACTCAGAAGTATAAGGCATTCTTGGAAGAGATTAACAAGTGGTACGAGGAAGGTCTGATTGGTAACCTG
Source organism: Acetatifactor sp. (assembly GCA_045546495.1). Classification (GTDB taxonomy): domain Bacteria; phylum Bacillota; class Clostridia; order Lachnospirales; family Lachnospiraceae; genus Acetatifactor. Next base: position 330 of record JAZQCX010000174.1, on the reverse strand, counting down.
TACAACGAAGACGGAACAGAGATTAAGGCGGCTGATCCCGGCGGATCTGATGAGACCATCATCGCTGACCTTGCTGGTAGCTGGAAGGGTCTGTCCAACAACAACACCAAGTGGACACCTACCCTGCTTGAGAAGAATCCTAACGCAGCTTTGACTGCAGTTCATTGGCCTAAGGCTCCCGATGGAGTAGCTTACTCTGAGAGAAGTGATGCTTCTACCACTGTTGCGGCTGAGACCACTCTGGTTACTACCGACTGCCAGTGTCTTGACGCTGTAGCAGCAGTTATTGACTGGATGTACTCTGAGAGAGGTTCTGAGCTGATGACCTGG
>JAZQCX010000173.1:0-3353 GCA_045546495.1 Acetatifactor sp. | reverse complement strand
CCCTTGAGACGGTTTATATGCTGATGTTGTTCTTGGTGAATGTGGTTACGGCGTTGATTGCATATATCTTTTTTGGGAAAATGTTCGGGTCCTGCAGCATAGGCTTAATAGGGAGTATGGTTTATACATGGCTTCCTTACCGTTTAAACGATATGTATATCAGAGCGGATTTGGGTGAGGCGGTAGCCATTGCTTTTTTACCCATACTTTGCTACGGGCTGTACCGGCTGTTTGTGCAAGAGGGACAGCCGGACTATGGAAAGCTATGGATTTTATTGGCTGTGGTGTATTCGTTGATATTCCATGCATATCTTCTCACTTTCGTAGTAAGCGTTGGAGTTACATTATTGCTTTGCGTGGTGCAGTGGAGGAAGACAAAACGAAAAGCGACGCTTTTGGTGCTCCTTAAAGCGGCGTTGGCCTTCGGCATCGGGAACAGCTGGGCAGTTGGACTTTTATTGTATCGGGTTATGAGCGGACAGTTTCCCTTTGGGATTGTGGGAAATGGGAAGATTCAAAGCCGCGGAATGTATTTGTCTAATTTTCTCCAAGTGTTTTTTAAGAGCGGGACATCCTATGATGTGGCAGAGGAAGGCATGCGCGGAATGCAACCCTATGGCTTTGGGTTTGCTGTAACATTTGGGTTGCTGGTATATTTTTGGCTGGGTTTCGTGGGAAGATACCGGGAGAAGGAAGAAAAGAGAGAACTGCTTCGGTTTGTGAAATGCCTTACAGGGCTGGGATGTGTGTTGGCGATTATGTGTACGAACGGCTTCCCTTGGGATGCATTGCAGAAAGGACGACTGCTTTATGGGGCGGTAGCCTGTCTGTATGAGCCCACAAGGCTGATGCCCTTTGTTGCTGTTTTTGCTACGGTTGCTGTGTGTGCGGTAATCTGGCAGATAAAGCAGTGGGAAAGCCGGGACGTAGTAAGAGTCTTCAGTATCGCGCTGATAGCAACGGCCTTTTTAACTACCCAGTATCTGACGGGAGATATTTTACGGAACGGTCTGCCTCGCAATTTGGGTGAAGACACAAAAGTAGAGGAGATTACAGAAGAAGAATGCCAGTTGATGTTGCTTGATATGTCGCCGTTGGATTATGCAAGATATGAAGGAAGCAGATTTCCGGCACCGAAGCTGTTCTATGTTGCGGAAGCGGTATTGACTGTGGGCGGTGTCGTATTTGTGGCTTTTGCGTGGAGGAAGAAACGTGTGGAAAAAATCTGACTTGTGGAAAAGTAAAAAAATCAGATTTCTGCTCGCAGTTGAGCTGTTACTGTTGATAATCGGATGCGTGGGGCTGTTTCCGCTTCGTAAGGAGGTGGGAGATCTTGCTACCATGCAGGTGGCCTGCTGGGGCGGAACATACAACGGAGAAAACGGCACCTGTGAAATTGACGCTTCGGCGGGAAAACAGGGAGATTTCCTCCGGGTGGTTGCAGGAAAAATGACGCCCGGTGTTTATTGCCTGGAATTTTTTGCAGAGACAACGGAGACTGAGGTGAATACGGTTCGGGTTCACGGAGAATCAGAATATTTTAAGACAGTTCTTGCCAATGAAGTAGCAATTATGCCCGGAGAGGAGTTGCAGAGCTGTCGGTTTTATGTAACGGATTCCGATGAAAATGTGCTGATAACCGTAAGCTACGGCGGGACGGAGCCATTGCGTGTGAAAGGAATTACGCTGTCTAAGACCAATGAAGGCAGTATGATGTTTCTGGTGCTTACATTGTTTGGAGCTGTTGTACTTAACAGTGTGCTGATGCTGTATGATTATGTGGGAAGAAATCCTGTCAGCAGAGAGAGCAAGGTGGTATGGCTTGGCTTGGCGTTTACGGTGTTTGCGGCGTCCTATCCGGTTTTTACCGATTATATCCTGTCAGGTGAAGAGACACTGTACCACTGTATGCGGATTGAGGCATTCACTCGTGAACCGGGAGAGAGCCTGTTCCTGATATTTCCGGGACTTCTGCGGTTAATTGGATTTCCGCTGACTGTTGCGTACAATGTTTATGTGTTTGGATTGAATCTGGCCACGGTACTGATTGCCTATGGGTGCTTTGGAAGAATCACAAAAAGCAGATATTTAGGATTATTTGGGGCGATATTGTATACTATGGTGCCGTTTAGGTTGTATCTGCTGTATAACTGCGGCGCGTTGGATGAATGTGCCGCCTTGGTTTTCCTGCCCTTTTTGGTGCTTGGAATTTATGGCATGCTCTGCGAAGATGGAGAGAACGGCTATGATACCTGTTGGCTTTCTCTTTTAATCGGCTTTACCGGCATGCTGCATGCAAGCTTTCTGTTTGGAACGGTAGCGGTAGTGTTTACGCTTCTTTTGTGCCTCTTGGCGATGAAGCGCCTGCTTCGTAAGAAAACTGCCGTACAGTTTTTGAAGAGTATGGTGGGAACGGCTTTTGTAAACCTGTGGCTTTTTGTGTCCTGCTTTAGCACAGGAACCTTCGGTGGCTATGGGAACACGGAAGTGACCGGGGAGAGCCTCCGTGGCAGAGGTGTCCTGCTGGCAAACATGTTCGATACCATGCAGAAATCCGGTCATAGTTCTGATTTTCGCCATATGGGACTGTGGGAAACGGTTCCCTTAAATGTGGGAGCGGCGGTGCTTATAGGAGTAATTGGATGGTTCCTTACAGACCGTCTTTGTAGAGAGGCGGGAAAGAAAACAAAGGGACAGAGGCAAACAGTATGGGCAGCCTTAGGGCTGGGCGTTGCAGCTCTTGTGATGAGTATGCATTTCTTCCCTTGGGAGATTGCAATAACCGGCAACGATATGAAAAGTGCGTTGACAGGGAAACTGGTGGAGACAACAGGGTTGCTGCCGGTTACTGTGGCCTGCTTTGTGTTTGTGGCCTGCAGGGCGGCAGAGAGTTACTTATATACCGCGGATAAGGTTGTGAAATACGGTTTCTTCGGCATAGTGTGCGGCGGTGCTCTGGGCCTTGGAATGTTTCAGCTAAATGATATGGTTTTGGAGCATAGCGGATACCTGCGCGTTTATTCCGGGGAATGCTTAAAAAGCATACCGATGTGGGAGGAAGTCTGCCGGACTTGGGGAACAGGATGTCGGTATGAGGCGGGAATTCTAAGTTTCATTCTTACAGCCATAATAGCGACGGTGGTTTTATACAAGAAAAGAGCAAAGAAATAAATTCTATTAAAAAAGGATTAAGTTTTGCAGATTATTCCCTTTTACGAAAGGAATTGTGGTATAATAATTCTGCTAACGCAGAATTTAATACGGCTTGCGCCGTCTTACAAACGCGGCGCGTTTGATTATACCGGACGCCATGGCTTGAAAATCAAATGCCCTACGGGCTGCTTGATTTTCTG
>JAZQCX010000172.1:0-24013 GCA_045546495.1 Acetatifactor sp. | reverse complement strand
ACCGCTTGGCCTCCGACTTCAATACATGCGCCATACGGAAGTAGGTGTCGTAGCCAGCTACCGCGGAAGGCTCATTGACGCCAATCAGGGTTCCGCCGTTGTAAACCCACTCTGTCAGAGCAGTTACCACTTCATCATCCTTCCAGTTATCGCCACCGCTCCATGCGCTTCCCGCATAGCCCGCGTTAATCACAACGTCCACACCTTCCAGCGCACCCGCCTTTACATCCTCGAAGGAAATAAAGCTTACCTCTACCGGCAGACCGGACAGCGCCTCGTTAATGTGAATCAAATCGTGCATATATGTCTCATGGAAATGTCCCGACAGCGTCCAGGAGCGCAGGGCACCCCAGCTGTGCAGAACCGCTACCTTTGTCTTAATGGTGTAGGGCTTGCCCGCATCATGAAAGGACTGAATTAAGCGGAATTCATCGGAAACCTTCTCTATGTAATCGCAGAAATCCGGGAAGGGCTCTACCAGATGGAGATATCCGCCCAAACCGATTCTGTCAATCTTTGCGCGAAGCAACGCACGCCTTACGCTGTTCCAGTACTTCTTTGCATCCAACGTGGGGTCGCCGCCCTCCGTAAAAGTAGGCGCGCCTCCCAGTCCCACAGGGAACAGGTAGGGATGCAGTCTTAGCTCATGGGTAGGTACATCCACTCCCGCACAAAGTCTCGCTTCGTAGCCGGAGAATACACACTTAATCAGTCCGTCAAAGCCGAACTCCTGAAATCTTCCGTTATAGGGCTCAACGCCAACCCAGCTGTCATCGTAGAACACATACGCCTTCTTGCCGTAGGAATGCACCATGTCAATCAATTCCTTGCCGAAGGAAATTACGAAATCATTGATAAACGCCATCCAGTCAGCTTTCTTTTTATTTCCCGGCATATGGGTTACATGGAGCTGACCCTTGTTGATAAAATCCTCTGCGGTCATGGCATAGCCGTACTGCTTTTCAAATTCATCCAGCGCGATATCGCTGACCGTGTAATCGTAGGAACCCCAGTCGGAGAACAGATGACGGTTGCGCGCATCACTTCCCCAAATCCAAACAAAGTTATAGAACATGGAGGTAAAGCGCACTACCGTGGTATCCGGGTGCGTCTCGCACCAATTTTTCATCCAGCCCAGCATATATTCCCGGGTCTCGGGGTATCTGGGGTCAATCTGCATCAGATGCTCCTTCTCCCAGTTATTGGTGGTGTGGTTATACATGGAAATCTCTTCCCAGATACGGTACGCAAGGAAGCTTACCGTGTATTTATGGAACGGGGTAATCCCGCTAATGGTTACGGTTCCCTGCTCCTTATGATAGCTCCAGCTTGCGCTGTCTACCTTTTCGTTAGCGGTTCGATCGTAAACCTCCCAGTACTTCATGGCGCGCTGGCTGTCGTTGATTCTAAACTGCTCCGCAAAGAAGCTGTCCATCAAAGAAACAGTAAGATTGCTGCCGCTTGCAACCTGCGGCGGGGTACAAAGAAAGGTCTGCTGCAGCTTGTCCTGATTCTCCTTTGCCCACGCATTATGGTCACGGATGATACAGATCGTAGAATAAATTCCGTAGCCTGCATGTACAATTTCATCGGACAGCACCGTGCCGTCGCTGTCACGAATTACATCTGCGCCCCACTTTTCCGCCATTTTTAAAGTAAGTGCCTCATATCCCGATTCACCGGGTAACGTAAAACCGCCTTTTTTCTCTGCCATGATTTTCTCCTATACTTTAAATCTATTCTGTTAAACAGTATATATCATCTTTCACTATTTTTTCAATATGCTTCATAATATCCGTCGGTTCTTCTGCCACCAAGAAACCATTTATGCTATCACGCTTTTTGGGGTACTGATTCGTATACCATTTTGCCTGAATTGCTTTCATGCCGACAGTTTCGGCTCCTACAAGCTCATTGCTGCCACCGTCTCCTACAAAGATGCATTCCCTTAAATCAACACCCAGTCGCTTCGACGCTTCCTCGTAGATACCGGAATCCGGCTTTTTCATATGTACTTCGTAAGACAATACCACTTCATCAAAGTATTTATAAATTTCCGACCCTTTAAGTACTTTTACTTCCTCCGAGGAACAGTTACTTATAATAGCCATTTTTAATCCCTTCTCTCTTAAAGTCCTCAACAGTCGAAAAATCTCCGGGCGCACATATTCAAAGCATACTGATTTTGTTTTTATTCTTTTCTCGATGATATTAGATATCGCGGCATCATCAATGGATTTTCCGCATCTTTCACAAACATATAGGATGGAATCTTCAAAGCTTATGCTCCCTGTATATCGATCTTGCGCCTTTTCATCCCAAAAAACATCAAATTGAGCTCTATCAATACCTATGTCGGCGCACATCTCATTTTTGGTATACTTTGTATGTCCCCACTCCGTAATTAAAGTTTCAAACAAATCAAAAATGACTGCTTTGTACTTCATAACCAAGCTCCTTTCATGTGTTCTGCAGGTTGGACGTTTATGTTGTTTCTTGTCCGACCAATTTGAAATTTTTCTCTTCCAATCAGTTTTATCATAATCGGGGAGCTCGCCAGATTGGAATTTATCGCTCTAAATGATAATTTATACTTTTTTCTAACATCTCTCTAGCCCAAAAGTATTGTCCTTTATCTTCGTATTCTCTATAAAAGACTTCAATCATCATAGTTAAATATAAAATAATATCATACCAACGCATTCTTTTTGTTTCATTCTCTTCAAATGTAGTTTTACCAAATCCTTCAAGGAAACAGTTGCATCTGTTATGCATTCTAAATCGGTCATCCATGTATGGTTCTCCCCACAGTGCCCTTTCCCAATCTATTACTCCAGATACGTGCCCGTCTTTAACAAATACATTTCCCTCCCACATATCCCAATGGACTAGAGAGGAATAGTAAACTGTATCAAAAGCATATTTTTCATTTTCCAATTGGTTCAGATAAAATTGTTCCTCATAAAGAATATCTATATTTCTTTTTTCTGCATCAGAAATTAAATTCTTCAGCATCTGTTTTACAAATTCATACAAAGAATCATATCTGGTATCTTCACCCAAAAAACCAAACGCAGTATTTCTAACATCAGACAGCTCTTTGGATATCTTCCCAATCTCTGTATTGATTCTTGCAATCTCATCTTTCGTCAACCTATTTTTTACGCAATAGAAGTTTTCACCCTCTATTTTTTCCATAAAAAAGTAGTTTCCGTCACATATGGTATTGCTTGAATCATAATACTGAACATCTGCAACTTTGAAGGAACAATTCTCTGCGACTATTTTCATAGCCGTCACTTCTGCTTGCATTAAATTCATTTCATTTGTGATATTTCCTTTTTTATCTTTTGATGCGATTTTTAGTATACTTTCACTACCATCATGAAAGGAAATGTAATATGTTACATTACACATTCCCTCTGTTAATTCCCTGATTGTTACCACTCGTTTATTAGGAAAGGCTGCCCTTGCCATGTTGGCAATCGTTTCTTCAGATTGCCTATTTTTAGTAATAGCCATGATATAATCCTTTTTTACTTACTCTTTCGCTCTTGTATTTCTCATATAGTGACGATTAAAAAATTAAGGATTCAATTTGTTTAATTCTTCAAACGCGGTCATGTTTGTCCGATTCAATGTCAGCGGCGTTACAGAAATATACCCGGACAAGGTTGCATTAATATCAATACTATTATCGTCGGAATCTGTCCCGGTATTTTTGTAGGTTGCAAGATACAAGTCATTGCCCTGAGGGAGAAATTCGTCAGCAAAATAGCGCCCACCCATACGGGTGATGCGGATGCCTTTATGGTGACGCGGAATGTTTATATTATATAAGCTGTTTCTTTTCATTAAGTCGCGACGAACAAAGAACTCTTTGATTTCTTCCAGTGCTTCTATGGCTTCACCAAATCCGCCCGATTTTGTGGAAAGAGCTACAGCAGGAAGTCCAAAGGTAGCTGCCTCAAACACAGCACCCAGGGTACCGGAGTATAGCACGTCAATGCCAAGATTTAAGCCCCGGTTAATACCGGAAATAACAAAATCGAAAGTCATCTGCATGCCTTCAAGGGCAAAGCGGACACAGTCTGCCGGAGTAGAATCTACTGTATAGGCTTTGATATCCGGGTCATCAAAAGGAACCTGTTTTACTTCAAAGGCCTTGCGAAATTCAACACTGTGGCTTTTTCCACTCTGCTCATATTTCGGAGCAACAACCGTCACCTCACCAAATTGTTTTGCCCACTTAGCCAGAGGTAAAAGAACCTCGGAAGAAATGCTGTCGTCATTGGTAATTAAGATTTTCATTGTAACCCTCCAAATTGGTATTTATCGCATCATTTCAAAAGAAAATGACCCTATAGCAAACACTTATTTTTCTGTCCGTTCCAAGCTCTCTATCGTTCCCTTTTCTTACATTATACCGTTCCTCTCACCGGAAACACAACTCTGAAAAAAGGACGGAGGCTTTACAGCGCTCCGTCCTTTTCAATGTCTTCCGATACTAATAATGTTGCAAAAAATGCCAGAGCAAGACCCTGTCCCCAGCCCTGAATATAGGCATTAGGGATGCCTCGATAGCCTTCCTTATCTCTCATAACCGCCGTGCCGCCGGACACATTCATCACCTTGCCGTCCTCGCTGACATTTGCAAGAAGTCCCTTGATGGACTTATTGATATACTTGGAGTGCAGCGGGTTTCCTCTTGTCAGCATAGCTGCCGCGATTCCTGCGGACGCAGAAATCTCCTCATAGGAATCCGGGTCATCCAGCACGGTTCTCCAAAGTCCGTTCTCAGTCTGAACGGTCTTCAATGCCGCCAGCTGCTCGTTCAACGAGCCCGCAATATCGATATACTTAGGATACAGGTAGCACTCCGGCAGAATGCCGCCTACCTGCGCCATGGTAAATGCCGCCCAAGCGTTTGCTCTTCCCCAGTAAATGCCGGACATATGGTCTCCCGCAATGTTGTCGTAGCCATGATAATAATAGCCGCTGCTGGGATTCTGCAAATACTTAATGTGCCAGTAATACTGGTTCAGCGCATCGTCAATCATCGCCTGATCCTTATTCATAACGCCTACCCTAAGCAACAGGAATGCTGCCATAAACAGGGTATCACACCAAGCCTGCTCCGGGAAATCGTTGTTGGCAGAAACCGTATGCTGCAACACATTGTCCCCGAACCGGAGAGCATCCTTTGTTATGTACTCAATCTTGCTCATAAGGATATCGTAGTACTTTTTATCGCCGGTTGCCTTGTAGATGGTAATCAGGCAGTGACCCATGGCACAGGCATTCACCGTCCAAACTCTGGGCAGTCCCAGATCAATCAGCTCATCCACCCGCTCCTTTAAAACCGTCAGGTACTCTTCCTTACCGGTCTTCTCGTAAGCCTCGCTGATGCCGTAATAGGCAACGCCGCAGGGCCAATCCCATGTTAAATCCATGTTCATGGTCTTCTTTACGATTTTATCAATGACTTCTTCAATTTGCGCCTTGTCGTAATCCAGCTTTAACATACGTCTCCTCCGCCCTGTTTTCTGTACTGCACCGGTGTGATGCCGTAGCTCTTTTTGAAAAGGCGGTTAAAGTGCTCCACGTTCTCGTAGCCTACCTCTGCTGCCACCGTTTCTACGGTCTGGTTGGTCTCCTGCAACAGCGTGCGGGCTTTTTTCATACGCTCACCCTTTACTACTTCCTGGAAAGTAGTTCCTGCCTTTTCTTTAATATACTTGGAAAGGTAGGACTTTGACAAGTGGAAGTTTTCGGACAGGGTCTCCAACGTCACATGCTTATAGTCATTCTGGATGAAATTGATAATCTCAACAATTCTGCTTTCTCTGCCTTCTACGATATGCTGCTCGGCTGCCAGCTTGTTTACAGCGGAGGTCAGCGCCGCGATGGACGCCTTAATAATATCCTCGTCCACGCCCACGCCCCAGTAGAAGTGGCCATCATGAACCACGCCCACGTAAGCTGCCGCCTTGGAGCTGGAGCCCTTGGAAATCGCATGCTCCTCGTATACGGAGAGCTCATAATTCATACCAAAGTATGTCTTAATCGCGTTGCTTACTGCATCCAGACGACCGTTACCGGCGGTCTTAATCACTCTGGAACCGCTCTTCTGCTCGATGGTTACCTCTGCCACGATGCCTTTCTCCTGTCTGAAGTGGCACTCGGGAATCCGGAATACGCTGCGGGGACTGATATAATTTTCCTCAAAAATAGCATAAATCTCTGCGGGAAGCAGCTCCTGATGGCGTCTGTCGGAAACACCCTTAATCAGATAGCCTACCTCCTCCTTCATAGATGCAGGCAGGGAGAAACCAAACTGCTGCTTTAATACGAACGCTACGCCGCCCTTACCGGATACGCTGTTGATACGGATAACATCGGACTCGTATTCTCTTCCCACATCTGCCGGGTCAATAGGTAGGTACGGAACATCCCAACGCTTGCCGCTCTTTCCTTCCTTCAGCCAGTTCATACCCTTGCTGATTGCATCCTGATGGGAACCGGAAAAAGCGGTAAATACCAAATCTCCCGCATAAGGCGTTCTCTCGTGTACCTTCATGCCGGTAAAACGCTCGTAAATCTCGCGAATCTTTGCAATATTGGTAAAGTCCAGACCACTGTCCACGCCATGGCACATCATATTCAGCGCCACCGTTACAATATCCACGTTACCGGTACGCTCGCCGTTACCGAACAGGGTACCCTCTACTCTGTCCGCGCCCGCCAGAATACCGAACTCCGCATCGCTGACGCCGCAGCCTCTGTCGTTGTGAGGGTGTACGCTCAGTACAACGTTCTCGCGGTATTTCAAATGTTTATGCATGTACTCAACCTGACTTGCGAATACATGGGGCATTGCTACCTGTACCGTAGTGGGCAGGTTGATGATTGCCTTATTGTCTGCGGTAGGCTGCCATACATCCAGAACAGCGTTGCAGACCTCCAGCGCGTAGTCCACCTCTGTCTGGGAAAAACTCTCGGGACTGTACTCGAAAGTAAAGGAGCCTTCCGTTTCATCCGCCAGCTTCTTCAAAAGCTCCGCGCCGTCAATTGCCAGCTTCTTAATTGCCTCCTTATCCTTCTTGAAAACCTGCTCTCTCTGCTCTACGGAGGTAGAATTATAAAGATGTACCACTGCATGGGGCGCACCCTTTACAGCTTTAAAGGTCTTCTTGATAATGTGCTCTCTTGCCTGCGTCAGCACCTGAATGGTTACATCCTCAGGAATCATATTCTTTTCAATCAGAGCGCGGATGAAATTATACTCGGTGTCGGAGGAAGCGGGGAAACCTACTTCGATTTCTTTAAAGCCGATTTCCACCAGCATCTGAAAGAACGCCAGCTTATCTTCAAGACTCATGGGATCAATCAATGCCTGATTACCGTCGCGCAAATCCACGCTACACCAAACCGGCGGCTTCTCAATACATTCCTTTTTCACCCAGTCCCAGGTTACCTCGGGGGGCATATGATATGTTTTTCCATATTTCTCTTTTACGTTTACTTTTCCCATAACATTTTCCGTCACTTTCGTTGTAATTTTATTATTTTTACTTGATTATTTTTGTACTGATGATTTACCCATTTTATCACTTTTAGACCTATAATCAATGATGTTTCTTTGTTTTCTATTGATTTATTTTGTTGTTTAGTCTGTTCTAATTGATTGATTTATAGTGTTGTCCCTGTGCGTATTTTCGTACTGCCACTATATTTTACTTTCCTCTGAACCAAAAATACTGCCATGAACATTTGCACTCTGTGCTCCTGCTCATGACAGTATTTCCTAATCTTTCACACTCTTTAAACTATTTACTCCGCTCCTCTTCAAAAACCTGCTTAAAAATCTTCTGGTTTCCAAAGTTGGTAAATTCATAATATTGACCTTCATAATCAAATGCCAATACCTGTGTCCAGAGATTTGCCTTAAAGACAAAATTCTCCGCCTTTGAAATTTCCACTGAGGCAACCCGATTTCCTATGTTGTTTCTGATGTCCGTTTCATAAAAATTCAAATATTCGTCTTTGACACACATCAAAACAATCCTGAATTTAGATTCCCACCCCGGTAACGAAATAATGGACGCACACGCCGATGCACCCCGGCTGTCGCAGTAGCCTTCTGTTATCAGTTTCTCTATCCGCTCCAGTACCTTCCCCATTTAAATATATCTCCTTATGCATATTTCATTTGTACGGCTCCCGCAATTAATACTCCTCTGCAATATCCAGTTCTTCCTGCTCCGCTTCAATGGACTGAGCGAAGTAAGGTGTATGACGCAGATATACAAGCCAGTAGCCCACGCCTACAATTCCGGCGCCGCCAAGAATATTTCCCAGCGTTACCGGTAAAAGATTCTTTAAAAGAAAACTTCCCCAGGTCAACCCCTCTGTCGCGATACCGTATTCGGAGGAGGTCAGGATACCTGCAACGCAAAAATAAATATCCGCGATGCTGTGCTCAAAGCCGCATAGCACAAATACCATAACCGGCCAGAAGCTCATCATCAGCTTACCGGATACCTTCTTAGCCGCAAAGGCCGCCCACACAGCAATACAAACAAGAACATTACAGAGCAATCCCCGAATGAACGCCTCCGGAAAGGTCTGCTCCACCCGCACCAACGCAGAAGAAACAACTTTCTCTGCCAGGCGGTTACCGAACAAATCAGGAGTATGCCCGAACACTACCAATACTGCCACGCCTGCTGCCCCGATAAAGTTTCCTAAGAAAACAAAAAACCAGTTTTTCAGCATAGATATAACTTTTGTCTTTTTTTCCAACACGCTGATGATAATCAGGTTATTTCCTGTAAACAGCTCGCTACCTGCCACCAACACCATCGCCATTCCGGCCGGAAAAACAATGGCGCTGAGCAGTCGGGACAGCGAAGGATTCTCCACGGTTGCTCCTGCCGTAGTAGCAGCGATTCCGGCAAATCCGATAAACCCGCCGGCGAAAATTCCCAATATCAGCATTTTCCAAGCTGACAGCTTTACCTTATGGATTCCTATCTCCACAAAATTTCTTGCAATTTCCAACGGTGAATGCATATATTCTCTAATTCCTCCTCTAATAAAAATACCCCTCTATATAATATTTTATCATAATACATGTTATTCCCGCAATCTTGTTCTCATTTTCTTCTACCCTATTTTTAGTTCATATTTTCTTCTATTGTGTTTCTTGCTATTGTATTTTCTTACATCTGTATTCTCTTTCGCTTTTCGCCTTTTTTGTTTTATCTTTGCTTTATTGATTTTTCGCTTTTTATTTTGCGGCCAGTGCTATTCTACATTTTTTCTTTTCGCTTATTGCTCTGCTTTATTCCAAAAAATTTTACTGTTTGACCACTATTATTTCCTATTTAATATATTTCGCGTTCTTTGTTCTTAATTTTGTACAAATCTTAACGTTATTCATTTCCTTTGCAATCTTGCATTTTGTCGAGAATAGGAGTATGATAAGGACGATTTTGATTTATACATATTTAGAAGTGAGGGAAAAAAGATGAAAATTCAAAACAAATGGGTACGTGCAGCCATTCCTGCACTGCTGCTTCATTGCAGTATCGGTACTGTTTACTGCTGGTCCATTTTCAGCGAGGAAATCGGAAAATACATCGGTTTCGACAAGAGCTGGGTTGAATGGGCATTCAGCTTCGCAATCTTCTTCCTGGGTATGTCTGCAGCATTCCTTGGAAACGTAGTTGAGAAGGATATCCATAAGTCCTCTCTGATTGCAGCTATCTGCTTTGCAGGCGGTATGGCAGGTACCGGTTTCTTTATCTGGTACGGCGGACAGCACAAGGGAAGCCTTGTGGCTCTGATTGGTATCTATGTTTGCTACGGTTTTATCATGGGTATCGGTCTCGGAACAGGTTATCTTTCTCCTGTTAAAACCCTGATGCTTTGGTTTAGCGACCGTAAGGGTCTGGCTACCGGTCTTGCAGTTGCAGGCTTCGGTGCAGCAAAGGCTATCGCAAGCCCTATCATGGAAGCAATGCTGGGTAAGAGAGATGCCAGCGGTAATATCGTAGGCGGTTTAGGTAAGGGTGAGGCAAATATTTACCTGATGTTCCTTATTCTCGCAGGTATCTACTTTGTATTTATGTTGGTTGGTCATTTTCTTCTTGCTAAGCCCGCTGATTGGCACGAGCCTCAGACCAAGGAAAAGGGCCAGGGCATTATGTCCGTTATCAAGACAAGACCTCTTACCAACTACATCGGTATCTGGTTAATGTTCTACCTGAATATCACCTGCGGTCTGGCTCTGATTTCTCAGGAAAAGGCTATCGTTAAGTGTATCGGTCTTGCAGGTATGGTTGGTGTTATCTCCACTGTTTCCGCAGTTTTCAATGCCGGCGGACGTCTTGGTTTCTCCGCATGGGCTGATACCATGAAGGACAGAAATACTATTTACAAGCTGATTTTTGTAATCTCCATTGCACTGACCGGTATCGTTGTAATGACCGGCGGTATCAAGAACGGTAACGGTAATACCTTGTTAACCATCCTTGTTCTTGCTTTGATTTTCATGGTAAACGCAGGCTACGGCGGTGGCTTCTCCAACGTACCGACCCTGCTTTCCGACCAGTACGGTATGGGCAGCATCAGTGCTCTTCACGGAATTACCCTTTCCGCATGGGCATTCGCAGGTTTGACCGGTAATCAGCTGGCTAACTGGATTGTTCAGACCATCGGTAAGAACGACCCCAGCACTATCATTGAGATTGACGGATACTCCGTAAATCCTACCGGTTATCAGACTGTATTGTATGTAACTCTTGCTCTGTACATTGTTTCCCTGTTAACCAGTTTATTCCTGGTTCGCGGAAAAAAGAAAGAGCAGGCATAATTTTTTCGAAAGCACAAGCGTAACATAAAAGACTTCCGTCGTAGTCGGCGGAAGTCTTTTTCTATGAACGTTTTTGTTCGATTCTGTTATTTTCTCCGTTATTCCCGGGTCATCCTTTCGGGTTACTCTTTCTGATTTATCCTTGCATTTGTATCTTTCGCTTTCGGACCATGCTTACAAAATCTCTATCTTCTCGAAATACTTAATCAGAATATCAGCGCAGTTCTCCGCACCCAACCGGGAGGTATCTAAGATCATGTGATAATTGTTTACATCACCCCAGACCTTTCCGGTGTGCGTATGATAATAATCAGCTCTCTCTTTATCATTTTTTTCCAGCATTGCCTTTGCGTCCTCGTAGGACAGACTCTCCTTTTTCATGATTCTGGCAATGCGGTCTTCTTTATCCGCACAAATGTAAATATTGAAAACATTTCCCTTATCCTTCAGGATTTCGGATGCACATCTGCCTAAAATGATACAGGAGCTTTCCGCCAATCCACGAATCACCTCTGTTTCGTCGGAAAAGTTATTATCATGCATTTCATGCTCGATATATGCCTTATCATATACCGGGATTTCCAGCCTTTTTGAAAGCTCCTCCGCAATCATACTGGCACCCGTTCCAAACCGACGGCTCATAGTAATTACAAGCTTCATAATAGTCTCCGTTTCTCTGCACATGGTAAACCCATATAACAATCATTTGATTTTCTGTCGAGCATTGTCATTTTAACACAAATCAGGCTTACTGACAACTGTCACTGTTTTCCTCTTTTCTTACAGCTCTCTTTCTTTGGACTGCGTATTTTGTCGTTATTTCTGCTCTTCTAAAACAAACTCTTGTACAAGTTCTCATTTTAATATATGATGATAGGGAAGTGTGTTTTTGAGGGAAAAACTATGAAACGTGTATTGGTTGTGGATGATGATGCTTTAAACTGCGTTATGGCAAAACGTGCATTAAATAATACCCATGAGGTCTTCTCGGTCTATTCCGGAAAAGAGGCTTTAGCTTTTTTGGAAGAGGAACCGGTAGACCTGATTCTTATGGATATTGAAATGCCGGAGATGAACGGGATGGATACCGCTTCACAAATTAAACAGCGCGAAGAATGGGCTCATATTCCCATTATCTTCCTTACCGCGAATACCGACCCGAATACGGAAGCGGAGTATTTACTATGGGGAGCTGACGATTTTATCGTAAAGCCGTTTGTTCCCATTGTTATGACAACCCGGGTTAACCGTGTTCTGGAGCTTTACGATTTGCGGCGTGATCTCGAGAAGCAATTAGAAAATCGTACCCGTCAGATGGAAACGGCTACTTTAAAATCAATGACAGATTCCTTAACCGGACTTCACAACCGCAGTTATCTGGAATCTGCTTTAAGTGACTGCTTAGCACGAGGCGACGGCGGTACATTATTTATGATAGATTTAGATAACTTCAAATCTATTAACGACACCTTCGGTCATATCATCGGCGATAAGACCTTGCAGCATTTTGCAGAAATTTTAAAAAGAAACTCCCGTCAGGAAGATATTGTCTGTCGTCTTGCCGGAGATGAATTTGTTACTTTTTACACCGGCCTTAGCGATCAGACTGCCGCCGCTCAAAAGGCAGAAAAAATTATTCGCAACTTTGCCGAGAAAATGACCTCTCTCGGATACGGCGGTATTGTTTCTGTTTCTATCGGTATTACCATTGCCTCTGAAGGAGAAGATTTTCAAAGTCTCTACAATAAAGCGGACACTTCTCTGTACTATGTGAAGAACAACGGTAAAAATTCTTACCATTTTTACGGGGAGCGGAATGATATTACTGTTGATACAGGAGCATTGGTGGACCTTGAATATATCTGTAACATGATTCAACAAGGCCTTTCCGACCAACAGGGTGCTTTTCAACTAGCCTACGGGGAATTCAAAAGTGTCTATGACTTTATTTCCCGTTGCGTAAACAGAAAAAATCAGGAAGTGCAGATTGTTTTATTTACAATGGAACCCCTTACAAAACATCCCGGTATATCGATTGAAACGGTTATGCAGCTGTGGGAATCCTCTCTTCTTCGCACCCTACGTGCTGTGGATACGGGAACCAGATACAGCAACAGTCAGTATGTGATGACATTTTTAGACGTGGACTTGGAGAACGGACGAATTGTTGCCGATAGGGTCATTGAAAAGTTTTTTGTTGTAAATGAGAACCTTCGCGAGGTTATAAAAATCTCCTACGATATCCGAACTATGGAAGCAAATAATTAACATAAAAGTATGAATCAAAAAGGACGCCCCTCCGGGAGCGTCCTTTTTTCAGCGCCTGATTCAAACAGGCACTCTAAATATTAACTTAACCGAACAATGAAAATGCTACAAACAGGGAAGACATCAAAGATGCCACCAGGGATACAACCGTAATCTGGGTATTGATGGAGGGACCTGCAGTATCCTTAAAAGGATCACCTACGGTATCACCGATAACTGCTGCCTTATGTGCCTCGCTACCCTTGCCGCCTTCGTTTCCTGCTTCAACGTACTTCTTGGAGTTATCCCAAAGACCACCGGCATTGGACATAAACAGCGCCAGCATCAGACCACTGGTGATGTTACCGAGAAGGAAACCGCCGATTGCCTGTGTTCCGCCGATAAAGCCTACCAACAGAGTTGCGATAATTGTCATCAGACCCGCAGGAATCAGCTCTTTCAAAGAACCTGCGGTAGCAATGTCGATACACTTATCGTAATCGGGCTTAACGCCTTCCTTACCTTCCTTCAGACCGGGAATGCTGTTAAACTGGCGATGGATTTCTGCCACCATACGCTGTGCATTCTTATCTACACCGAGAATCAGCATTGCAGAGAATACTGCCGGAATAGATGCACCAATCAGAATTCCGAAGAATACAGTGGGCTCCATAATATCAAAACCGGTAATCAGCTCTTTACCTGCTGCCGCAAGCGCTGTATTCGCCTCGGACATAAACGCACCCAACAGGGAAATAACTGTCAAACCTGCTGCACTGATAGAGAATCCCTTTGTTACAGCCTTTACGGTATTACCTGCACTGTCGAGCTCATCTGCAACACGGATGGTTTCCTCACCTAATCCACCCATCTCAGCCAAACCGCGGGCGTTATCCACAATAGGACCGTAAGCATCGTTGGAAATAATCATACCTACGATAGAAAGCATTCCGACTGCTGCCATGGAGATACCGAAAATCGCATAACCTTCACCCATGGGCTCACAAATCTTATATGCCATCAAAGCGGAAACTGCGATACCTACCATTGCAGGCAATGCGGAGATAAAACCATAAGCCACACCGGAGAGCACGGTAAATGCGGGACCGGAGCCGGACGCATGTGCAACCTTCTTTACGATAGGCTTGGAATCATCTGTAAAGTAATCGGTCGTGATACCGATGATAACACCTACAATCAAACCGGTAGCTGCCGCACCCCAGATACGCCAGGAGAAGCCGGGACATACTGCTGTTGCGATTGCTGTTAAAATCAGGAAAATAGCCGTAGTAACATAAGTAGAGGAATTCAAAGCGCGGGTAGGATTTCCGTTCTTTCCGATTTTTGCGGTAGCAATACCGAGAATGGAAGACAAAAGTCCTAAAATCGCGTAACAGAATACCATGGAAATATTGTTGAACTCACCACCGGACAGGGACTGGGCAATTACCAGCGCAGAAGTCATAGCAGCTACGTTGGAGTCAAACAGGTCCGCACCCATACCTGCCACATCACCTACGTTATCACCTACATTATCCGCGATAACTGCAGGGTTTCTCGGATCATCCTCGGGGATTCCCAGCTCAACCTTTCCGGTCAAATCAGCAGACACATCTGCGGTCTTTGTAAAGATACCGCCGCCCGCTTTTGCAAACAGTGCCAAAGAGCTTGCACCGAAGGAAAAGCCTAAAAGAATGGTAGAATCGCCTACCAAAAGCAGAACTGCTGCAACACCAAGCAAGGAGCAGCCTACTACCAGAAGTCCCATTACGGCACCGCCACGGAAACCGATTAAGAACGCAGGCTTAATACCCTTCTGCGCACCTTCTGCTGCTCTGGAATTGGAATGTGTTGCAACCACGATACCGATTTTTCCTGCAATTGCAGAGAATACGGTACCGAAAATGTAAGCTACTACCATTTCTACATTCTGCAGAATATTACCCTTCCAAATAGGCGTAGGTAGCAAAATAAAAATAACTACCGCAATGACACCCGCAAACTTCGCAAGGGAAATGTACTCACGCCGCATGAATGTGTTGGCGCCTTTCTTAATGAGTAAGGCTACTTCTTCAATCGTAGCATTTTGCACGGGCTGCTTCTTTACCCAAAGATACAGGTACGCCGCATACGCAAATGCGATGGCAGCCGTCAGAAATGACAACCCATAAAATAATGACAATTGTTGTTCCATATGAAACCCTCCTGTTGCTATTATGTATACTACTGTATTGATAAGAAAATTCCTCGCAATATTTATGCATTCCGCACAAATATTTCTCTATATCTTCTTGTTTATACTATAATTTGCACAGAGTGCCTTGTCAATATGTCCGCCCGTTAAATAAAAACTTAACAATCACGTTTACCGCTGTTACAAAAACAGGAATCCGCTAGGACTCCTGTTTTACCAGATATAACTGTATTTTTCCGCAGATTTCTTTTATTTGAATAGGCTTTGCCACCATGTCATTCATACCCGCGGCAAGGAACTTTTCCCGGTCTCCGGCAATGGCGTCTGCCGTCAGGGCAATAATGGGAACATTCTTATAATATGCACCCTCCAACTCACGGATTTTCACAGTTGCTTCGACACCGTCCATAACCGGCATGTAATGATCCATGAAAATCAGGTCGTATTCCTTTTGCTGTACCTTGTGCAATGCTTCCAAACCGTTTTCCGCTACCTCAATTTGCATTTTCAGCGGTTCCAAGAGCGCCTTGGCAACCTCCTGATTTATAATGTTATCATCTACCAGCAGAATCTTTGCCTCCGGCAACGTAAATCCAAAGGAACTTTCGGTTCTGTATCGGTCGGAACCGCTGCCCACCTTATACTCGCCAACACTTTCCTTACTGATTGCTTTCTGGCGAAGCGTGAAGTAGAAGCAGCTTCCGCGCCCGTATTCACTTTTCACACCCAGCTTCCCACCCATCAGCTCAACCAGCTGCTTACAGATGGCAAGTCCCAGACCTGTTCCTTCCTGAGACTTATTCTTTTTTAAATCAACCTGTGTAAAGGCATCGAACAGTTTTTCCAAATCCTCCTGCTGAATACCGATTCCCGTATCCTGTACAGATATCAGAAGCTCTACATCACTTCCCGTCATCTCCTGTACCTGCAGGGAAAGCTTAACATGACCCGACTCCGTAAACTTAATAGCGTTGTTTACCAGATTCAGGATAATCTGGCGGATTCGCATTTCATCACCAAACAACATTTTCGGCAACTTAGGATCTATCTCATATTTCATCTCCAAATTCTTGTTACCGATTCGATTTACAAAGATAGGCTGTAATTCCTCAACCAACTCCAAGGGATTATAATCCTCCTCGGTAATCACGAATTTTCCCGCCTCGACCTTAGAAAAATCCAATAAATCGTTAATTAGCGAAAGCAACGCTTCGCCGGAGCTTTTGATATTATGTAAATAACGGGTCTCCTGCTCAGCCCATTCTTTTCTGAGAAGCACCTCCGTCAGACCCACGATTGCATTCATGGGAGTACGGATTTCGTGGGACATGTTGGAAAGAAACTGGGATTTTGCGGCATTTGCCTCATCCGCTCTCTCTTTTTCCTCCTTCAACCGCTCGATTAACTGAACATCCGGGCTTTCCACGGTAAGGAAGAACGCCAGATTAAGCAATGTTAAACCAAGACTGGAAATAAGGGAGGAAAAAGTCGCCTGATAAATCAAGGTTATAAACTGAATCGCATACGCGAGTACCACAATCATGCGCTTCTTGTGTTCCAGCTCATTCCAGTGCTTGAACAACCGTGCCATAGTAAGTCCGATATATACAAAAACCAGGATAAACAACGTATATACCGCATATCCCCAGGAATAATTTCCTTCCGTTCCCGCTACATACTCCATAGGTAAAAGCATTAGTCCCAGGTAAGCAACCAGCGTAGGAATCACGAACAACTGGTTCTTTTTCCTTGTCAGGGACGGATCCTCATAAATCAGCGTACTGCAATAACAGAAGCAAACATATACTTCCGCAATTAAGCTTCCCAAAAACAACACGTGGCACGCTCTGTTTAACCAGGGTTCTACGGTTTCCAAATTATTTACCGTATATACGGTAATCATGTCGAAAATTAAATTCGCAATGGATATCCACAGAGAAACGGAAAACAGCTTGTGCGCGTAGGTCTTTATTCGGCGTGCCGAAAAATAGATGGATGCAATGAACAGCATTATAAGAAGACAACCCATTTGCAATTTTATCGTAACCATATTACTCTCCTCCTTTGTTCTTTATTTGTATTTCCCTTATATCATTGAATTTTCTCAGACATTTCCTCCTGTCTGATTACAGCACCTTACTTCCGTTGGCGGTGAGTTTAAATCTGACTCCGAACACCTCTGCCGCATGTCTGCACATCTGCATTCGTCCTAAGAAGATATCGAAATACTCGTACATGGAGCAAATATTTTCGTCAATTTCCAAATTTAGGATAATCTGCTTCTTTTCATGGTTCACTTCCAAATCTGCCTTTGTAACCGCGTAATTTACCCGGTCATGAATATCAAACTTGGAGAAATCCCTTGTGCGTACACGGTTGCGCCGAACGTCCGTCTTATCCGCAATAATCAGCGCTGCGGACACCGCACCTACTGCACCGCCGGTTGACTCGTCATGATTGGATATAGCAGACATAACCGTTACCCTATCCTCAATCGACATATCATATCCCTTCAATATCTCATATGCCAGTAATCCGCCGTACTCCGCATGATTTTTACGGTTTACTGCATTTCCGATATCATGCATAAATCCGGCAATCTTCGCCAACTCAATCTCATGCTCGGAATAGCCGAACTGTTGTAAAATGTAAGCTGCCCGCTCCGCAACCAATGCGGTATGCGCCTCCGAATGGTCTGTGTAACCCAAAATACCCAGATTTGCATTTCCCTTTTGAATCAGTGCTCTCACTTCTTCGTTTTTCTTTATTTCTTCGTATGTCATTTCTCTTCCTTTCAGACAAGTTAAATTTTTCCTCTCGTCGCCCTCTGTTATTTTCCGGATTTTCCTTTTCGGGTCATTGTGGTGACACCGATTTATGGACGAGCGTGCCATGGACATTTTGTGAACGATAGCCGTAGAGTCGCAGGGCTTTCTTACAGAGCGGCCTTATACAGGGTGGAGAAAACACGATGTTTTCGACAGTGCGAGCGGAGGCATGGATGCCGACTCTCGCAGGACCCGTCACTTACAAAATTTTTCTCCGCTCTGTTAGAAAACCGCGACTCGGAATGCGTGTGAACAAAATGTCCACGGCACGCTCGTCCACAAATCGGTGTCACCTTCCTAACACAAACAAGAAAAGCACTGAAAATACCAGATTTTCAATGCTTTCCAGCGTCCCCGAGACGATTCGAACGTCCGACCCCTCGCTTAGGAGGCGAGTGCTCTATCCCCTGAGCTACGAGGACATTTATGAAAAGTCCGGATAATACGGACTTTTTCACCAATCAGTCGGTTTCCTCCGGAAAGTTGATACTGCCCTGAAGCCATATAACACCTTTAAATCTTCTACCAACCTGAGGTTCCCCGAACAAATCCATTATATTGATAGAAACATCAAATGTCAATTCATTCGTACAAATTGTGAGTACGTACATCTGCTCACCGGTAATCCGGTTGGAAACAAGCCGCATATTCACTATTTCACCTAAAACAGAATATTGGTCACACTCCACCCCATAAGGCATAAAATAGGTGTCTACCAGACTAAAAATATCTTCCTTTTGAATCTTTTTGGATATGGTTGTATACATATCCATATCCTCCAGCGTCAGCGATTCAATTGCCTCCTCGTCACCCTTTCTCGCCGCTACCATAAGATTCTGTCGGGTAAGGGAAGCCTGTTTCACCTTTCGTATCTGCTCTTCATCCTTTTGGATGGGCAACATAATATTACCGCTGACGGACAATGCCGATAAGGTCAGGGTAGTTCCCCGAATCGGAAGCTTACCCGTTGCCTGCGCTTTTACATAGGGAATCCGATTCTTTAAGTAAAAAATCAGGGAAATCCCCACTTTAATATCATCACACACTCCGGCGTAAGAATCCTTTTCCGCATGTCGTTCCACGGACACATCCTCACAGGAGGTAATCCCGCTGCCCTTCAGATAAGGAAAATAATACTCGTATATAAACTTTTCATCATCATCAAATTCTCCGCATACCGCCAGACCCATGTTTTCGGCAAAGTTCTTGCGAAACTCTCCCAGCATTATCTTTTCCTGATTCAAGGTATACGCCTGTTCATCAGAGCTCATAACAACATCCGTCAGCAGCTGCTTTAATTTTTTGCGGTCAGAATATTCACTAAAGCCTATGGCTCGCATATATTTATGCAAAATCTCACCTTCTTTACCGGCACTTGTTTCCGGGCTATGTAAAATCTACGATTCTATTCCCGATTACTTCTTCCGCCTTAACATAGTATTGACTGTAATCCTTCTCGTTAACCAACACCTGAATACTGCTGCCGGGCTCGAAAACAGCTAAAGGATCCGTCCAAAGGTTATCGCTCTTAAACAGATAGGTAACATCCTTGTACTCATCCCGATAAGAACAGTAGATAACGAAAGGATGCCTGCCGTTCACGGAGTAAGAGGTATTATACTCTATGGAATCCACCGTAGCCACCAGCACTTTTCCCATAGTAAGCAGTTGCTTTCTCTGTATCGCTTTCCGAATGTTGAAAACGATAGGAAGTCCTCCCACCAGGAAAAAGATGCTACCCATTACCAACAGGATAATTCCTGTGATGCTTATGGGCGCACTCTCCCGAACTCGTCCGGGGTTCACAGGATCACAAAGCAGCTCAATATCCTTTCCTTCATACATACCGCTGCTGTAATAGCTAAGCGGTATGTCTTCATAGGAAGACCCTCTGAAGGAATAGCTTACATATGCCTGATGATGCAATTCATCATCCGAGTCGTAATAATCCTCAATTCTTACAATTTCAGCATTCACGGGAACGGCGATAGCTTTAAAATCAGAATAATTTTTTATGGAAAACACAGCACCGATTAACAGCCCCAATCCGACTGCTGCAAATATTCCAAAAAAGATATTTATAAATCCCGCTTTCTTCATATACCTTAACCTATCTTCTCTTTGCCACCCATATAAGGACGTAACGCCTCAGGGATATTAATGGTTCCGTCCTCGTTTACGTTGTTTTCAAGGAACGCAATCAGACCTCTGGGAGTTGCAAGCACAGTATTATTTAAAGTGTGCACATAGTAGGTACCGTTCTCACCCTTGGTACGGATACCGAGACGTCTCGCCTGCGCATCGCCCAGAGTAGAGCAGGAACCAACCTCAAAGTACTTTTTCTGGCGGGGACTCCATGCTTCTACGTCACAGGATTTCACCTTTAAGTCAGCCAAATCTCCGCTACAGCATTCCAAGGTACGAACAGGAATATCAAGGCTGCGGAAGAACTCTACGGTATATGCCCACATCTTGTTATACCAGTCCATGGATTCCTCCGGCTTACAAAGCACTACCATCTCTTGCTTTTCGAACTGGTGTACGCGATATACACCTCTCTCCTCGATACCGTGGGAACCTACCTCTTTACGGAAGCAGGGAGAATAAGAAGTCATTGCGATAGGAAGCTTCTCCTCGGAAACCAGCTCTCCCTGGAACTTGCCAATCATAGAATGCTCGGAAGTACCAATCAGATACAAATCCTCGCCCTCAATCTTATACATCATTGCTTCCATCTCAGCAAAACTCATAACGCCGGTTACTACATTGCTTCGAATCATAAAAGGAGGAATACAATAAGTAAAGCCTTTATCAATCATGAAATCTCTCGCATAACTGAGCATTGCAGAATGAATTCTTGCCGCATCACCCATCAGATAATAGAAGCCGTTTCCGCTGGTGCGGCCTGCTGCCTCCTTATCGATACCGTTGATTCTTTCCAAAATATCCGCATGATAAGGCACCTCGAAATCAGGTACCACAGGCTCACCGTATTTCTGGATTTCTACATTTTCGCTGTCATCCTTACCAACCGGAACAGAATCGTCGATAATGTTGGGAATTACCATCATAATCTTGGTAATCTTCTCCTGAAGCTCCTGCTCCAACGTTTCCAGCTCAGCAAGTCTCTTAGCACCTGCTGCCACTTCTGCCTTCTTTGCCTCAGCTTCTTCTCTCTTACCCTGACCCATCAACATACCGATTTCCTTAGAAATCTTATTTCTCTGGGCACGAAGGTCATCTCCTTCCTGCTTTGCCTTTCTGTTTTCTACATCCAGTGCAATTACCTCATCTACCAGAGGCAGCTTCGCATCCTGAAACTTCTTGCGAATGTTCTCCTTTACAATATCCGGATTCTCTCTTAAAAATTTAATGTCGATCATATTAACACAACCTTACCTTTCTCGTACCTGTGAGCCCTTTGCTTTAGGCACAAATTTTATTCCACTATTTTATCAATAAATAAATTATGAATCTTCAAAAGGTCTTTAATTACTTCTCCCTTTACGGGATTTCCGTTCTTATCCTTTAGAATTCGGATAATAGGACGCTCCTGAAACTCCTTATTCTGCGCAATCACCACAGCCAACTCACCTTCGTTTGTCAATACCTTAGTACCTGCGGGATAAACTGCCGTAAAACCAAGAAAAACATCTACCACTCCGGCATCGAACAATACACTTTTGCAATTCTTTAAGTACTCTATCGCCTCGTGTACCTTAACACGCTGACAACCGATACCACAAATCATTTCATCAAAGGTATCACACACATTCACGATTTTGCACTCTAAAGAAAGCTCTCTTCTGCGCAAAGGAAAACCGGAACCATCCAGCTTCTCGTGATGACATAAAATAATTTCCTTACTTAACTCGGAAATCCATTTTTCTTCCTTGATGGAAGAATAACCGTAGATAGGATGCTTTTTGTATTCTACAATATCCTGCCTACTCATATCGTCAAGATTTCGGTCGATATAGTTGATAGTTGTATATCGCAGTCCGATATCATGTAGTAAACACCCAACCCCTATATCATGTATCTTGCTAAGTTCTACGTTTAACTTAATCGCTGTCAAAATCGCCAGTGAGCAGATACTGATGGAATGCTCATAGATATCTGCACTTCTCTGCTTAATATCGAAGATTGTTTCAATTACTTTTTCTTCTTCCAAGATGGTGGAAATAATATTGTCCGCAGCCTCACTCAGATTTTTCAGCTCTTCGTTGTTGTGATAGGTATGACGTTCCAGAACATCCTTTACCGTCTCCTTAACAGATTCCTCAATCTCTGATTTCAGAATCGCAATCTCTGCAGTTTTGATTTCCTTTTCTTTAATGTAAACCTCTGTGATTCCTAAATCACCAAGCTTTTCAATATAATCCTTTCGAAGCTGTGCGCCTTCCGGCAGAATAATCTGATAATCCCAGGTCATAATGTCCCGGGCCAAAATTTCATCGCCTTCCAGCTCTGCCAATTTCTTTAGTATCATATTACTTACTCTCCCATCGCGATTGCCAATGCTTCTGCCTCTTCCTTACCAAGTGTCAGTGCGGACTCTCCGTTTCTGATTTCCTTTGTGTAGGAATAGCAGCCCTCGGTACTGTGTACGGAATTGATAATAAAACCATTATTGTTTTCGTCCAATAATGCCAGACTAAAGCTCAGCTGACCACCAATATGATTAAATGCATCATACTTCACCAGACCCATCTTCTGGTAAGTAGTTTCCATTCTCTTATAAAGTATTCTGATATCCTTCTTGTTCCTGTCGGTTACACTCTTCAGGTATCTGTTATCCTCAAACAGCTCGTTGATTTCCTGCTCCAGACTTGCACCATCTTTTCCTCTAACAAAGCTGTCTAAACGTTTTTTTAATTTACCGACTTTATTGATTTGGACAATTACAACAATCAACAAAATCAACGTTATTACTGCCAGCACAATTACCGCAATTAACAAATATCCTAAATCAAATGTTCCAAGCCCCATCTGATTTAAAAATTCACTTGTATTTTTTGGACTTACTGCACTACTTACTGTACTGCTTGTCACATTTACCGTATTGCTCATATTTCTCCCTCTGTATTTTAAACCCGTTAGTTGTTTCCTATCATATCCAGCAATCTGTCAAGATCCTCGTGATTGTAAAATTCAATTTCAATTTTTCCTGCACCCTCGCCCTTAGCAGTTACAGAAACCTTTGTGCTCAACTTCTGCTTTAATTTTTCCTCGATATCCTGATAAATCGCCTGCATTTCCTTATCGTCCGGCTTCTTAGGCTTTGCCGGTTTATGCAGATTTTTCACCAGTTTTTCTACATCCCGCACACTCAGCTTCTCATCAAAAACCTTTTGTGCAAGGGTATACTGCTCGTCCTGATTTTCCACAGCAAGAAGCGCACGGGCATGTCCGGTGGTAAGCATTTCATCTATCACCATTTGCTGTACCTTTTCGTCCAGCTTTAACAAACGAATAGAGTTGGTTACTGCCGCACGGCTCTTAGAAACTCTTTCCGCAACCTCATCCTGCTTTAAATGGAATTCCTCCAAGAGACGCTTGTAAGCCAATGCCTCTTCAATCGGATTTAAATCCTCTCGCTGGATATTTTCAATCAGGGAAATTTCCATAATTTCCTGCTCCGTATAATTACGGATAATAACCGGAACTTCCTTCAGACCGGCCATCTTTGCGGCCCGCCATCTTCTTTCTCCTGCAATAATCTCATAATGATCCTTTCTATCCTGTACAAGAATAGGCTGAATCAAACCAAACTGCTTAATGGAATCAGAAAGCTCCTGTAAAGCATCCTCATCAAAATTCTTACGGGGCTGTTTCCGGTTGGGCTCTACCATAGTAATCTTA
>JAZQCX010000171.1:0-22081 GCA_045546495.1 Acetatifactor sp. | reverse complement strand
AATTTAGATATTGCGTTGTTTCCGTTGCAAAATCGGAAAAGTGCAGCGGTAACAATGGAAAATTAAGAGAAAGATAAGGGTTATTTTAGAAACTGCACATATGCTGTTCATATTTCACGGGTATGCTGTAAGAGTAGGACGAGGCGTAGGCGCACCTTGTGTATGCGAAGGATAAAGCAAACGGGGTTATGGAAATGACAAATGAACAGTATTATGAACTTATCAGACCTTATGAGGATGTCAGCAGGGTGATGCTGACTAAGCTGGAAATTCTGAATCACAGCATTTACAGTAGGGATATCGGGCGTCCGATTCATCATATTCAGAGCCGGATTAAAAAGAAGAAGAGCATTGAGGGAAAGCTGGAGCGTCTGGAACTGACGGACAGCGTAATGAATGCGAAGGATCGTCTGATGGACATCGCGGGAATCAGGGTAATCTGCTATTTTCCGGAGGAAATTTATGACTTGGTAAATTGCCTGAAGCAACAGGCGGATTTAATCGTCATCAAGGAAAAAGATTATATTAAAAACCCTAAGAAGAGTGGGTACCGCAGCTTTCACATTGTTTTCGGTGTACCGATTCATTGTCTGGATGCCATGGAATACTACCCGGTGGAGATTCAGTTTCGTACCATGTCTATGGATTTCTGGGCGAGTATGGAGCATCGAATCTGTTACAAGAAAGAATACGACGATAAGGATGAGGTAAGCCGCGAAATGCAGCAGCATGCACTGACGTTGGAGCAGATTGAGAGACGCTTTGAGGAGCAGTTGCAGGAGACAGTGCGGAAGGACGGCGTGAAATAGCACAAGGAATGCACGGCAGGATGGTGCGGGAATAGAGAAAAACGGCAGAGAGGTGTCTGCGTATGAAAGAAAAAGCGAGTAGAAAAATAGTGGTGTTATCGGGCATACTGTTAGCGGTGTCCGCTCTTGTGATGTACAAAACACACCGTCTGGTCCCTTTTATGATGGATGATTTGTGGTATTCTACTCTGCTTTCAGAGGAGACACCTATCCGAACATTCGGAGATATTATAAAAAGTCAGATTTGGCATTATAATAACTGGGGAGGAAGAAGCATAACGCATGGCATTTTGCAGCTGACACTGCTTGCGGGTGAACATGCGGCAGATATTTTAAACGTGCTGTTTACGATTCTTCTGGGAGGTATGATATGTAAGGTTGCCGAAAGCAGAAGCCTGCCGGCACTGTTTGCAGCAGTGGGAATGCTTTTGGGTTTAAATGCCAACTGGAAGATGAGTATGTTCTGGCAGGCGGGAGCAGCGAATTACCTTTATATTACGGTATTTATAATGGCGTATGTGTTCTGCTATTTGCGGGAGCTGGATGACACCGGAAGAGTTGTGGCTTTTGGCAACGAAAGGGAGGAAGCGGCGTCAAAGCATCTTCCCGGTATTACATTTTGGATTATTCCGCTGGGGATTCTCGCAGGGTGGAGCAATGAAAACATGGGGCCTGCAGTCTGGCTGCTGGGGTTGTTTGTTATGGTAATAAATTATCGGGAGAAGAAAAAAGTTCCCTTATGGATGATTTGGGGAAGTATTTCCTGTCTGGTGGGAAGTGTTTTGGTTATTGTGGCTCCCGGTAATTTTGTGCGCAGTGCACAGGTGCCGGAAAACGGGTATGGTTTCTTCTGGCGATGCTTTCTGCGTGGATATGCGGAGGCAAAAGGGGCGTTGGAATTTCTGTTTCCGACTCTGTTGGCGGTTTTGTTTCTGGTGATAATACGAAAGTGTGTAATGAAGCAATCCATCGGCAGACGTAATTTGCTACTGCTGCTTTGTGCGTTGCTGTCTTGGGGAGCTATGGTGTTGTCACCCCATTACCCGGACAGGGCGACCTTTGGAACGATGGTTCTGCTTATTTGTGTAATGATATCCCTGGCGGGAAAGATTATAAAAGAGAGAAAGGATCTGGCGTGGCCGTTGTTTGGTGCGGCAGTACTTATCTGGTTGCGGGGGATGTATCTCTGCGGCGAGTTTCTTGCTATTTCGTGGGGATGGATTCGTTAAGGATGCAGGTGCGTGTATCGGCGCGGCTGATGCTCCGAATAAGTGACTGATTTATTCGTCCCGAGATACAGGAGGCTGTATTTCGGGACTTTTATTGCATGATAGGAAAGAACTTATCACATGAACCTGTGAAAGAGTTCCTATAATGCAAAACACTCCACAAAGATGCGACTCTTTGTTCAGTGGTACGGGAAAGGAGAAGAAATGGCAGATTTTATTACAGACGAAACGATTGAATATGTTAGCGCTTTGGCAAAGCTGGAGCTTTCCGGTGCGGAAAGGGAAACAGCAAAGAAGGATATGCAGAAAATGCTGGACTATATAGATATGATGAACGAATTGGATACGGAAGGGATAAAGCCCCTGTCGCATACGTTTCCCATACAGAATGTATTCCGGGAGGATGTTGTAACAAACGGGGACGGCAGTGAAGAAGCTTTGCAAAATGCACCGGCAAGAGAAGGCAGGTTGTTTGCAGTGCCTAAGACATTCGGGTAAGGAGAGAATGGATGGTAAAAAGAGAGATTCTGTCTCTGACGGCGACGGAGTTGGGGCGGGCGATTCAGTCCGGAGATATTACAGCGGTAGAGGCAACGGAAGCGGTGCTTGATCAAATTGCGTCGGAAGAAGAAAAATATCATTGTTATATCACAGTGGACAGGAGTGGTGCGCTGAAAAGGGCATCGCAGGTTCAGAAAAAAATAGAGGCAGGGGAGTTTACGGGACCTCTTGCGGGAGTTCCGGTGGCAATTAAGGATAACTTGTGTACAAAAGGACTTCTGACTACCTGTGGCTCAAAATTTTTGCGGGAATTTG
Organism: Acetatifactor sp.; assembly: GCA_045546495.1. Taxonomy (GTDB): domain Bacteria; phylum Bacillota; class Clostridia; order Lachnospirales; family Lachnospiraceae; genus Acetatifactor. Next base: position 19,227 of record JAZQCX010000171.1, on the reverse strand, counting down.
TGCCGACTTATTCCGCGGAAGCGGTAAGCAGACTGGAGGCCGCAGGGGCTGTGGTAATCGGGAAAACGAATCTGGACGAGTTTGCCATGGGTTCCACCACAGAAACCTCTTTTTTCGGAGTGACAAGAAATCCGTGGAATGAAAAGCATGTGCCCGGTGGCTCCTCCGGCGGTTCAGCGGCTGCAGTGGCGGCTTCGGAGTGTTTTTTTGCGCTTGGATCTGATTCGGGCGGCTCGGTTCGCCAGCCGGCATCCTATTGCGGCGTAGTGGGAATGAAGCCTACTTACGGTAGCGTGTCCAGATATGGACTGGTTGCCTATGCGTCTTCCTTGGATCAAGTGGGGCCTATAACAAAGTCCGTAGAGGATTGCGCTGCGGTACTACAAATTATTACAGGGCATGATGCGAAGGATTCCACGTCTGCCGAATGGGGGTGCCCTGTGGATTATATGTCTGCGTTGCAAAAGGATGTACAGGGAATGCGCATCGGGATTCCGAGGGATTATTTTGACCAGGGACTTCAACCGGAGGTAAAAGAAGCGGTGCTTGCGGTGGCGAAGCTCTTGGAGAGGTGTGGCGCAACCGTGGAGGAGTTTGATTTGAGCCTGGTGGAATATGCAGTTCCTGCCTACTATACAATTGCTTCGGCAGAGGCAAGCTCGAATCTGGAACGCTTTGACGGGGTTAAGTACGGCTATCGTACGACTGAAGCCGTAGACTTGCACCAAATGTATCGGAAAACCCGCTCCGAAGGCTTCGGTGAGGAAGTAAAGCGTCGTATTATGCTGGGGAGCTTCGTGCTGAGTGAGGGTTACTATGATGCTTATTATCTGAAGGCGCTTCGTGTAAAAGCTATGATAAAAGAGGCATTTGACCGTGCCTTTGAAAAATATGATTGTATTCTGGGACCTGTGGCACCGACCACGGCACCGCTTTTGGGCGCCAGCCTGCATGACCCTATGAAAATGTATCTTGCGGATATTTATACGGTTTCCGTGAATCTGGCAGGGCTGCCGGGCATCAGCGTACCCTGTGGCTTTGATGGGAAAGGACTGCCCATCGGAGTACAGTTTGTGGGAGAATGCTTCTCAGAAAGAAAGCTGCTGCAGGTGGCATACGCCTACGAACAGCAGCGGAAGGAGGGCGACAGGGATGCAGAAGGAATATGAAACGGTTATCGGTCTGGAGGTGCACGTGGAGCTTGCAACAAAGACTAAGATATTCTGCGGCTGTTCTACGGCATTCGGTGCAGCTCCCAACGTGCATACCTGCCCGGTTTGTACCGGTATGCCGGGCAGCTTACCGGTACTGAATAGGAAGGTACTGGAATATGCGGTGGCAGTGGGGCTTGCCACGAATTGTGAGATTACCCGGTATTCCGTATTTGACCGCAAAAACTATTTTTACCCGGATAATCCGCAGAATTACCAGATTTCCCAGCTTTATCTTCCCATTTGCCGAAACGGATATGTGGAAATTGAGACGAAAGATGGCGGTAAAAAAATCCGGATTCATGAAATTCATATGGAGGAGGATGCGGGAAAGCTGTTCCATGATGATGGTACAGACTGCACGCTGGTGGATTATAACCGTGCCGGCGTGCCGCTGATAGAAATTGTATCGGAGCCCGATATGCGAGGTGCAGAGGAGGTGATTGCCTATCTGGAGAAGCTTCGCCTGATGATTCAATATCTTGGGGTCAGCGATTGTAAACTACAGGAGGGCTCCATGAGGGCGGATGTGAATCTGTCGGTGCGAAAGGTGGGGGAAAAGAAGTACGGAACCCGCACGGAAATGAAGAATTTAAGCTCTTTCCGTGCGATTACCCGGGCAATCCAAAGTGAGCGGGAGCGTCAGATTGAACTGCTGGAAAAGGGTGAGGCGGTGGTGCAGGAAACCAGAAGGTGGGATGAGGATAGGGGAGAATCTTACTCCATGCGCTCCAAGGAAGATGCACAGGATTATCGCTATTTTCCTGACCCGGATTTAGTTCCGATTAGTATCAGTGATGCCTTTTTGCAGGAAATTAAGGATAGACAGCCGGAATTTCGGACGGAGAAAATAGCAAGGTATCGCAGAGAATTTCAAATACCGGATTATGATATTGAAATTATTACCGGCTCAAAGTATATGGCGGATTTTTTTGAGGCGGCAGTGGCATTAGGAGCGCAGCCCAAGAAGGTGTCGAACTGGCTCATGGGGGAAACCTTACGCCTGCTGAGGGAGAAAAACATGGATGCGGAGGAGATTGCGTTTTCTCCGGCGCATTTGGTAAAATTGATTGAGATGAATGAGAAAAAAATCGTCACAAACACTGTGGCAAAGGAAATCTTTGAGGTGATGTTTGAACGGGATATCAATCCGGAGCAGTATGCGGCGGAAAAAGGGCTGCTTACGATAAGAGATGAGGGTGCACTGCGGAGCACTGTGGAGCAGGTTATTACGGAAAATCCGCAATCGGTAGCAGACTATCAAAGCGGCAAGGAAAAGGCAATCGGATTTCTGGTAGGACAGACCATGAAGGCAATGCAGGGAAAGGCTGATCCGGGTGAGGTCACCCACCTGTTGCGGGAGCTGCTGTAGTCTATGCGGTAGCTTCCCGCCTCCGGGCAAGAAAAGCAGCGTCGGGGAGCGTAACGGCTTTGCCGGTAAGGAGAAAATATGAATAACGTAAATAAAACCTTGTACATTCCTTTATACGGGAAGGCATTCGTGAGCAGAAGGGGAGTGATTCTCAAGGATGCCAGAGCAGAAGAAATATGGGAGGCTGTTGCGGGAGCTGTGCGACTATTTTGCCAAAGTCAGAGTTTTGATGGATTGTTACACGGATTTTGCGGCGAAGGCGTCTAAGTATAAAAATCCCATTAATGAGGTAGGGGTTACGATTGTTTACGGGGTCGATGAGCCGGAAATTTTGGAAGGGGAGACCGGTTTAGCCTTCGTCAAAGAGCATGAATTGACGCCGGCGGAGCTGATAGATGAACTGCAGGGAATGGAGAGAAGCGTGTTTCGGAAGATCTTTGGAGGAAGACTGTCCCGGAAAATGTATCGTCTGTATGAGTATAAAGGTCTGTAGATTCGATTCGCGACGCTGAAAAAACATCGGGAAACAAAAGATGCCGGGAATGTTGGGTTCCCGGCATTTTCTTATTGTGATAATTGATCGGATGAGGTCTCTCCTGCTTATAAACTACTTCGCTAAAGCTGCATCCGCAGAAGGCAATTCAAGCGGTTCCTCGCCCAACAGGAAGTTCAGGTACTGGAGCGCCATATCCAGACGTGTGGTATTGACAAATACACCTGCGACCACCTCGTCTGTCTGGAAGTAGAAATGCTCCCTGATTAAGTCGCAATCGTCCATATAGATGGCAACGGGAACAGGTTCCTGCATCTCCTCGGGCTTTCTGGGATCGGGACCGATAAGAATATAGTCTGTGTGAAGACTGTCGGGGTCTTCCAGCATTTCATTTCGCTCGGCAACCGTAACCATGTCAATATAGTAGAAATAGGGCTCATACTTTTCAATCTGCTCGGGAGTCAGAATTTCACGCAGGTCATAAAAATCCTCCAGATATGCGTAATGCTCGATGGAGGCTGCGTCGGTAACGATAACATCCATTTCCGCAGCTGCCAGATAGGTCATATATTTTTGTGCGGAGGCGGAATCATCCCCGGTAAGGGAAGAGTAGTTGATGCTCATTCCGGTATCCAGCTGCACCTCGTATTCATCCGTATCGATTCCCGCATATTCCACAAATGCGGCATTGTGGTCAGCGTTGGAGGTGGACTGTAGCGTACCTTCTACGTTTAACTTTTCGGAAACATTCAGCATACATACGTAGAGAGCGGTTTCCTTACGGTTTACAATGGAAATGATGGTTGACACAATGGCAATCACTGCAACAACCGGAATGATAACATGCCATTTATAGTATTCTAAAAAGTATTGAATCTTTTGTTTCGGAGTGCCGTGTTTTAAGGCCTCTCTTTCTTCTCTGAATTCATCCATAACAGCCATGACTGATACCACCTTTTTCTTTTTTTATTATAATAAAGTGTTCTAACCGCAATGTCAATGAAGCGTCTATAATCAGATTCTAAAAAAACAATAAAAGGTTTGCAACTTAGACGGAATTGAGCTATCATAAAAGCATAGTAAATGTAAAGGATAGGATAAAACAATGAGTGAAGCTTATGTTGAATGTCTTGTGAAGGCGACGCCTTCCACTTCTTGGAAAATTTTGAAATATGCGTTGATTGTGGTAACTGTACTGCTGGGGTGCCTGACCTTTTTGACTTTTAATATTGTACCGTTTATTCTGACGGTGGCAGCAGGTATAGGTATTTATTTTGTGAACTTAAATACGGATCTGGAGTATGAGTATCTGTATCTGGACAGAGAGCTTGTGGTAGATAAGGTAATGGCAAAGTCTAAGAGAAAGCGTGTGGCTACTTACCAGCTGGACAGAATTGAAATCATTGCCCCCATCAAGAGCTATCATCTGGATAATTATAAGAACCGTAATGCAAAGGTGAATGATTACAGTGTGGGCTTTGAGGATAAGCCTGACTTGCGCTTTGCCATGTATTACGAGGGCGGAGAGAAGATTATTTTGAGTCCTTCCCCCGAGATGATTAAGATTATGAAAAATGCCGCGCCGAGAAAGGTTTTTGCGGATTGACAATTTTAAATATTTTTGTTACACTCTAATGCAAATTACATGACCCCGGATTTTCTCCGGGGTTATCAATTCCAATCAGAACAATACAACTTAACACAGGAGGTCAGAAAATGGGACAGATTATCGGAGAAGGCATTACTTTTGACGATGTGCTGCTGGTACCGGCGTTTTCACAGGTGGTTCCGAATCAGGTGGATTTAACAACTTGGCTTACCAAGAAGATTAAACTGAACATCCCCGTGATGAGTGCGGGAATGGATACGGTAACGGAGCATCGCATGGCGATTGCGATGGCAAGACAGGGTGGAATCGGTATTATCCACAAGAACATGTCTATCGAAGCACAGGCTGAGGAGGTAGACAAGGTAAAGCGTTCTGAGAACGGCGTCATCACAGATCCGTTTTCACTTACTCCTGAGCATACATTGGCGGATGCGGACGCCCTGATGGGTAAGTTCCGTATTTCCGGTGTTCCTATTACAGAGGGACGCAAGCTGGTAGGTATCATTACCAACCGTGATTTGAAGTTTGAGACCGACTTTACAAAGAAGATTAAGGAGTCCATGACCAGCGAGGGTCTGATTACCGCTCCGGAAGGTATTACGTTGGAGGAGGCAAAGCAGATTCTTGCAAAGGCAAGAAAGGAAAAGCTTCCCATCGTGGACAAGGACTTCAACCTGAAGGGCCTCATCACCATTAAGGATATTGAGAAAGCAATCAAGTATCCTCTGGCTGCAAAGGACGCGCAGGGAAGACTGTTGTGCGGTGCCGGCGTAGGTATTACCGCCAACGTTCTGGACAGAGTAGCCGCTTTGGTGGAGGCTAAGGTAGACGTTATTGTTTTGGACAGTGCACATGGTCACTCCCAGAACGTTATCAACTGTCTGAAAATGGTTAAGGAGAAATATCCTGATTTGCAGGTGATTGCCGGAAACGTGGCAACTGCTGCAGCGGCAAGAGATTTGATTGAAGCGGGTGCAGATGCTGTTAAGGTAGGTATCGGTCCCGGCTCCATTTGTACTACCCGTGTGGTTGCAGGAATCGGTGTACCTCAGATTACCGCAATTATGGATTGCTACAGTGTGGCAAAGGAGTATGGTGTTCCCATTATCGCGGATGGCGGTATTAAGTTCTCCGGCGATGTAACCAAGGCAATTGCTGCCGGCGGTAACGTATGTATGATGGGTAGTATGTTTGCAGGCTGTGAGGAAAGCCCCGGAGAGTACGAGCTGTTCCAGGGAAGAAAGTACAAGGTTTACCGTGGAATGGGTTCCATCGCGGCTATGGAAAACGGAAGCAAGGACCGCTACTTCCAGGAGAACGCAAAGAAGCTTGTTCCGGAAGGTGTAGAGGGACGAGTAGCTTACAAGGGCGATGTGGAAGATACCGTATTCCAGCTGCTCGGCGGTTTGCGTTCCGGTATGGGCTACTGTGGAGCGCACAATATTGCAGAGCTGCAGGAGACCGGTAAGTTTGTAAAGATTTCCGCTGCATCCCTGAAGGAAAGTCATCCTCATGACATCCATATCACAAAGGAAGCACCTAACTATAGTATTGATCATTAAGAATCAGAGCCATATGGCGGAGACAGCTCCGCTGTATGGCTCTTTTCTCTTTAGAAAAGCTAAAATTTCGTAAGAAAAGTATGTCGATAATTGTCGAATGTGCGCAGAAATATAGTGCAAAAGCACTATTTTGTCAATGAAAAGCGACAAAATCTTGTGCAAAAATGCAAAGATATGGTATACTTTTGGAAAATGGTCTGCGGAGCGGAACATTTGGCACAGAGCCTTTTGAGGGGGCCGGAGTGCATGGGGAAAGCAAAGGAGTGCAAAGGTGCAAAACAGGGGAACATATGAGTTTGTCAATTGGGATGAACTGCAGATTTTACAGGACGAGTTCTGCCGCGTAGCGAATGTTTCGGCGTACTGTGTGGATGAAACATTGCAAAAAATGACGGAAATGTCAGGAACAACAGAGCAGGTACAAAAGGCGCAGGAATACGAGCAACAGGGAAGATTCCGGGAGCTTTTGGAGCGGGTTATGGACAGCCCGTTAGAAGATCAGACGGAGGAAGTGCTGGGCGGAGACGAGGACCGTGCAGCTGTCGTGGCGGTACGTTCTGACGGAAAAACCTTGCTTTATTGGCTGATATTTGTCCGAGGCGAGGATATGCCGACGGATACATTGCATTTTTACAATGTACTGGATTTTGCAAGAGATATCAGCGTCAGTATGTTTAAAAGTAAGCTGATTTCATTTACTGCGGAGGCAGAGAGCAGAAGAAGCAGATTTTCTGAGCAGGAGCTTGCGAAGAGCCTGCATACCATAGAGGCATCAGCGGAGATTGTGCAGCTGTTGGACAGTGATGAGCGCACAGAGCAGATAATTTGTAAATGGACCCGTATTTTGGGCGAGCATTTCGGCGTGGATACGGTTCAGGTATTTCGCATCTATCCGGACAGACAGATGATGGACGTGCTGTGCGAGTGGTGCGCAGAGGGGCAGGTTCCGTACTTTGATAAGACAAAGGATCAAAGGTTGGAACCGTGGTGTCTTACCGAAAAACCCGTTGTCTATTCGGCTGATTCGGCGATAGGAGAGCATTGGGAAGGAATCAGAGGAATCGGTGTATCGGCATTGATGCTGTTTCCGATTGTTTTGGACGGCGAGATCGGAAGACTGGCGCTTTCGGTAAATTACCGGGAAAAGAAGCATGTGTGGAGTACCGCGGAGATTAAGTTTGCGGCAGATGCCGTAAAGGTGTTGCGAAGTGTGTTGGCGCGGAAGCAGCAGAGTAAATCCCTGACCGGTTTCCAACAGATTGCAAAGGAAATCATGGATAATGTCAGCTGTGCGGTTTATGTGAAGGAGCGTTTATCCGGTGAGGTTCTTTTTGCAAACAGAAAGCTGCAGAATACTTTTGCTACAGAACTGAAGGAAAACAGCTTTGACAGTCTGGTGCAGGAAGGAATTGAACGGGGACAGGAGACGGGTTGCTACGAGATACACCATATACAACGGGATAGATGGTATGATGTCAGCTTCCATGAGGTCACGTGGATAGACGGAAGGCAGGCGACTCTATACTCTTTCTATGATATCACGGATAAAAAGCTTTACCAGCGTAAGATTGAGCAACAGGCCTATACGGATTTCCTGACCGGACTTTATAACAGAATGTGCTGTGAGCGTGACCTGGCGCGTCAGATTGACCAGGCTAAGAAGGCGGGTACTACCGGTGCGCTGTTGTATCTTGATTTGGACGATTTTAAACATATTAACGACGGACTGGGGCATCAGTACGGAGATGTTCTGCTGAAGGCGATTTCAAACGCCATCATGCGTGTGCGCGGAATTGAAAATAATTGTTACCGTATGGGCGGAGACGAATTTGTCATCGTTATTACGCCGGATAATTATCATCGGATAGACGGTATTCTGGAGGATATTTGTTCCATCTTTGTGAAGCCGTGGTTCTTGAAGGATGCCGATTATTACTGTACCATGAGTATGGGTGTGGTCACCTTCCCGGACTTGGGTGAATCGGTAACGGATTTGGTAAAGAAGGCCGACATTGCCATGTACGAGGCGAAGCGTGACGGTAAAAACCGTGTAGTCCGGTATAGTGAAGAAATCAACTCGGCTTCCGGCAGACGTCTCGACATGGAAAAGAGTATGCGTGATGCTACCGTTGAGGGCTACAACGAGTTTGAAATTTATTATCAGCCCATTGTGGATGTACAAAACGACAGTAAATGTACGGGAGCAGAGGCGCTGATACGCTGGAACAGCGCGAAGTTGGGCTTTATTCCTCCGGCGGAGTTTATTCCCTTGGCGGAGTATTTGGGATTGATAAATCCCATCGGTAACTATGTGCTGAAGGAGGCCTGCAGAGTCTGTCACCAGTGGAATGAAAACGGTTATCCCGATTACAAGGTGAATGTGAATCTTTCTGTAGTACAGCTGTTGCAGCCGGATGTAGTAGAGATTGTAGAGGCTGCCATCGAGGAGACCGGAATACTCCCCCGGAACCTGACGTTGGAGGTGACGGAGAGCCTTGCCATCAACGATATGGACCGCATGAAGGGAATTCTGGAGCGTATCAAGGCGTTGGGTGTAAGGATTGCGTTGGATGACTTCGGAACGGGCTATTCCTCGCTGAACCATATCAGGGAGATTCCGGTTGACATTATCAAGGTGGATCAGAGCTTTGTGAAGGCGCTGGCAAGGGATGCGTATTCCCAGTCCTTTGTGAAGATGGTGGCAGAACTGGCACAGACCTTGGGGGTATATGTCTGCGTGGAGGGAATCGAGACAGAGGCGCAGCATGAGGTTCTGCGCGATATGAAGGTAAAATACATACAGGGGTACTATTTCGACCGTCCCATGCGGCAGGCTGACTTTGAACGGAAATATTGTCCGGAAAAAGAGCTTGCAAAATAAGAAAAAACCGTGTAGTATAAGGACTGTGGCTGCATGACTGGCGGAAGTAGGATTACCTACAGGGAGTGCAGTAGTTTGTAAATGCCGACCGCCTGGGCACCACTTGATTTGTGATGCGCAGGTGGTCGTTTTTGTTTTCATTCATAGGAGGAGAAAAATGCTGCAATTAAGTCAGGAACTGAAAAACAATGCCTATCCCGGAAGAGGAATTGTCATCGGACGCTCCGAGGACGGAACTAAGGCGGTAACAGCTTACTTTATTATGGGAAGAAGCTCCAACAGCCGTAATCGTGTTTTTGTAGAGGACGGTGAGGGTATCCGTACTCAGGCTTACGACCCCACAAAGCTGGAGGATCCCAGCCTGATTATCTATGCGCCGGTAAAGGTACTGGGTAATAAAACAATCGTAACCAACGGTGACCAGACGGATACCATTTACTCCGGCATGGACAAGCAGCTCACTTTTGAGCAGTCCCTGAGAAGCCGTGAATTCGAGCCGGATGCGCCTAACTATACCCCTCGTATTTCCGGTATTATGCACATTGAGGGCGGCAAGTATAATTATGCCATGTCTATTCTCAAGACAGATGCCGGCGAACCCTCCTGCTGTATCCGCAATACTTATGCCTATGAGAATCCCCGTGGAGGAGAGGGTCGTTTTATTCATACCTACATGCATGACGGTAATCCCCTGCCCAGCTTCGAGGGTGAGCCTAAGAAGGTAGAGATTTCCGGCGACATCGACAGCTTTACGGATATGATTTGGAACAGTTTGAATGAGGACAATAAGGTATCACTTTTTGTGAGATTTATCGATATTGCAACCGGTAAGTATGAAACAAGAATTGTGAACAAGAATAACTAAGAGCGAAAGGAAACAGGATACTATGAACGAAATCGAATTAAAATACGGATGTAACCCGAACCAGAAGCCTTCCCGCATTTATATGGAGGATGGCAGCGAGCTTCCCGTTGTTGTGCTGAACGGTAAGCCCGGCTATATCAATTTCCTTGATGCTTTTAACGGTTGGCAGCTTGTAAAGGAGCTGAAGGACGCGACCGGTCTTCCCGCAGCAACCTCCTTTAAGCATGTATCTCCCGCAGGTGCGGCAGTAGGTCTTCCTTTGGATGAAACCCTGGCAAAGATTTATTGGGTAGATGATTTAGGAGAGCTTTCCCCGCTTGCATGTGCATACGCAAGAGCAAGAGGTGCGGACAGAATGTCTTCCTTCGGTGATTTTATTGCCCTTTCCGATGTATGTGATGCAGATACCGCGACCTTGATTAAGAGAGAGGTATCCGACGGTGTTATCGCTCCCGGCTATACTGAGGAGGCGCTTGCCATTTTGAAGGCAAAGAAGAACGGCAATTATAATGTGATTCAGATTGATGCTTCTTATGTTCCCGCAGCATTGGAAAAGAAGCAGGTATACGGAATTACCTTTGAGCAGGGACGTAACGAGCTGGATATCGATGAGAAGCTGCTTTCTAATTTTGTGACTGCAAATAAGGAGCTTCCCGAGGAGGCTCTGATTGATATGAAGATTGCATTGATTACCTTGAAGTATACCCAGTCCAACTCCGTATGTTATGTAAAGGGCGGTCAGGCAATCGGTATCGGTGCGGGTCAGCAGTCCCGTATCCACTGTACCAGACTGGCTGGTCAGAAGGCAGATAACTGGTTCCTGCGTCAGTCTCCCCAGGTTATGAACCTGCAGTTCGTGGACGGTCTTGGAAGAGCGAACAGAGACAATGCCATCGATGTTTACATGGGCGATGAGTACATGGATGTATTGGCAGACGGTGCATGGGAGCAGATTTTCAAAGTGAAGCCTCCTGTGTTTACCCGCGAAGAGAAGCGCGCATGGCTGGATAAGATGCAGAACGTAACCCTTGGTTCGGATGCATTCTTCCCCTTCTCCGATAACATCGAGAGAGCTTATAAGAGCGGTGTGAAGTATATTGCACAGCCCGGCGGAAGTGTCCGTGATGATGCGGTAATCGAATGCTGTGATAAGTACGATATGGTTATGGTATTTACGGGAATCAGATTGTTCCATCATTAATTTGCTGCGGAGATTTCTATGAAACTTTCAGATTTACACAAGTACAATCCAATAACGATTCAATGCCATGATAATCCTGACGCAGACGCACTTGCGTCAGGATATGGTTTATATTGCTATTTTTCCGAGCTTGGAAAGACGGTTCGGCTGATATACAGCGGAAAGAACAGAATCCAGAAATCCAACCTGAAGCTGATGGTGGAGGAACTGAAGCTGCCGGTGGAATATGTACCGGTGGGATTTGGTGAAACCGTGCGGCTTGATGGGCTGTTGATTACGGTAGACTGCCAGTACGGTTCCGGAAATGTGACGCGGTTTGAAGCGGATGAGATAGCGGTGATTGATCACCATCAAAAGGAGCAGGAGCCGGGACCGTTAAGCGTAATCAATTCCAGGCTGGGAAGCTGTGCGACCCTTGTGTGGAAGATGATGCAAAGCGAAGGCTTTGACGTGAATGCCCGGGAAAATCTGGGAACTGCGCTTTATTACGGCCTTTATACGGATACCAGTCAGTTTGCGGAGCTGTATAATCCGCTGGATATGGATATGCGCGAGGCACTGGTATTTGATAAGGGGCTGATTAATTTGTTCCGAAATTCTAATCTGTCCCTGCAGGAGCTGGAGATTGCGGGAATTGCCATGATCCGGCATACCTATAATGACGACTACCAGTTTGCAGTGATTAAAGCGAAGCCCTGTGACCCGAATATTCTGGGATTAATCAGTGATTTTTTGTTGCAGGTGGATGCCATTAAGACCTGTGCGGTATTTAATGAAACCGGCGATGGCTATAAGTTTTCCGTCAGAAGCTGCACCAAGGAAGTAAATGCAGGTGATTTGGCCGCCTTTTTGGCGCAGGATATGGGCTCCGGCGGCGGACATTTTGAAAAGGCGGGCGGTTACATCAGTCTGAGAAGATACGAGGATAAATATCCCACACTCCATTCAGAGGGATATTTTAACAACCGCATGACAGAGTACTTTGACAGCTTTGAACTGATATATGCAAAGGAATATGAACTGGAAGCGGATAAAATGGAGCGATACAAGAAGAATAAGGTTCCTGTTGCATATATTAAGAGCGATGAAATATTCCCTGTGGGAACGCCCATTACCGTGCGTACCCTAAAGGGAGATGTGAACATTGAGGTTTCCAAGAACCTGTTTATTATGTTTGACGTTAAGGGGGAGGTTCGGCCGGAGAAGCGGGAGAATTTCATGGAAGACTATGAAATTCTGGAGACAGAGGAGCTGCTTCATCAGGCGATTACGACCTCAGAGTATGTTCCCGTGATTAAAAACCGCGCAACCGGAAAAGATGTTTCCGTAGCGGATTACATGGGCTTCTGTGTCCCGGTGGGAGAGAAGTACGTGTATGCGAAACAGCTTGAAAAGGGTGTCAAGGTGTTTACATTGCAGGATAAGGACGGATATATGACAGGTGCTCCTGGAGATTATCTGGCGGCATATTGTGATAATCCGGAAGATATTTTTGTGGTGGAAAAAGCGCGTTTTGAGAAACGTTATACCGCAGTAATATCTGCTTGCTAACGCAAGCGCAAATGTGCTATCATTAACGTAGTATCGGCTGTGGACAGCGTATGTGTTTTTGCCCACCGGTGCTGTGTAATTTGGAAATGATGCGAAAGGCAAGGTTGACATATGAGCGAAGCGGAATCAAGAAATTTTATCGAGATGATTATAGATAAGGATTTATCGGAGGGGGTGTATGATTGTGTTCATACCCGTTTCCCCCCGGAACCGAACGGATATCTTCACATCGGACATGCGAAAGCAATTCTGGTAAACTACGGTCTTGCGAAGCAGTACGGCGGCAAGTTCAACATGCGGTTTGATGATACGAATCCTACAAAGGAGGACATCGAGTTTGTGGAGTCCATTAAAGCGGATGTGGCATGGCTCGGTGCAGACTGGGAGGACAGACTGTTTTTTGCATCCAATTATTTCGGTGAAATGTATGAGGCGGCCGTAAAGCTGATCCGCAAGGGAAAGGCATATGTTTCCGACCTGTCCGCAGAGCAGATTCGCGAGTACAGAGGAAGCTTTACCGAACCCGGCAAGGAGGATCCGTACAGCTCCCGCTCTGTTGAGGAGAACCTGAAGCTGTTTGAGGAGATGAAGGACGGTAAGTATGCCGATGGCGAAAAGGTGCTTCGTGCCCGTATTGATATGGCATCTCCCAATATTAACATGCGTGATCCGGTTATCTACCGTGTGGCACATATGACTCACCATAACACCGGTGATGCATGGTGCATTTATCCCATGTATGATTTTGCACATCCTATCGAGGATGCAATCGAGGGAATTACCCATTCTATTTGTACGCTGGAATTTGAGGATCACAGACCCCTCTACGAGTGGGTGGTAAACGAACTGGAATACCCTCATCCGCCTAAGCAGATTGAGCAGGCAAAGATGTACCTGAAGAATGTGGTAACAGGTAAGAGATATATTAAAAAGCTGGTTCAGGAGGGTAAGGTAGACGGCTGGGACGATCCCAGACTGGTATCTATTGCTGCACTGCGCCGTCGCGGTTTTACGCCGGAGTCCATTCGCATGTTCGTAGAAATGTGCGGCGTTTCCAAGGCCCATTCCACCGCAGACTATGCTGCGCTGGAATACTGTATCCGTGAGGATTTGAAGGCAAAGGCGCCCCGCTATATGGCGATTGTTGACCCTGTTAAGCTTGTGATTGATAATTATCCGGAAGGACAGACAGAGATGCTTTCCGCTGTGAATAATCCGGAGAACGAAGCTTTGGGAACAAGAGAGATTCCCTTTGGCAGAGAACTGTATATTGAGAGAGAGGATTTTATGGAGGAGCCTCCCAAGAAGTATTTCCGTATGTTCCCCGGTAACGAGGTGCGTCTGATGAATGCGTATTTTGTGACCTGTACCGGTTGTGTGAAGGATGCGGATGGAAACATTACCGAGGTACATTGTACCTATGACCCTGCGTCCAGAGGAGGTAACAGTCCGGACGGCAGAAAGGTAAAGGGTACCATTCACTGGGTGGCTGCCGAAACCGCAGTTCCTGCGGAAATCCGGCTCTATGAGAATTTGATTGATGAGGAAAAGGCAGAGGAAGCAGGTTCCATTTACGGCGAGGACGGCGAGCTGTTTTTGAATCCGAATTCTCTGGTTGTAAAGAAGTGCTATCTGGAGCCTGCATTTGCCGATGCAAAGGCATACGACAGATTCCAGTTTGTAAGACAGGGCTTCTTCTGTGTGGATGCAAAGGATTCTACACCGGAGGGATTAGTGTTTAACCGCATTGTTTCCTTGAAGAGCTCCTTCGTGTTACCTAAGAAGGATTGATATACTGTCCGGTAGAAAGAGAGGTATTGGGAATGGGTATTTTGTCCGGTTTAGGAGGCCTCGGTTTGGGGAATCTGGAAGGAATGGACATTTTTGAAAGTGAAGAAAAAGAAGCGAAAAAGAAAGCCGCTTCCGAACCGGTAAAGATAGAAGAGAAGGACTTAATTTACGACAGAGCATTTACCTGTCCGGTTTGTGAAAAGGAATTTACCGCAAAGATAATGAAGTCCGGTAAAGCAAAGCTGTTGGGAAGCGATAGTGATTTGCGCGCAAGATATGAAGGTATTGATGCGGTAAAGTATGACGTGGAAATGTGTCCCAACTGCGGATATTCCGCGCTTGGCAGATACTTTGTAAAGCTTTCTCCCGCGCAGGTTAAGCTGATTAAGGAAAAGGTGTGCAGCAGTGTAAATATTTCTGCGTACAAAGGTGAAACCTATACTTATGAGCACGCAATGGAGCGCTATAAGCTGGCGTTGGTATGTGCGGTGGTAAGGCGCGCAAAAGCAAGCGAAAAGGCGTACATCTGTTTAAAGAGTGCGTGGCTGATGCGTGGTTATCAGGAGAATCTGATGGAAACCGGTGCAGATAACCCGCCGCTTTTGGAGTCTCTGGCAAAGCAGGAGGACGAGTATCTGATGAATGCGTATAAAGGATTTGTGGAGGCGCGACAGTCCGAAGGATTTCCTATGTGCGGTATGGATGAGATAACGATTGATTACCTTATTGCTGTTTTGTCGGTTCGTTTTAAGAAGTTTGATGTGGCAAGCAGAATGATTGCATCCATTCTGGCATCTCCATCCGCAAATGCCCGTATGAAGGATAAGGCGCGGGATTTGAAAGAAGAGGTTCTGCAGCAGTTAAAGAAAAAGTAAGAGTAACGGTACGACGGAAATATGTACGATATGACAATTCGGCTGCGTACGGATAGTGATAAGTGTCTGTACGAGCAAATTTATGAACATATAAAGAAAGAAATAAGAGATGGGAAGCTTCTCGCAGGAGGGAGGCTTCCCTCTACGCGTTCTTTGGCGGAATATCTGCAGGTGGCGCGCAGCACCGTGGAATATGCCTATGGGCAGCTTTTGGATGAGGGATATATTGAATCCCGCCCTTATAAGGGGTATTATGTGTGCTCCATGGAAGGACTGCTGTCGGTGGAAGAGATGCAGGCAAGGGAGCGGGAGACAAATATCGGAACCGGAAAGGCAGGTTTACAGAATGGTACGGATATCAGTGAAACTGTTCGGAGCCGGGCTGCTGTTCGGACGCAGATGAGGGAGGGGAAGGAATATGAATATAATTTTTCCCCGTATGCTATCGATATGTCCGGGTTTCCCTTCAGTGTGTGGAAGAAACTGACGGGAAAAGTTCTAAACGATGCAAACCGGGAACTGTTTTCCAAGGGACAGGCACAGGGAGACTATGCGCTCAGAGAAACTATCAGTCGTTATCTTCATGTATCCAGAGGTGTCAACTGTACGCCGGAACAGGTTATCGTGGGGGCAGGAAACGATTATTTGCTGTTACTGTTGGAAAAAATTCTGGGCAGACAGGTAAAAGTAGCAATGGAGAATCCTACCTATACCCGTTCCTACAAGCTGTTTCAGTCCTTTGGGTATGAGATTGCGGAAATCGGCATGGATGAAAACGGTATGAAAGCATCGGAGCTGGAGAGGATAAGTGCGCGGGAAAAGCGTGAAGCAATGCAGGAAGGAAACCCGGAGGAACCAAAAGAGCAGGCTGCGGTTTGGGCGGCATATGTGATGCCTTCCCATCAATTTCCGGTAGGAACGGTTATGCCGATTGGTAGGCGGTTGGAGCTTTTGAGGTGGGCATACGGAGCTTCGGACAGATATCTTATAGAGGATGATTATGATAGTGAATTCCGTTTTTACGGTAAACCGATTCCGGCGTTGCAGGCATCGGATGAGCAGGGAAAAGTAATTTACATGAGCTCTTTTTCCAAGACCATTGCGCCGGCAATCCGTATCAGTTTTATGGTGTTGCCCAAGCGATTACTGGAGAGATATCAACAGGAATGTTCTTTTTATTCCTGCACAGTGTCAAGGATTGACCAGGGGATTTTGAATGAATTCGTCAGGGACGGATATTTTGAAAGGCATTTGAATAAAATGAGGAAGCTTTATCGGGCGAAGCATGATTTTCTGTTGGAACTGTTGCGTCCCCTTGAAAAGCACTTTTTGATTTCCGGAGAAAACGCGGGATTGCACATCCTGATGACTGCCCGCAGCGATGTAACGGAACAGGAATTGATAGACCGCGCTGCCAAAGAAGGTGTAAAGATATACGGTATATCCGAATGCAGGATGGCGGGAGATTTCGGGCGAAGGCAAATGATACGCAGCGGGGAAAAGGAAATTACCTCCGATGCACGTGCATCTGTACTGCTGGGCTTTGGCGGTATGACGAAGGAGCAGATAGAAGAAGGTGTGAAGCATCTCATTAAGGCGTGGCTGTAAAAAGAATTCGGAAAACTTTTCAAAAGAAAACCCGTTCACCTTATAAAAAGGGAACGGGTATGTTTTTAGAATAATTTCTTGATAGAATCCATAGCCCCTGCGAGCTTATCTCCGGCAAGCTTAGCTTTAACGCCGTCAACCACCTTATCGACCATTCCGTCGGGAATATCGATACCGGTTACCTTCTCGATTGCCTTTTCGGGATTTTTCATGAAATCTTCTTTAAAATCAGAATCATTCTTAACTTTGTCTACGATTTTTTCAATCTGTTCTTTGAGCTGTTCCATGTAAAAGTACTCCTTTTCGTTAGTTGTCGCTGATGGGCGGCTCCTCGTCAGAGCTTTCGTCCTCGTCAAAAAATTCCTCTACGGTCTCCTCAACATTTTCAACCGCATCCTCAACAGACTTAGCCACCTGCTCCAGGGGAGTGAAGGTGCTGCTGTCCTCGGGCTTTAAGGAAACGTAATTGCGGGAGGGCTCGGTATCGTCGTCCAAATCCTCACTGAAATCATCATAATCATCATCTTCCGCTACGGGA
The DNA here is from genome assembly GCA_045546495.1 of Acetatifactor sp. Classification (GTDB taxonomy): domain Bacteria; phylum Bacillota; class Clostridia; order Lachnospirales; family Lachnospiraceae; genus Acetatifactor. The sequence goes on along the minus strand of JAZQCX010000171.1, from coordinate 1,670 downwards.
TAAGCTGCATCCTTTTTCTGCTTATACATATAGTAGGCAGCGGCAGCCGTACCAACTGCTGCGGTGAAGAGCAGGAATTTACCAAATTTTTTAGCCATAGATTCGCTCCTTTCAATCGTTGATAACATCTATTACCATTTTAATACTATTCTGCGAGATTGAAAAGAGAATATGTACAAAATTCAAAAAAATTTTATACTCTGCGGTTGTGTGAAAAGGGTAAGATATGCTAAGATAAAGCGGACGGTCTTTGTCGAAAGAAGGAGTAATACATATGAACAGTAAGTTCTTTGATTTGAAGAAAGAGAAGCAGGACAGGATGATTAATGCAGCGTTAAAGGTTTTTGCGCTGCAGGGCTACCGCCACGCCAGTACGGATGATATTGTGAAGGAGGCGGCCATCAGTAAGGGACTGCTTTTCCACTATTTTGAGAGTAAAATCGGTGTATACCGTTTTATTTATGATTACAGTGTCCGCTATATGAATCTTGAACTGAAATCCTTTGTGGACAGTAAGGAAAAGGATTTGTTTGAGGTAATGAAGCAGACGGAGGGCGCCAGAATGCGCGCTATGCGGGGGTATCCGTATATGCAGCAGTTTTTGAACCGATCCATGTCAGAGGATTCCTATGAGGCACTTGTGGCAGTTGAGGAGCGTAAGGGTGCACTGGAAGAAACCTATGCTGCCATTAACGACCAGATTGATTACAGCAGCCTGCCGCAGGGAACCGATGGTGACAAATTACGCAAAATGCTTGATTTTACCATTAAGGGTCTTATGACGGAACGCTTTCAGGATGCATCCTTTCAGCCGGAAATGCTGTATGATGAAATCTGTGATTATCTGGATATGATGAAGCAGTTGGTTTACCGGGAAGCGTAACGACAGTCGGGAGAAGGGACAGAATGAAAAGGAGCACAAAAAGAAACGATTTTTCAAAGGGACCGGTGTGGAAGTGCATTGTGGCACAGGCGGTTCCGCTGACTGTTGCTCAGCTTGTACAGCTTCTTTACAACGTAGTGGACAGAATTTATTTGGGACATATGGGAGACGGAAACAGTCTGGCGTTGACCGGCGTGGGACTGACATTCCCCATCGTGACGCTGATTATGGCGTTTACGGCACTGTTCGGCATGGGCGGCGTACCGCTGTTTTCCATGGAGCGGGGTGCCGGGGAGGAAGAAAAAGCCGGAAGAATTCTGGGAAATTCTTTTTGCCTGCTTCTGATAGGGTCTCTTGTGCTGACGGTGATGGGCTATGTATTTTGCAGGCCCATTTTGTTTGCCTTTGGAGCAAGTGAAGAATCCTTTGTGTATGCAAGGGAATATCTGAATATTTATCTGGCAGGTACGGTGTGTTCCATGTTGACAACCGGAATGAACGGTTATATTAACGCTCAGGGCTTTCCAAAAATCGGCATGCTTTCCATTGTAATCGGAGCGGCGTCGAATATCGTACTAGACCCGATCTTTATTTTTGTATTGCACATGGGTGTTGCGGGAGCCGCGGCTGCCACTGTAATCAGTCAGGCGGTTTCCATGGTTTGGGTATTGCATTTCCTGTTCGGAAAGCGTGCGATTATACCGCTGCGGCTGAAAAATATTCGGATTGACGGACGGATTACCGGAGAAATTTCCAAGCTGGGAGCCTCTAATTTTATTATGCAGGG
>JAZQCX010000170.1:0-10933 GCA_045546495.1 Acetatifactor sp. | reverse complement strand
CTATGAGCTGCTTGAACAGCAGAGGGTGAAGGGGCGTTGCCTGAAAAAAGAGTTGCTTTTTGCGGCATCCACCATAGGCATGATGCTGTTTCGCAACAATGGGAAATATGCGGTTCTGGTGCTGCTCGGTATCTTGGTGCTTGCGTTCCTGTTCGGGAAATCCCGGCGGTTTTTTGGTAAAATTCTGCTCTGGACAATGGGAGCGTTTCTGGCGGGTAACCTGTTGCTTTCGGGAATTTTCCGCCTGTCCCATGCGGAGCAGGGAGACAGACGGGAGATGCTGAGTATGCCTATACAGCAGCTTGCGCGAACCATGTTGTATCACGGCGGCGTGGGTGAGCTTCCGGAGGATGACGGAACCATGCAGCCGGATGCCCGTGCCCTGATAAATGATTTTATCCTGAATGAAGGCTACCGGAAATATAATCCGGCGATTTCGGATCCGGTGAAGTCCAACACCAATACCTATGTGGTGCGGTACCGTGCAGGAGAATTTGCATCTGCCTATTTAAAGCTGTTGGGTGAATACGGCGGTGATTTTGTGAATGCGGCTCTGGCGGTGAATGCGGGATACTTGTACCCGAACGATACGACGCATGCTTATGTGAATGTAACTGACGACGAACGCCGGGGACGAGGATATGTGCAGACCTACTGGGAAGAGGGAACCATGAATGACAGAGGAATCTATAAGGCTTCTGCGTGGCGTTGGTGGCATGAAAAACTGGAGGAGTGGGCAGACGAAAATGCTTATTTGAAGCTTCCTGTTTTAAAATATCTGTTTGTACCGGGTGTGTGGCTTTGGGCATATTTATTACTCCTCGCGGAGTTGGTGAGAAAGCGGCGTTATCGCCGGTGTATTCCTTTGGCGTTGGCGGGTGGCTATTTTGTGACACTGTTGCTGGGACCTACCGTACAGCTGCGCTATATTTACCCGCTGATGGTGGCGTTTCCTTTTGTGCTGGTGTGGAGCTGCGGTGCGAAGGTGCAGTCGGGAGTGCGGGCGGCAGAGCCTGCGACGGGTGAGGCTGCAAGCGGAAGCACAGCTGCCGGAGAGGGCAGTGAACAAAGCAGTGAGTGTTGTTATGCGGAGCCTTAAAGCGTGGGCAGGAAGCTTGCCGGGAGTAACTGTGTGCTTTGACAGATAAGACGGGAAAGAAAGCGTATAAAATGAAGGATTACAGAGACGAAACAGCGGGAATTTACCTGCGACTTATGACATATGACGATACGGATAACATTGTGGCGTGGCGAAACAGTGATGCCGTGAGGAAGAAATTTATCTATCAGGAACTGTTTACCAGAGAGGGCCATGAAAACTGGATTCGTACCATGGTGGAAACGGGGAAGGTGGTACAGACCATTATCTGCGACATTGCTACGGATAAACCACTTGGTTCCGTGTTCCTTCGTGATATCGACAGAAAGCATTGCAAAGCGGAATACGGCATCTTTATCGGTGAGCCGGATGCCAGAGGACGCGGCGTCGGAACCGCAGCGGCGAAGCTGATGCTGCGATACGCTTTTGAAGAAGCGGGCTTGCACCGGGTTTTCCTGCGTGTGTTCGCTACCAACGGACAGGCAATCCGAAGCTATGAGAAGGCAGGTTTTGAAAGAGAAGCACTCCTGCGGGATGATGTCTGTATTGACGGACAGTATCACGATATCGTACTGATGGGTGCGCTGAACCCGGCGGAATAAAACGGAAAAAGAAGGATAGATACATGAAAAAAATCAGCTTTGTAATTCCCTGTTACCGGTCGGAGCAGACGCTTCCCCGTGTGATTGCGGAAATTGAGGAAAAAATGAAGACTATGGAGGACTATGACCATGATATTTTTCTGGTGAATGATTGCTCTCCTGACAATACATTGGACGTGATTAAGAAACTTTGTGAGGAACATTCCCACATCAAGGGAATCGGTTTTGCAAAGAATTTTGGACAGCACTCGGCATTGATGGCAGGTTTGCGCTATTCGGACGGAGATTATGTGGTGTGTCTGGATGACGACGGACAGACGCCGGCGAATGAGGTAGATCGATTAATTGAAAAGCTGGAGGAAGGATATGATGCGGTTTATGCGGAATACGAGCACAAGCAGCATTCTTCTTTCCGCAATTTCGGAAGCCGTGTAAATGAGCTGATGGCAAGAGTGCTTTTGGGAAAGCCCAAAGAATTATTTTTGTCCAGCTATTTTGCGGTGAAGCGGTTTGTGGTTGACGATATGGTGAGGTATGAAAATTCCTACCCCTATGTAATCGGACTGGTGCTGCGCGCTACGAAAAACATTGTAAATGTTCCGGTGAATCATAGGGAGCGTGAGGAGGGAACCTCAGGCTATACGTTAAAAAAACTGCTGGGACTCTGGTTTAACGGGTTTACCGCTTTTTCCGTAAAACCGTTGCGCATTGCTACTTTTTTGGGTGTGGTGAGTGCGGGACTCGGTTTCCTGTATGGCTTTTACACGATTATTAAGCGTTTCGTAAATCCTGATGTGCCTGTGGGATTCAGTGCGCTGATGTCTGCTATTGTAATCTTTGGCGGCCTGATTATGTTTATGCTGGGACTGATTGGAGAATACGTTGGACGTATTTACATCAGCATGAATAATTCGCCGCAGTATGTTATCCGGGAAAAAATGAACCTGGAAGGGAAATAAGGAAGTATACATGAAAAAAATCTCAGATTGGTGGAAACAGGATAAGAGATATATAACAATGATTAAGGCGGTGCTTCTTGGGGTACTGCCTGTGCTTTGTTGCCTGGTTTACTGCGCCATGCAGGGAAAAACCATCGGACAGGTCTATCTTCCGGAGTCGGAATGGAATGATGAGTTGTTTTATTTCAAGCAGGTAGAGGGAATTGTCAACTACGGTTATCCTTTAGGATATTTCGGCTTTAACGAAAGTCATGCACTGAAGCTTTCCTTTGCGGCGTGGAGCCCGGTGCTGGTGTTCCCGTGGATTCTTTGGGGTCTTTTGTTTGGCTGGAATTTAATGTCTCCCATTATCTGTAACATTGTGTTGATGACTGTCTGCTGTTTTGCGTTTGTGTGGCTTACAAAGCCTACCTGGAAGCAGCTTGGAGTTCTGGCGCTTTTGTTCTGTTTATATACCCCGTTTGTGCGATACATGCTGTCTACCATGCCGGAAATTATTTGCTTTTCCATGCTGATTCTTTTCTATGGTCTGGCAATTAATTATCTGAAACGGGAAAAAACATATAAGCTGATACTGCTGTTTTTGTTGTCCGGTGTAATGACTCTGATGCGTCCTTATGCGTTGGTGTTTATGCTGTTGCCGGCGTATTTCTGGGTACGGAAAAACCGTGTTAAGGGGCTGTTGGGGTCTGTGGCGGTTTATGGTGTGGTGCTGGGGATTTATGCCTGCATTAAACATTATCTGGGAGCGGAATATTTTGCACCGCTGTTTTTTACCGATTGGGTGGACGCGTTCTTTGAGCAGGGATTCGTTGGCGGACTGAAGTTTACTTTATCAAAGCTTTATTATATGGGCTCCAGCTTTAAGGGGCATACCATAGAAGGCTTCCGTACGGGACTGGCTTCCGGTGCATTTTTTGCGGGGTATCTTGTGATGATGGTGGTGCTGCTGGGACAGAGTTTTGCGGATTGGAGCGCACTGCGGAGAGCGAAACGATTGTTGCAACCGATAAAACCTGCGGATGCGGAAAGTACGAAGGTGGAGAGTAAGCTGTCCGCGACAGAGGTCCGAAGTGCGGAGAGTGCGGAAGAAGCAGAGGGAACGCGAAACACGGAGAATGCGGAAGAAGCAGAAGAGAAGACGAAGTCGGCAAGCATAGGGGAAGGCGAACTGAGGGAGCGGATTGGAAAACTGCGAAAACAGCTGACCATTGAAGTTCATTTTGTGCTTTGCTTTGTGGCGATGCTGTTTGCGTTACTGCTTATGTACAAATTGACCGAGGGTAGTAAGCATTTGTTGACTTTTATGGCAGCAGGTATCTTTGTGGTTGCCGTGATGGAGACCCGATTTTTTAAGAAAGCGGTTGTGCTGGGAGTTACCTTTGCTTATTTTTACACTTATATGGCAGTGGATCCATATGACTATCAGGTACCCTTTTTGCGGCAGGAACGACAGGTGCAGTTGGAGCAATGGGAAAAGGTTTTTGCGGAAAAAGTGATTTTAAATCAGGAGCAGGTACCGAGCTTTGAGAATGATGTAATATGGGTGTTTAGTGATGAGACGGATAAGGGAATGACAAATACTGCATGGCAGGTGCTGTATACATTGCCGGAAGGCAGCGGTATCAGCTGTTGTATGCGGGACTATGTGATTGCCAATCTGGAGACGCTGGAGAGTAAATATCTGCTGACGGTTTCCGGCGGTTCCATTGACGAAATGTGCCGTCAGGCGGACTTCCGGGAACTTGGAAGAGATGCTGAAGTGGTGCTTTACCAAAGATATTAAGGCTACAGGAAGGTAAATTCTGTATTTTCTCTTAATTTTTTCCTAAGAATCCGTGGTTTTTCTACGGGAAAGCGGGACTTGTGGTATGATTATCCGGTAAGTTTGGAGGGAGAAGGCGTTTATGTATTCACGAATTTATGTGTGTCACACTTATTATCATGTATATGTTACCTTCCTGAAGGAGCTGAAGCGCCGGAGTGAGGGAGATACCACCAAGGCGGATTTGGTGCTTTCCAAAATGTCCAATAACTTCGAGCAGTTAAAGGATCGGGTGGAGAGTACGGGACTGTTCCGGGCGGTGATAGAGTTTGATGAAAAGCGGGAGGACTTTTTCCCGGAGCTTGCTCAGTATCGGAAGGATACAGGGAACTTTTTGGGGAATTTAAGAAACCGTATTCGCTTTACAAAGCGATACGCACAGCTGGAAGCGCCCTATGTACCTGTGGATTTCAGAGAATATGAGGATATTTACGTATACTGTGATTCAGACCCTATCGGGTATTATTTGAATCAGAATAAAATTAAGTATCACGCCCTGGAGGACGGCTTGAACTGTCTGAAGAATTTTGATGCGGCGCGATATGATAACAGAGGACATTTTAAACTAAAGGTGTTCCTTTCCATGTATCTCAATTTAATTTTTGTCCAGAACGGCTACGGTAAGTATTGTCTGGATATGGAGGTTAACGATATCTCTCTGATTAAGTATCCCTGTCCCAGATATATCCAACAGTCCCGTCAGGAACTTGTGGACAGGCTGACGGATGAGGATAAAGACCTGATTTTAAAGGCATTTATCCGGGATAAAGAAACCTTAGAGCGTCAAATTGCGGAAAGCAGTCAGATGGGCGATAAGATACTGATTTTGACAGATCCCTTGTGCACGCTGGATATACGGGAAAAGATTTTCCGTGATATTATCGTAATGTATGAAAAGGAAGGAACTATATTCTTAAAGCCGCATCCCAGAGATGTGCTGGATTACAGAAAGCTTTTTGGAGAGTATCCCCAGTTTGATGCTACCATTCCCATGGAAATGCTGAATTTCTTTCCGGGTCTGAGATTCAAAAAGGCGGTGGCGGTGCTGACGGAGATTAAAGCGATTCGGTTCGCGGATGAAATTGTGCGGCTGGGTGAGGATTTTATGGATGCCTATGAAGACCCCTTGATTCACAGGCAGAATGAACAGATTTAAGGACGAGTGCGATGAAACAAATATTAAAAAAACTCAATGTGTTGCTGGACGGAAAACAGAAACGGACTATGGGCGGGCTGATGGTTCTGATGGTCATTGGCGCCATATTACAGACAGCCGGAGTCGGCATGCTTGTGCAGGTGGTGACGGTGGTAATTGATCCTGCGGCTGTGGAAAAGAGCGGTATCGTAAAGAGCCTGTATGAGTTTCTGGGCTTTTCCGATTACGGCAGCTTTGCGGTCCTTGTGATGAGTATGCTGGTGGCGGTGTTTGTGGTGAAGAATGCGTTTCTGTTTTTGCAACAGAAGCTGACCTTTGCTTTTGTTTATACGAACCAGTTCCGAACCTCGGAGCGTATGATGCGCAATTATCTGCGGAGAGGCTATGAGTTTTACCTGAATGCGGATACGGCGGTGGTACAAAGAAACATTACCTCTGATGTAAATAACATGTATGCCCTGATTTTGGCGTTGTTGCAGCTTTTGTCGGACGGTGTTGTATCGGTGTTCATTGTTGTGTACTGCTTGTCCCAGAGTGGCGGCATGACGATTGTGCTGGCGGTGGTGATGATCCTGCTGATGCTGCTTGTAAAGAAGGTGTTAAAGCCCATTATGTACAAGGCGGGCAAGGATAATCAGGATTACTACAGCGGATTATTTAAATGGATTTCCCAGACGGTGCAGGGTATTAAGGAAGTAAAGGTAACCGGTAAGGAGCAGCATTTTGTGGAGGAGTACCGCAAATGCGGTAAAGGTTATGTAAACGCGGTACAAAAATACAGCCTTTACAACAATATCCCTAAGCTTTTAATGGAGACGGCCTGTGTGGCGGTGATGATGGGGTATATGATTTTTCTGACCCTGTCGGGAAAGTCTACGGGAGATATGATAGAAACCCTGAGTACTGTTGCGGCGGCAGCCTTTGTGCTGCTTCCCTGTGTAAACCGTATTAATAACCAGATTAACTCCATTGCATATTTCGAGCCCTTCTTTATGGGTGTCAGCGATAATTTGCAGGATGAAATTACGGGTGAAAAGGTGGATATGTCTTTTGCGGATGATACCGTAGAGAAGCTGCCTGTGGAGAAATGCATTACATTAAAGGATATTACTTACGCTTATCCGAATACGGAAAAGCTGATTTTTGACCATGCGAATATGGAAATTCCTGTTGGGAAATCCATAGGTATCGTAGGAACCTCCGGTGCGGGAAAAAGTACCGTAGTGGATATTCTGTTGGGTCTTCTGGAAGTGCGGGAAGGCAAGGTCCTGGCAGATGGAACGGATGTGAAGGAAAATTACAGAAGCTGGCTGAAGAACATCGGCTATATTCCCCAGATGATTTTTATGCTGGATGATACCATACGGCGCAATGTGGCTTTTGGTGTGCCGGAGGATAAAATCGATGAGAAGAGACTCTGGGAGGTGCTGAAAGAAGCACAGCTGGATGAGTTCGTAAAGTCTCTGCCGGAGGGAGTGAATACGGGTATCGGAGAGCGTGGGATCCGTCTTTCCGGTGGGCAGCGTCAGCGTATCGGTATTGCAAGAGCTCTGTATCATGACCCGGAGGTGCTGGTGCTGGATGAAGCGACCTCAGCACTGGATAACGATACGGAGAAGGCGATTATGGAGTCCATTAACAGGCTTCACGGTAAAAAGACATTGATTATCATTGCCCATAGATTGCAGACCATCGAGAAGTGTGATGTGGTGTATCGCGTAGAGAACGGTAAGGCCACAGTGGAGCGAGGATAATTATAAGCATGAAACTGAGTATTATAGTGCCGGTGTATAACATGGCGGCAGACGGAAAACTGAATTTCTGCATGGATTCACTGATTGGGCAGACTCTTCCGAAGAATGAATACGAAATCATTGCGGTGGATGACGCGTCCACGGATAATTCGTTGGAGGTTTTACGACAATATGAGGCGGCATACCCCGGGTTGGTGAAGGTGCTTACCTATCCGGTAAACAAGCGGCAGGGCGGAGCAAAAAATGAGGGCTTAAAGGTGGCTTCCGGTGATTGGGTTGGCTTTATTGACAGCGACGACTGGATAGCACCGGAGTTTTACGAAAAGCTTTTTGCAAAAGCGCAGGAAACCGGCGCGGATATGGTAGGCTGCGATTATAATTTGGTATCGGAGCATACTTTCGCGGTGGGGAAAGTGGTTCCCAATAATCATGCGGACCAGACAGGCACTCTGGATGAAGAAAAGCATCGAAATCTTTTGATGCGCCCGGGCAGTATGGTGATTAAGGTGTATAAGGCATCCGTTATCCGGGAAAACGGACTGGACTTCCCGGAAGGAATTTTTTATGAGGATAATTGCGCGGGACCGGTCTGGTCGTTGTATTTTAACCGGTTTGAACGGGTGGAGGAACCGTTGTATTACTACTACCAGCACAATACCTCCACAGTGCACTACATTTCCGAGCAAAAGTGCCGTGACCGTATGCGTGCGGCTGAGCTGCTCTACAGTGAATGTTCGGAAAGAGGATTTTTGGAGCGTTACAAGCCGGAAATCGAGTATCGTTTCGCGGAGCTTTATTATGTGAATACGTTGTTTTCCTATATGCAGGGAGTGAAACACCCCAAGCTTTCCTTTGTGAAGGAATTGAAGCAGGGACTTTTGGATAAATTTCCCGAATTTAGCAGGAACCCTTATTACAGACAGCTTACAGGGGAAGCGGAGCAGAGCCTGATTGAGATGCAGATGAAGTCGGATTTGAAATTCTTTCTGTACTATCGGCTACAGCTTTTGGTGAGGCGGCTGAAAGGAGCATGAAACCATGAAGAAATTAGCGGTGATTACTGCAAGGGGAGGCAGTAAAAGGATTCCCCGTAAGAACATTAAGAATTTTTGCGGAAAGCCTATTATTGCTTATTCCATAGAGGCAGCGTTGTCCTCAGGAATCTTTGATACGGTTATGGTTTCCACGGATGATGCGGAAATTGCGGAAATTGCAAAACAGTACGGCGCAGAGGTTCCCTTTCTGCGCAGTGCGGAAACCTCCAATGATTTTGCGACTACACCGGATGTAATCCGGGAGGTTCTGGCGGAATATGAGAAGCGCGGAGAACAGTTTGAACTGGCGGCATTTATTTATCCTACGGCACCCTTTGTCACCGGAGAAAAGCTGAAAAAGGCAATGGAAATGCTGACGGAGAGCGATGCGGATACGGTGATGCCGGTGGTATCCTTTTCCTATCCGCCCCAGAGGGCGTTGATTGTAAAGGATGGCAGGCTGGTATTCGAGTATCCTGAGTATATGGACAGCCGTTCTCAGGATTTAGAGCCTCATTATCATGATGCGGGACAATTCTGTGCATTCCGGACGGATGCGTTTTTACGAAACGGTAAGTTTATGCTGGGAAATATTCTTCCTATGGTGATTTCCGAACTGGAGGTTCAGGATATTGATAACCAAACGGATTGGGAAATTGCGGAGATGAAATATCGTCTGATGACAGATAAGGAATAAGAAAGCCTGCGGGATGCTTTGCAAGTGTTCGCGCAGAAGACGGGATACGGTGCGAATGCCGTAGAAAGGGAAAGAGAGGTGAGCCGGATGCCGAAGGTGGCGGTTTTGTCCAATGTAAATATGAATATGGTGACCCGCATGCTTGGGAAATCGGCCGAGGTTTATCAGACAGAGGGGTATGGTAACGAACTGGGGATTCTGATGGATAAGTCATCCTCTTATCATGCTTTTGGGCCGCGGTACACCTTTCTGCTGATGGATTTGCTGGAGCTTCTGGAACATGACTTGGAGCCGGCTGCGGCGTCGGAGAAGATTGGACGTTGGTTTTCCCTTTTGGAGGCAACGTTGTGCAGAGAAACCGTTTATTATGTGTCGGATGCATATCTCTGGGGAGTGGAGCTGGGAGCGGTTTTTGAGCCGGGACGCAAAGCACTTTTAGAGCAGCTTTGGCAGCAGGCTTTGGAGGCTTTGCAGAGCCGACATGAAAATGTGAGAATTTTGCCCTATCGGCAGTTGATTGAGTGCATGGGGGAGGCGGCATCCTTTTCTCCTAAAATGTGGTACATGGGAAAGATTTTGCTGAGCAATGAAGCGCAAAAACAGCTTTGTGAACTGATTGTTCACAGACTTTCCGTAGAGACAAGGATTCCCAAGAAGGTGTTGCTTTTGGATTTGGACAATACGCTTTGGGGCGGTCTTGCGGGGGAACACGATATTTCTCCCATTGTCCTGTCGGAGGACCATGCGGGACTGGCCTACAAGAATTTGCAGCGTGTGATTTTGCAGATGCAGAAGCAGGGCGTGCTTCTGGGAATTGTTTCAAAAAACAATGAGGCGGATGCTGAAGAAATTATAGAAAAGCATCCTCATATGGTGCTTCGCGGGGAATGCTTCGCGGCAAGGCGGATTAACTGGAATCCGAAGCATGAAAATATAAAGGAAATTGCACGGGAGCTGAATCTGGGAACGGACTCCTTTGTGTTCTGGGACGATAATCCCGCGGAACGGGAGCTGATAAGGGAAATGTTGCCGGAGGTGGAGGTACCTGATTTTCCGGATAAGCCGGAGGAGCTTGCGCCTGCTATGGTGAGCCTGTATAAGACATTCTTTGAGAAGCCTGCCGTGACCGGAGAGGATAGGGAAAAGACAGCGCAGTATGCGGCAAATGCAGCCAGAGTACAGCTGGAACAAAAGGCGGGCAGCTTTGAGGATTATCTGGAGCAGATGGAGATTGTGATAAGGTCGGCGGACCCGAAAGGAAATCTGGAACGACTGACCCAGCTTGTGAATAAAACAAATCAGTTTAACCTGACAACCAAGCGGTATACCTTGGGGCAGTTGGCGGAGATCGTAAACAGCGACATAAAAAGGGTATATCTTTATCAGGTTTCGGACAGGTTCGGGGACAACGGTATTGTGGCAGCAGTTATTGTGAATCTGGAACCGGGGCAGGAGCCTGTGGTGGAAGAGTTTGTTATGAGCTGCCGGGTTATGGGAAAACGAATCGAGGACGCGGTTATTGAGGCGGTAGAGAGAGATCTGTGTGCGCTTGGAGCTAAGGCACTGCGGGGTGTTTATCTTCCTACCGCAAAGAATCAGCCGGTTGCAGAGCTGTATGACAGATTGGGCTATGAACGAATCGGCGATGCGAAGGATGAGACAGGGAATGCCTGCGGCTCCCTGTACCGGATAGAGCTTGCGGCGGTGCCGGAGCGAAGCTACCGGGCACGGGTGGAAGGTTGACGCGAACTGACAGAAAAGATAAGGCGGAAGGAACGCCGGGGAAACGGGAGTGACGAAAATGAAG
>JAZQCX010000169.1:0-22213 GCA_045546495.1 Acetatifactor sp. | reverse complement strand
CAGAAAAGATCGTGGATCCCGAGGAAGTGCCCGTGGGAAGTTTGATCCTCGTAAAGCCCGGCGAAAAGATCCCTTTAGACGGAACCGTTGTGGAAGGCGCCTCATTTCTTGATACCGCGGCACTCACCGGTGAAAGCTTACCCAGGGAAGTCAATCCCGGGGACTCGGTTTTCAGCGGCTGTGTCAATATGAACGGAGTACTCACCCTGCGCACCGAAAAACCTTTTGGCGAAAGTTCCGTAGCAAAAATTCTGAATCTGATGGAAAACTCCACCGACGGAAAATCCAATTTCTCAAAATCACTTTCCAGAGCAAATTCCGTCCTTACCTTAACCGGAACATCCGCCCAGAAATACCACGGGGACACTCCCAGCATCTCACACAGTTCATAAATACCGTAGATGGTTCCGCGCCTGTCGGCTCCGACAACACTCAGCTTTCCGGCCTCTGCAGAAATCCGATATGCTTCCTTTTTTCCCTGCATAAGGCTTCCAAACCGTTCTTCCTCGGAGACGGTTCTAATCTCAATCAGCGCGCAGTCCGCCGCTTCCTCCCGGCATATATCGTCGTAACTTTCCGTTTCGCATATATGTACATCCAGCTTATCGCAAAACACTTTTATTAAATCCTGTTTTAAGTTATTTGCGGCAATTTTCACAGCTTCCGACTCTCTGTCCGAGAATGTGATGTTACACGTTTGCCCTGCACTTATGCGAAACCCTTGTTCCTTCATGCGCGTTTCCTCTCTATTGATGGTTTTCTTATGTTTTGATTATAAGCTGTACAAAATTCTCCGTCAATGTAGTAGATTGCTCACTTACTTGTCGCTATAACACCATATCTCTCTTACAAGAACAAATAGTCCGCTTGCGGACTCTCTCGCCGCGTTTTGCTTTATGGAAAAGCCTTTCATACTTTAGTGCGACAAGGTCTTTCTTATAAAGCAAAAAAGCGCAACACCTTTCGATGTTGCGCTTCCTTCACTTATTTCGTTTCACTGCATATATAGCTCCGATTTACTCAGAAGCTATCTGCTCCGCATATTTATCCTTGTACTTAATCCGATATACACGCTTCAGCGAGTCGTTGATTCGCTCCTCAGAAATCGTACCATTGCGCACGGCATCCAGTACCGCCTTATACGCCGTCTCAAAGTCCTCCGGCATCAAAATCATATCACAGCCTGCGCGAATCGCCATCACCGCTGCTTCATCCGCACCGTAGTACTCGGAAATCACCTTCATGTCCAGTGCGCCTGAAATAATCACGCCGTCAAAGCCCATTTCCTTTCTAAGGATTTCCGTTACCAGCTTCTCCGAAAAAACACAAGGTTCATTATTTCCGGTAAGTGCGGGAGCTGCCGCAGTACTAATCATAACCATATCTGCGCCGGCATCAATACCTGCCTGAAATGCTACAAATTCTTCGGCCCTAAACTGCTCCTCCGTTCTATCCAGAGAAGATAATCCCTGCGTAGGGTCCTGTGCGGTTCCGCCCATACCCGGAAAATGCTTCAAACAGGAAGATATTCCCTGCTCTTCCATTCCCTGCAACATAGCACCTGCCATGGAACCCGCAAGCTGCGCATCCGCACCGTAAGAGCGATCCGTCATAATACTGTTTTCTACATTTGCCAAATCCGCTACCGGTGCAAGATTTAAGTTAAATCCGATGGCTTTCAGAGAACTTCCGATTGCCTGCCCCGCTGCAGTGGCTGCCTGAACATCGCCGCCCTCACCGATAGTTTTTGCATCGGCTACCTTTTCACCCAAGCCGGCTTCCGCAACTACCACCTGCGTTCCGCCTTCCTCTTCAACCGCAAGGAAAATGGGATACTTTGTATACAGCTCCGTATTGTCCAGCATTGTCTTTATCTGGTCTTCCGACTGAATATTCTTTCGCGCGTAAACGATTCCGCCCACCGCATATTGTGTCAAAGCCTTCTGTGTACCTTCTCCGGCCTTCACCGCCGTAGAAACACCTGTTATGGATTCCGGTGTTACCACAAACAGTCCTGCCACCTTATCCTCCAGCGGCATTACACTGATTCCTTCCTCCACAATTTCATCCAGCTTCTCTTCCGGGGTCAGCTCTACGATTTCCGGCGTAGGCTCCGGTGTCTGAATAACCTCCTCAGACTTAAATATTTCCTCTATCACTTCCTGACTGCTCTGTATTGCCTGTTGCTGTTTATTCTTATCTGCCGTCAGTGTCCGCACACCGAAAACAACTCCCACCACAACAGCTAAAATCAGGACAATTAATACCACATAGGCGATAATCTGATTTCTGATTCTTCTTCGTCTTCTCGCCTCTCGTCTCTCCTGCTGCTTCTCGTCCATATATGCTCCTTAACTAAATATAAGGAAACGAAGTAACTTCGTTTCCTTATACAACTTCATTGTAAAAACAGCTTTGTTTTCTCTTTTGTACCTTGCTCTTATGTACATTAGCGTCGTGGCGCTTTCTCTTTGGAAAAATAATCTTTTGTGCCTTAACGAAAGCTGTTAACATCATTATATGAGGGCTTTCGACAAATGTCAACAACAATCCAAAAATTACAAAAACATATTTTTCCAATTGCGGATTCCTGTCAAATTTTAGATTCTTGTCAGCACAAAAATATCATAAATTGCCTTAATTGCAGCCTCAAAATCTTCATTGGTAACACCGATAATGATATTCAACTCTGAAGATCCCTGGTCAATCATCTTAACGTTTACGTTTGCATGCGCTAATGCGGAGAAAATTCTTCCCGCAGTACCTCTTGTAGACTTCATACCGCGTCCCACTACCGCAATCAGTGCCAAATCAGCCTCGATATCAATGGTATCGGGATTTGCCAGTCTGTGCAGAGCTGCAACTACCTTCTGCTCCTTATGCATGAATTCATCCTGATGTACAAATACAGTCATGGTATCAATACCGGAAGGCACATGCTCAAAGGAAATACCGCTCTCTTCAAAAGCCTGCAGAACCTTTCTTCCGAAACCAACCTCCGCATTCATCATATCCTTTTCAATATTGATGGAGCAGAAGCCCTTCTTTCCTGCAATACCGGTAATTACGTACTTAGACTTCTGGCAGGTACTGCCTACAATCCAGGTACCGTTATCCTCAGGCGCGTTTGTATTCTTGATATTGATGGGAATACCCTCCTGACGCACGGGGAAAATAGCATCCTCATGAAGCACGCTGAAGCCCATGTAGGACAACTCACGCAACTCACGGTAGGTAATTACCTCGATTCCCTCGGGGTTATCGATAATTCTGGGGTCTACCACAAGAATTCCCGAAACATCGGTCCAGTTCTCGTATACATCTGCCTTAACAGCCTTAGCAACGATGGAACCGGTTACATCGGAGCCTCCTCTGGAAAAGGTCTTTACGGTTCCGTCTGCCATTGCACCGTAAAATCCGGGAATTACCGCATTCTTACACTTTGCCAGCTTTGCGGAAAGCACCTCATGAGTCTTCGCCGCATCAAAGTTTCCGTTCTTATCAAAGAAAATAACCTTTGCCGCATCCACAAATTCATAGCCCAGATAATCGGCCATGATGATACCGTTTAAAAACTCCCCGCGGGACGCCGCATAATTACTGCCAGCCTTGTTCTTGAAATTCTTTTCAATCTCCGCAAACTGTGCCGACAAATCGGTCTTCAGCTCCAGTCCGTCGATAATCTCCTGATATCTTGCCTTAATGGCAGCAAGCTCCTTAGAGAAATCCTTACCCTGCTCAGCCAACCCGTAGCAGCCGTACAGCATATCTGTTACCTTCGTGTCGTCCTTATAACGCTTACCGGGAGCAGAGGGTACCACAAACCTTCTTGCCTCATCCGCACGAATGATATCTCCTACCTTTTTAAACTGCTCCGCACTTGCCAGAGAGCTTCCGCCGAATTTTACAACCTTAGACATTTCCTTTTTCCTCTTTTCTTATAAGATACGGATTCTGTTTAACACAGCCGTTCCCAGTTTTTCACACTTTTGATTAAACTCTTCCTCAGCCATCGCCTTGGTAAAGTAGCCGAAATCCTCAGTTCTTCCCGGAATCTCCAGAAGCTCACCGCCTGCGAATAATTCCTCGACCGCAGTCTTTGCCGAAACATCTGCTCTCACAAAGAACGCCGTCTGCACCTTGGACACATCCTTTAACTGTGCCGCCTCCTTCTTCCAGCCGCAACGTAAGGTTCTGCCTTCGTTTGCAGCACACTCAATCACATCCGCCACTACTGCGCTTGCCGTAGGCAGCTTACCGGCACCCTTGCCGTAGAACATAGCATCTCCCAGCATATTACCGGTTACCATAACACCGTTGAACACATCGTTTACCATTCCCAAAGGTGTATCCTTCTGAATCATAAAAGGTGCCACCATCGCCAGCACACTGCCGTCCTCTTGGGCTCTGGATGTTGCAAGCAGCTTAATCGTCATATCCTTTGCCTTTGCATACTCAAAATCCGCAATGGAAATCTTTGTAATTCCTTCCGTATAAATCTGCTCTGAATCTACATTCTTTCCTACCATCAAAGAGGACAAAATCGCAAGCTTTCTGCAGGAATCGTGTCCCTCTACATCCGCCTCCGGATTACGCTCCGCGTAGCCAAGCTCCTGTGCCTGCTTTAATACCTCTCCGTAATCGGCACCTTCTCTCTCCATTTTCGTCAGGATATAGTTCGTGGTTCCGTTTACAATACCGCAAATCTGTAAAACCTTTTCTGCGGTAAGAGAAGAATTTAAGGTACGAATCAGGGGAACACCGCCGCCTACACTTGCCTCAAACATGTAGTTGCAATTCTTCTTTGCTGCCAGTTCAAGAAGCTCCGCGCCATGCTTTGCTACCAGCTCCTTATTTGAGGTACAAACACTCTTGCCGGCTTCCAGCGCCTGCTTTGTAAACTGATAAGCCGCGCCAACGCCGCCCATAACCTCACAGACTACGGATACCTCCGGGTCATTTAAAATAATATTGATATCATGTACTACCTTATCCTCAAAAGGGTCTCCCGGAAAGTCACGCAGGTCAAGTATGTACTTTACATGGGTTTCCTCACCCACGTTTGCGCTCACCTGCTCATTGTTTCTTTCAATGACCTCAACTACACCGCTTCCTACGGTACCGTATCCTAAGACTGCTACTTTTTTCATGTTCCTCTCCTCTATATTTACATTTTATTGATTGCTCATATTACTCTTTTGCAAGAATCTTTACACGATGTACGCCCTTTTGTTCTTCCATCTGCTCAATCATACGGGAAATGTCCCCGGTATCCTGCAGCACCTGCACGCTGAGACTCAACGATGCGATACCGCTGATAGGAATACTCTGATGAATTGTCAGGATGTTTGCATGGTAGGATGCTATAATTTTCAGTACATCCGACAAAAGTCCCGGCTCATCATCCATCTGAAAGGTCAGGGTAATTGTGGTTCCCTGCACATTATCGTGGAACTGGAAAATATCATCCTTATACTTATAAAAAGAACTGCGGCTGATGCCGACAGCATCAACCGCTTCCTGAATGGTCGGAACCTTCCCCGACTCTAAAAGCCTCTTTGCTTCGACAACCTTCAGCAGCACCTCCGGGACCGCTTTCGCGGTTACCACAAAATACTTTGCTGTGTCTTTCATCTATACTCTCGCCTCCCGGCAAACCGTTCTGCGTTTTTCTACCGCGGACACTTGTCTGCCAACGAGAGATATTCTAGCACATTTGTTTATAAAGCACAAGACTTTTTTGTATAAAATTACTTTTCGATAAAATTACTTTCCGATACCTGCAAAATCTGGGGCACATGTACAAGCAACCACAAATCTGCGTTTATAAATTTATTTTTAAACCACTACCTGATTTTTACCCCGCTTCTTTCCCAAATACATCTTAGCATCCGCTGCACTGATCCATTCATCCACGGTTTGGTCTTCCTCCCGTACTGCGGAACCCAGCGTAACCGTTAAGCGGATGGTCTGTCCCTCATATACAAACTCTTCCTTTGCAATCGCCGTTCGAATCTTCTCCAGAATCAACCGCTCCGGCGCACGGCTTCCGTACTGCATTACATCCTCTTCGTCCACTTCAGAGCCTTCTGCCCGTTTTTCTCTGCGTCCCAGAATAATAAACTCCTCGCCGCCCCATCTGCTGGCGGTAGCTTCCCCGCAATTTTCGTGGACAAGCTCTGCCAGGCGCTTTAATATATAGTCGCCCGCATTATGACCATAGGTATCGTTAATGCGTTTAAAATTATCCACGTCCATAATTGCCAGCCAGTAGTTGGTAGTTTCTTTTTCCTCTTCTATCTCCTCAAACACCTTCGTCAAGTAATTCCGATTTACTAACCCCGTAAGTCTGTCATGACTCGCCTCTCTGGACAATACTGCCTCATACCTGAGGGCAATCCGGGTAAGCGCACCGTAAAAGAACGCCACAAAGAGAAACACCATCAGCGAATTTATTACAAACATTCCCAACTCCACCCGCGGACTGATTTCATACAACGGTTCACTGCGCTTTGCAACGAAGAGCATCACAAAATAAAAAATGCAGCTGATTATGGAAAAAGGCGCACCGCTGAAATGCTTTCCGCCCAGCTTCACCGAAAAATAATCCATATAAAACACGGCGGCAATACATCCGATAAAATAAATCTGGAAGCCGTAATCCCAGCCCAAACACAGGATCGCCGTACACATATGCACCATGATTTCCCCGGATGTCACCAGCATATAAATACGACTCCAGTTCTTTTTCAAAAGCCAGAAAGCTGCAGCATAATAAGCCACACTGAATATATTTAACAGTGCCATCAGAGTAATTTTGTGAACCACAAAAAACAGGAGCAAACATATATGCATTCCCATAAAAATTGCGTTCAAGATATACAGCGCAAGTATCGCTACTCTTTTATCCATTCCGTGTTCTACTCTACTGTTCATTCTTTTCCCCATCCAAGTACAACTACATTCCCGTTAACCGGCCTCTTTCGACCGCTTCCGCAGTTTTTGCAAAGTTTCGTTTGATCTTTTTCGCGAAATTTGTCGACCGAAGCGGTAGAAAAAAACTCCGGGACATTGCTGCAACATCCCGGAGCATCCTTCACCTGATTCTATTTTATACCAAAGGGTACTTATCTGTCAATTCCTGTACGATTGCTCTTGCCTCAGGAATCTTCTCCTCGCCGCCCTTAATTACCATAGCGATAGCGTTTGCAATCTTATCCATATCCTCAGTGTTCATACCTCTGGAGGTAACAGCAGGGGTTCCGAGACGGATACCGCTGGTTACGAAAGGAGACTGGGGATCGTTAGGGATTGTATTCTTGTTACAGGTAATGTGCGCTGCATCAAGAAGCTTCTCCACTGCCTTACCGGTAAGACCGAAGTTTGTTAAGTCAACCAGCATTAAGTGGTTATCCGTACCGCCGGATACAATCTTGATTCCTCTGTCCATCAAGCCCTTGCAAAGAGCCTGTGCATTATCGATGATGCCCTTCTGGTAAGCCTTAAACTCATCACTCAGCGCCTCCTTGAAGCATACCGCCTTTGCAGCGATAACATGCATCAGAGGACCACCCTGGATTCCGGGGAAAATCGCCTTGTTGAAGTTATACTTCTCATTTACGGCATTGCTGGAGAGAATCATACCGCCACGGGGTCCGCGCAGAGTCTTATGAGTTGTGGTGGTAACCACATCTGCGTAGGGAATGGGGCTGGGATGAAGACCTGCTGCAACAAGTCCCGCAATATGAGCCATATCTACCATAAGAACCGCACCAACCTCGTCTGCAACCTCGCGGAACTTCTTAAAGTCGATGGTTCTTGCATAAGCGGATGCACCTGCGATAATCAGCTTAGGCTTTGCCTCCAGTGCAATCTCACGCAGCTTATCGTAATCGATAAAGCCGTCATCGTTTACACCGTAAGGTACGATGTTAAAATATTTACCGGACATATTCACCGGGCTTCCGTGTGTCAGGTGTCCGCCATGATCCAGGTTCATACCCATAATGGTATCGCCGGGCTTACATACGGCAAACTGTACCGCCATATTTGCCTGTGCACCGGAATGGGGCTGTACATTTGCGTACTCACAGCCAAACAGCTCCTTTGCTCTCTCGATGGCAAGCAGCTCAGTAACATCTACGCACTCGCAGCCGCCGTAATATCTCTTTCCGGGATATCCTTCCGCATACTTGTTGGTCAAGGGGCTGCCCATGGTAGCCATAACTGCCTTGCTTACCCAGTTCTCGGAAGCAATCAGCTCAATATGGCTGTTCTGACGATTCTGCTCGTCCACAATCGCCTGAGCGATTTCGGGGTCCACATTTCTCACTTCATCCAATGAATACATTCTTAATCCTCCTAAAAGCTTCTGCTCTCTTTCGCTTTAGTTCATCAAAGCGCGCTTTGAAATAATTATAGCATACAATCAAAGGAATGCAAATACAAAATTTGCATCCCCGGAAACCATTTACGCGGAACCGATTTGCTGATACAATAGAAAAGACGATTTACGAAAGACGAGGAACATTTATGTATCATATTATTGTAAATCCTGCCTCCCGCTCCGGGAAAGGACTGAAAATATGGACTGAACAGGTGGAACCCGCATTGAAACGGGAAGCTGTTTCTTATCAATGCTATTTCTCGAGCAAGGCAGGAGATGCTGCAGAAATCGCTGCATCCGTTCTGGCTTCTGAAACCGGAGACTCCGTGCACATGATTGTACTCGGCGGCGACGGAACCATGAATGAAGTGGTGTCCGGCATATCGGACCCCTCCCGGGTTATTCTTGGTTACCTTCCCACCGGCTCCAGCAATGACTTTGCGCGGGATTTAGGTCTGCCGAAAAAGCCGGGCGAAACGCTGAATGTTATTTTACACGCAGGTACCCCGACTCCCATGGATTTGGGAACCATCACCTACGATGACGGAACCTCCAGACGCTTCTGCGTCAGCTGCGGAATCGGCTACGATGCTGCCGTTTGCGAAGAAATTCTTCATTCTAAAGCAAAAAAGATTCTTAATAAAATCGGTCTGGGCAAGCTGACCTATCTGGCTATTGCACTAAAGCAGCTGCTTGCCGCAAAGGCGGTCTCCGCAAAAATCACTCTGGATAACGGCGAATCCGTTAACATCGGCAGGATGCTTTTCATCGCCTGTATGCTGCACCGCTTTGAGGGCGGCGGATTTATGTTTGCGCCCGATGCAGACGCTACGGACGGTATCCTGAATCTGTGTAAAGCGGGAGATTTATCAAAGCTTTTGATATTGCGTGCACTGCCTACTGCTTTCAAAGGGAAGCATTACCGTTTTGACGGAATTGATGCCTATCAGGCGAAGGAGGTTGTCATCGAATCCGCTTCCCCTCTTTGGGTGCATACGGACGGTGAAGTCTATCGCAACGCTTCCCGCATCCGGGTTTCCTGTGAGAAACAATGCATCCGCATCATCACTCCCGTTGATTAAGGTTTTATTAAGAAGTATTAAGGTCTGAAAAAAAGTGTTGCATTTTTTTTAGGAAACGATATACTAAAGTAAGTTTCCGATACGGAAGCTGCTTCTGCCAAAAACATTTTCTGTGCAGAAGATTTGTACACAGCTTTGATATACGGATGTTCATGAGACATCCTGAGGGGAAAAATGAAAAAATTACGGTTCTTTATTACAAAGTATAAGTATGCCATTCCGATGCTTATCTACTTTGCCATCTACCTTACATGGTTTGTGTGGCTGGAAAAAACAAATACGAAAAACTACTGGATAATACATATGAAAGCGGACGATTATATCCCGTTTTGCGAATTTTTTATCATACCGTATCTGCTTTGGTTTTTATATGTATTTTGCGTTGTTGTTTATGTCCTCTTCAACGACAAACAGGAATTTAAGAAAGCCTGCGCTTTCCTGATGACCGGAATGACCGTTTTTCTGGTTATCTCCACGCTCTGGCCCAACGGTCACCATTTAAGACTGACCGAGATGCCCAGAGACAACATTTTCACCGCTATGGTGGAACAGCTTTGGAAAACCGATACCGCCACAAACCTGTGGCCCAGTATTCATGTATATAACTCACTGGGCGCGCATTTCGCGGTAATTCATTGCAAAAAACTGATGGACGCAAGATTCGGCTTTGCGATTAAAATCGGCTCCGGTATACTTGCAGTATCCATTATCCTGTCTACGGTATTCTTAAAACAGCATTCCGTGTTTGATTTACTGACCGGACTTGCAATGGGCGCTGTTATGTACGCGATTGTTTACAGAAGAGAATTGCTGTTGGCAGGCAGAAGTCAACGAAACAGAACACCTCAGGTCGACTAGACCTGAGGTGCTTTTTTACCGTTTCTTCGTTTCCATACGGCTCTTTTGCTCTATTACAAATTAGTTGAACTTAAATATTTTCTGGCATATCCTGTAGCATGCTACGGAAATGGCACGTCCCACACTTCCGGGAAGATTCATACCGATTCCCATGATACCGTAGCGCAATCTCTTGTATAACGCCTCATCCTTATTTCGCAGATACTGCCAGATTTCCTTTTTCTGGGCAAGATGCTCCTTTGTTCCCGAACGAATCATAAGTATGGAAGATACCGTAGTGATAATTTCCAGATAATTATGCATATACTGCTGTAAACGCTTATTGGACATAATTTCCGGCTTCTTTGCCACCAGATAATCAATCATCAGAGTGTTTACCTTTATCTGCTGATCCATTCTGGAGATCATTACGCGTTCATTTACGGATTGGTCCGCACGTCCTATGTAATAACGATAAAAATCAACATCCAGATAGTACATGTTTTTCACATAAGGCAACGGCTCAAAAACATAAATGCTGTCCACATAAAAGGTATGCTCCGGAAGCTTTACGCCGCACTCCTTCAAAAGCTGGGTTCTGAAAATCACAGAATGCATGAGAATGTAATGTCCCTTTTGGAAGCGGCGGCAATCCTGCCATGTAAATACCCTGTCTTTAGGTAATGTATGCCTGTACTGGATTACCTTTTTCTTTTTTTCGCCTTCCTTTTCGTAGACATAATTAGAAACAAGCATATCCAGCGGGGCTTCGTTTGCTGACATCTCTCTGAGCTTATCCAGAATCTGCCTGTAGGCTTCTTCATCCACCCAGTCATCGCTGTCCACTACCTTAAAGAACATACCGGTAGCATTCTCAATTCCCGTATTTACCGCAGAACCGTGACCACCGTTAGGCTTATGAACCGCCTTAATCATAGTGGGATATTTTTCTGCATATTCATCTGCAATCTCTGCTGTACGATCCTTCGTAGAACCATCGTCCACAATAATAATTTCCACCTCTTCGCCACCGGGCAGCAGAGACTCGATGCACTTTCTCATGTAGCTTTCCGAATTAAAGCAGGGAATTGCTATAGATAAAAGCTTCAACTTATGTTTCCTCCGTTTTCTTATCCTTGCCTTGCTTTATTCCAAGGCCCTTTGCATAAGCAGCAAATGCAGACGGAATCGGATACCTGTCCCTTGTGTCCTCCGGGTGAATATACACCCACCGGGCAGCCTCTCCTATGGGACAACGCCGTTCCAGCTCATCCACATAAATCAGGTAGCCTTTCATATGCCACTCACGATGCGTAAAAATATGCTTTGCATCCTCAAGAGGGGTAACCTTTAATACCTTTATCCCGCTTTCCGACAGATAGGCGGTAACCTCTCTTACAGTTTTAAACCCTTCCATGGAAGGGAACTCATACATTCCCGCAAGCAGCCCCTTTGGGGAACGTTTACAGATTGCTGTCCTATTTTCATCCCGCAGGACAAGAATCGTTTTCTCCTCTATCACACGGGGCTTTTTTCCGGCCTTCTTAGGATACTCGTTCTCTACCCCCGCTGCATGTGCCAGACAAAGCTCCGCCAGGGGACATCTGTCACATAAAGGCGCTCCGTTTGGAATACATACGCAGGCTCCGATCTCCATCAGCGCCTGATTAAAATCGCCGGGACGGCTTTTCGGCATAACCGTAGTAAGCTCCTGTTCCACGGCTGTCTTCACCTTGCCATCGGATATCAGGCGCTCATCCATCCTAAGTCTGGATAGTACCCTGAGTACATTACCGTCCACAGCCGGAACGGGCTTACCAAAAGCAATGGATGAAATCGCTCCGGCCGTATAACTTCCGATTCCCGAAAGCTTTAACAACTCCTCGTATTCCTGCGGCATCCTGCCGTCATACCGCTCCATAATCTGAATTGCCGCCTTCTGAAGGTTCCTTACCCGGTTATAATAACCGAGCCCCTCCCACAGCTTCAGCAACGTTTCCTCTCCGGCTGTTGCCAGAGCAGGAATATCCGGCAGTTGCTTCATAAACCGCTCATAATAGGGCTTTACCGCCTCCACCCGGGTCTGCTGCAGCATAATCTCGGATACCCAGACCGCGTAAGGCGTGGGATTATCTCTCCAAGGCAAAATTCGCCCGTTAGTATCATACCACTTTAAAAGCGGTTTGGGAATCCTTTGAAGATGATTAACTCTTAATGTTTTCTGAAGTTCCTCCTCATCAAGCACAACCCTTACAGGCTTATCAATCTCCATACTATCCGGCATCACCTTGCAATCATAGGCTACAATTTCCACCCCCGCATCCGCCGCCTTACGAAGTGCCTCCGCAAATTCCGGGTGCATCTTTTCATGGGGGGTAAAGTACTGTACATCCTTCATTTGAATTACAAACATGACGAAGCACCGATAGCCTGCCTTCCTTGCTGCCACAAGCTCCTCCACATGCTTCACCGCACGCTCCGAAGGAGCATCCGGAAAGCGGACCACTCCGTCCTCCTCCAATGTGACACCCTTTACCTCCATAAAGATTTTATCGGTTTCCGTCTCTATATAAAAATCAAAGCGGGAATTTCCGTACTTCTTCTCCGGACGCAGAACCGTAAGTCCCGGAAAAAGCTCCCGCTTTTCCAGCCACTCTCCAACCGCTTTGTTGGGCGCCTGGGAATCCATATTGATTACTCTGCTTCCTTTTTCCACCGCCACCAAATCATACGCGGTAGAACGATCCGCTTTCTCACTCTTATCCAAATATACCTTCGCTCCCGGAATCAAAAGTTCCCGGCATCTTCCCGTATTTTTTACGTGCACCTTTTCTCTTTTTCCGGCAAGCTCCACATAAGCAATAAAACGATTCGGGCGCTCTAAAAAGCGCCCCGCTTCAATCCTGTTATAACGCATGGTATTTCTCCTGCTCTCAGCTGCTCTCATATCTGCGCAGCGCACTGCAATGTCCGTACGGCACTCTGGCGGACGGCACCGATTCTGCTGCCGTCTGGGCATGTACCGCCTGGTCATCAAAAAATATCTGAGCTCCGAAGGCCTTTAAAAAGTCCTTTTTTTCCAGTCCCCCCAAAAAGAATGCTTCATCCACCCGCACATTCCACGCACGCATGGTACGGATTACCCTTTCATGGGCGGGCGCACTTCTGGATGTCACAAGGGCTGTCCGAATAGGGCAATTCTCTCCCAGCTCTCTCTGCAAATCCGAAAGCTTTCTCAGAAAATTTGCAAAAGGCCCCTCTGCCATAGGCTCCTTCGCCCGTCTTCTCTCATTTTCCTCAAAGGCTACCAGCCCCTTTTCCTTATATATCACTTCGGAATCCTCTGAAAACAGCACCGCATCTCCGTCGAAGGCGATTCGGATTTTATCATCCGCCACACTGCGTCCGACACAACTTCTGTCTTCAACGTTTTCCGGTCTAATCGGTATAATCTGCGCCGTGTTCCCGGTACAGATGATACCCGCTGCAATCCCGCTGTCGATGGCGCTCTGTACGTCATCCTCATATGCCGACAGGAACAAATCCGTCCGAAACGCCGACAGATAAGGCGCAAGCGAAGCTCCGCTGGCAAGCACGGAGCGGGTAATATTCAACCCGTAATAGGCAATCGTATTGAAGATACGAAGCGATGTATCCGGGCTGTTTCTGGACAAAATTACAACCTCGACCAGATTCCGCTCCTTACTGTATTCGTTCAGCCGAAGCAGCGCGCGCACCAGTCCGAATCCCGGACCCGGCCTTAAAACGTCCTGCTCATGCTCCATCTGATATTTACAGTACGCATCCAACCCCTGTTTTTCAAAAATCTCATTTTCCACCGTTAAATCAAATAACGCTCTGGAGGAAACTCCGATTACCATTTTCTTATCTAACCTGTATGACATATGCGCTCCCTTCTCCTCGTACCTTACAAGGCGCTCATCCCGTATAAGGGATTCCGCAGTTCAAAGGGAGTTTATCAGGCTGATTTATCGGAGTCTTTTACACTCGTACCTTTCAAGCGTCAACAGACAGGACTTCAAGGACTCGTAGCGCTCCTCCGTATCACCATCGTTGATTTCCATGTCGCTTGCAATCGCCATGGTGGTAATCATATCGTCCGTAATCCGATGATGCAGCGCCGCAAGGATATTCAGCCGCTTCTCGTAGCTGTCCGCGTCCAGAAATTCCAGCACAAGCGGATCAATCACCGATTCACCCTCACTGATAGTCTCCCGCTCATTCTGTCTGCCTTCGTCCGCTCCCTGAAGTTCAAAACGATA
Source organism: Acetatifactor sp. (assembly GCA_045546495.1). Lineage (GTDB taxonomy): Bacteria > Bacillota > Clostridia > Lachnospirales > Lachnospiraceae > Acetatifactor. Next base: position 7,625 of record JAZQCX010000169.1, on the reverse strand, counting down.
CTTCTGAGTAACCTCCGGATACTTTTCTGTGTCCACAAGGCTGACAAAGGAAGAAAGCGGTCTGGCGTAGGTTTTAAACTCGCCGTACAGTCCCTGATAAATCACCATCTGCTCGCCTGTCTCGGAATGCTCCGCTATGGTTACAATCTGATATAGGTTCCCTTTAAAATGCTTATAAATTTCATGTGGCTTAGGAATAAATGTCATATCCCGCACTCCTTTCTTCCGTGCAAAATCTGCACTAAAGAAAGTATACCACATTTGTAAAAAAAGTCATGCAATTCCTGTCAGTCAAATAAATTTTTCTCTCCCCTACGCCGACGTTATAAAAATTGGGGAGTAAAAATACATGCCTCATCTTCAAAACAAAGGGCATTCAGCTTTACTTTCAGACTTTCTTTCTCCTGCTCGGTCATCTTATGGATTTTGCCGTGATGCACCGTAAGGGTATAATTCCTGCTTCCGTCCTGCTCCACCACCCGGGTAAGCGTCACGCCGCTGTTTTCAAGACCGCTTTCCGCAAGGAACTCCCGTACCTCCTTTACCAGCTCCGACTCCTTTACGCGATAAAAGCTTTCCAGCTCTACGGCATCGAAATCCGTTCTGCTCATCACTGTTCCCCCAAAAGAAAGGGCTGCAACCAATACCAGAATAATCGTTGCAGCCACAAACCCTACGCTGCCTGTTTTTCTTCTCACTGCTCCCTCCAATCCGAACAGGTGTTTGTATTATAGTACATCTGTCCTTGTCTGTCAATGATGTTTACAGGCATAGTATATTAAATTATAAGTCCTATAAAACTCCCTTAATTTTTAATAATAATACATTCCCCGTCCGCCGCAGCAGCCGCCGCCCAGACAGCACATATTACATATCATATTGGCAATGCAAAGCTTCATACAAAGGTTACCGCTGCCAAAGGTAGGATAGCCGTAAGCCGCCTGACGCTGCTCATACCAGCTGCCGCCGCTTTCCAGCTGCTGTACCAGCCTGCGATACCCTTCATTATCCGGATCAAGTGCTACTGCCCGCTTTGCATGCTCCAATGCCGCCACATTGTTGCCGAGACCGGAATGGGCAATGGCACTGTAATAATACCACCGTCCGTCATGTTCTCGCTCCGGCATACCGTCCAGCGTCGTCCTGGCTTCCTTATAATAGCCGTTGCGGATATAATTCCCCGCCGCACGAAGATGGCTGTTATCTTCATAGCCCGCGCCCTGCTCCTGACCAAAGCCTCCGAAACCGCCGAATCCCCCAAAACCAAAGCCTCCGAACGGGCCATATCCAAAGCCTCCAAATCCCTGTCCGTTACTGCCGCCATAGCCCTGTCCATTGTACCCCTGACCGCCATAGCCCGAGCCTCCGTAGCTTTGTCCGCTGTAGCCGGAACCGCCTCCATACCCGTATCCCTGACCACCGTAGCCTGAAGTCCGTTCCTTCATAATCTGCTGATAAGCCGCCTGAATTTCCTTAAACCGCTCCTCCGCCTGATCCTTGTTGGGATTATTCACATTAGCATCCGGATGGTATCTGCGGCTTAACGCTTTATATGCTTTTTTTATTTCATCCTCGGTGGCATTTCTGCTCACCCCTAACACACCATACGGATCGTACATGGTTACCTCACTTATTTCGCTCCGGCAGACACCTTCAGGTGCTTCTCCCTTGCGGCTTCATATCTTCCCCAGACACCGGAGTACAGAATATTACGCAGGATCTCTACGTTTTCCAGAATGGGAAGCTTTTCAAACTCCCTACAGCATTCCGACATCATCATCATTAAAATCGTCTTACATTCGTCCTCAAAGTCGGGACTTTCATATTTCTTTTTCAGAGGATTAAAGGTTCCCTTTTTGATATCCTCCTCCACATCCTCGTAGGCATCGCACAGATAAATAAACTTTCCGAGAAAAAATCCCAGCCTGCGCAGGTTTTCTTCCCATTCGTCCTCACGCACTGCTACAATTTCAGCCATAACGCCGCCGAACAGTCCCGCCATGGTATCAATATCCGCATTATCGGACTGCTCCGCCTCGGAAAACTCGTGCATCAGTTTCTCAATTCTCTTTAATTTCTCCGCATAAAGGCTTTTCAATCTTCCGGTTTTACCCTCTAAGAGCTTACCGTACAGCAGCTTCCATGCCTTTTTTTCATCCTCCCAGTCATCACGGCACTTATACCATGCAAAAAGCAGATTCATATCCGCAGCATATTCCGTAAAGATATTATTTCTGGTTTCGTGATTTTCAAAGGGATGGGCGATACATTTTGTTTTTCCCTGTACGGTTTCCGGCTCATATAGCCCCGTCAGCAGGATGGCCAGAAAGGTCATATCGAAGCTCAATGAAAGCTGTCCGCTCGCGCCGTATCTGCGCTTTAAGTCCCGACAGATTCCGCAGTAATAGGAATGATACACATCAAATTCCTTAAACTTCATTTCCGCCTTGTTGATTATAATATATCCAAACATGAATTACAACCTCAGCTCTTTTTAATAAACTCGTTTCCGCATTTTCTACAGGTGATGGCGATTCGTCCCCGTCCTCTGGGAACCCGGATTTTCTGCTTGCAGCTGGGACATTTGTAGATATGGTACTGCTTTCTCTGTCCCATCTCGTTTTTCTTTCTGGCAAAGGCATTACGGATTTTCAGGGTTTTTGCAAGGTAAAGCTGATTCTCCGCGGCACGCTTTGCAATATTACGGGAAAACATACGAAAATACGCATACACCATTACTATCACAGCCGCCAGATAAAAGGGCCCCGGCAAAAACATGGACACCACCAGTAATACCATGGCACAAATCATCAAAAACTGGTTGAACTTATCGTTACCGTATCTTCCCCACATAAAACGCTGTAATTTTTCTCTCATCCTGAATCCTTCTTTCCCGCGGTGCTTCTTCTGTGCCGACCCGCATGCATCTTTGCCTGACCGCACCTCACCGAACCATGTTTCACATCATATTTTACACGTTTGCGAACGAAATACAATTAAATAAATATAAACAAATCATTACTTCTTTTTAACCATATGCAAACAGAACGGGACTGCCTACGGCAGCCCCGGTAGCCTTAATCTATTTTTACAGCTCCCGCACCACATCCGAAAGCTTTCTCTTAGGCACAACATAATCCTTGTTCTCATCGAGATAATATTTCACTTCCTCAGGGTTTTCCATATCAACAATGGTACTCACATGGGAAGGATAGCCGAACGCCACAACGGAATGCAACTGCTGTTCTTCGGTCAAACCGAACATCTCCGAGAGTACGGGCTTATTGCAGGCACCAATGATGCAACTGCCTACACCGTGGTTCCACGCTGCCAGAGTCATATTGCTGATGGCAAGTCCCGCATCCGTTTCACAATTGGGATTGATGTCCTTATTGATTACAACTGCAATGAAAAGCACCGGCTCCTCACCTGCCTTAGGCTGTCCCAGTCCGTTCGGCAGTGCACCTCCCCACTTCGTGTGAGCAAACACATCCTTTACCTTCGCCGCATCACGAATCACGATGTAGCTTAAAGGCTGCTTGTTCATGGCACTGGAAGCCACTCTGGCTGCCGTAAGGATTTCGTCCACGATTCCCCCGGCAATTTCCTCCTGCCTAAATCTGCGATAGGTACGTCTTGTTTTCAGTAATTCCATTAAGTTTTCCATTTCCTACACTCCCTCCATTCATTCTTACAATTTTTTACTTCAACCACATGGTTCCTCAATATTTCTTCCATACAGCACTTCCATGTCCAACACATACACCTATTCCGGCACACCGGTACAACTCATTTATTCGACTCTGTCTCTTTATACCGATACATTCCCCACCAGTCGGGAAGCAGCTTTTCCAAGGTCACTGTCTCTCTTTTTTCATAGTCCACCATAATCTCCATGTCCTTATTTTTCAAATTCAGCTGCATAAAGAACTCCCTGCACGCACCGCAGGGCATACCGCTTCCCTCGCCGAAAGGTGCCTTGTCCCGAAATGCAATCAGTCTCTTAACGACGGTCTGTCCGCTGTTTATGTACATATTTAGGGCTGCTGTTCTCTCCGCACACAAATCCAGTACACCACTACAGCTCTCAATACAAAATCCCGTAAAGATTTCCCCGCTCTCGCTTTCCAAAGCGCAAACAACGTGATGCGCATACACAAAAGGCGAAACCTCTTCCGGATGATATTGTTCCTTTGCCTTCAAATATAGTTTTTCCCAGATATCTCTATCGTCTTCCATAATAGTATTTCTCCTCTAATTCTCACGCAAAAGCTTCTTCGCCTCTTCTCCACTCATATGATAAGTTTCCATAAGCTTTTGAATGATTACTTCATCGGTGTGATCTAAGCTTTTTAGTACACTTACAGTTTGCTGTATTCCCTGTTGTATTCCCTGCTGCAAGCCTTCTTGCATTCCCTCTTCCCGACCGATTTCCAAAAGCGTCTTTTCATGCAGTTTTTCATCATACTCAAATATACTCATACTGATTACCTCCGCTTTATTTCTTTTTAAAAAGTCTGAAAGTATCCCTTCTCTGATGCATTCCTCAACTGCTCTGTTCACCGCTTCTTCTAAGGACTGCTCCCGCTGGTATTCCCGGACACGCTCCACATACTGAACATATTCTTTTAAAGTTTCACACTTTTCCAGCAATTCCTCATTGTACCCTTTGTTAATATTTATCTGGGTCACTACAAGCTCAAGGCTCGGATTCTCTTCCTCATGTACAAACACATCCGACAGTCTAAGCTTCCGCACTGCAGGCTGGACATCCTCTCCGTTATAAAAAACAATAAATTTCGGATTAGGCAGTCGGATAACCCTGGCAGAATAAATATCCATATCCTTATACAATCGCGAATAAGTCCGTGAAACATAATCTAAATCCCTAAGGGGAATATTGGGGTTTACCGTGGACTGATGCTCATACAAGTTAAGTTTCATATCCACCACACAGGAAATGTCATTTTTCACCGACATATATACGGCGTTTTCCAATGTCGTAACAATAAGCTCCTCCGGATTTTCATACCGGGTATCGTTGACTGCGTTATAAAGCTGTAACAGCTCCCTCTTGTCCGAGAACAGCATTCGAAAAACTGTATCCTTATAGTTGCGTTGCACCTTTGATGCCGTTTTGTTTGTTCCCTCTGTTTTCTTTGCTACTTTTGTTTCTTCGTTTTTCATGGTTATCCTCCTTCAGGCCTACGCCCTTGACGCAGGAGGAAGCTCTCATATCCGATAACCGCCCGTCCGTTCTGCCTGTTCCAAAATCGTTCCCGGAAAGTACCTTCTCAGACTCCGGTGCTTTTACCGACTTCCTAAAAACAGCCGGCTAATACATACTTTCCATGTCAGTTCCCTCTTGATTTCGAGCATCCTCACTGCTTTGTTGATTGGTATTGAAAGCATTGAAGTTCTGAAATCCTAAGACAAAGAATGTAAGACATGGCAGACTTGCCACAAATGCGGAATAGAATTTAAATGCTTTAATTCATCATATCATATCCCTACCGGACTGGCAATGACACTTTATTTCCCACAAAAATTGACGTTTTCCGGGAACTGCCGCTATTTCTTTAATATATCCAGAATTGTCAGCACCACATTCTCCACCAGTATAACAAGCCATATTAATGCGCTGATTACAAAGGCATCATAAAACCTTTCCAACGACCAATTGTTATCGCCAAAGTACAAATTCCCCCACACAACAACACTATGTACCCCGATTCCATCGTTCATTGCCGGAATCAAAGACCCCAACAAATTAATCAGCAAATCCACGCTTACAACTGTCGTAAGCACAAAAAATACTAAAGATATAATGCGTACCTTTTTCATTTTGCTTCTTACCTCCCTGTTCAATAATTTATCCTTCGATTTTTATATTTACGCCGTTCACTTTCTTGTATACGCGTTTGCTGTTTTTCTCAATCTTCCTCAAAATCTCCTGCTCCAAATCAATTCCCAGAATCTCGGCAAGCCCAAGCAAATAGATTGCCACATCCGCAAGTTCATCTCCCAAATCATCTTTCTTTTTCAAATACGCCTGATAAGCCTCTGCCATCTCACCGTATGCCAGACAAAATTCAAATTCCACGTTTTTCGTGTTAAAACCGTGAGCCACTTTATTTGCATATACCTGTGCCTGCAATTCCTTCAAATCTACCATAACCGTTACCTCCACCACCGACTTCAAGTATACCACAAACCACCTTTCAGCGATAGCACTAATGCAAAAAGAGACCGCAAACTGCGGTCTCTTGGATTTACAGCCATTTTGTATTCACTTAGATATTATACCTGAGCTACATCCTTCATGGAGAAGCTGATTCTGCCCATCTTATCCTTACCAAGGCAAACAACGGTAACCATATCGCCCAGAGTCAGGACATCCTCAACATGATTGATTCTCTCCTTGGCAATCTTGGAAATATGAACCATTCCCTCTTTGCCGGGTGCGAACTCGATGAAAGCGCCGAATTCCTTAATGCTGACTACCTTACCCTTGAAAATCTGACCTTCTTCAAAGTCGGTAACGATGGTCTTAATCATATCAACAGCCTTGTCCATCATAGCCTGCTCGGTACCGCATACGGATACCTGACCGTCATCGGTAATATCAATCTTAACACCGGTACGTGCAATAATCTCGTTAATAGTCTTACCACGCTGTCCAACAACTTCACCAATCTTATCAGGATCAATCTGAATAGAGATAATCTTAGGTGCGTAAGGTCCAACTTCTGCACGGGGAGCTGCAATTGCAGGCTTCATACAGTTGTCCATAATGAAGATTCTTGCTTCACGACATCTTGCAATAGCACCTTCTACGATTTCTCTGGTTAAACCATGAATCTTAATATCCATCTGGATAGCAGTAATACCATCCGTAGTACCGGTCACCTTAAAGTCCATATCACCGAAGAAGTCTTCCAGACCCTGAATATCGGTTAATAATACGAAATCATCATCAGTTTCTCCGGTTACCAAACCACAGGAAATACCTGCAACCATCTTCTTAATCGGCACACCCGCAGCCATTAATGACATACAAGAAGAACAGGTTGATGCCATGGAGGTAGAACCGTTTGATTCAAAAGTCTCAGATACGGTACGAATTGCATAAGGGAATTCCTCTTCACTGGGAAGTACAGGAACCAATGCCTTTTCTGCCAATGCACCATGTCCGATTTCACGACGTCCGGGACCTCTGGAAACCTTGGTTTCACCTACTGAGTAGCTGGGGAAGTTGTAGTGATGCATATATCTCTTAGCTACTTCGTTCTCATCCAAACCATCCAGTTTCTGCTGCTCTGATAAAGGAGCTAAAGTAGTAATGTTACAAATCTGAGTCTGTCCACGGGTAAACATAGCTGAACCATGTACACGAGGAATAATATCTACTTCTGCAGCCAGCTTACGAATCTGATCAATCTTACGGCCATCAGGACGCTTGTGATCCTTTAAGATCATCTTACGTACGGTCTTCTTCTGATACTGATATACTGCTTCGCCAAGAATTGCCAACCACTCTTCGTTATCAGCAAATGCTTCTTCCATCTTAGCGGTTACTTCACGAATGTTTGCTTCACGAACCTGCTTTTCATCAGTGAAAACTG